>NZ_JAAUWS010000001.1:0-359271 GCF_014694465.1 Vibrio sp. S11_S32 | reverse complement strand
TGCATTCGAGGTTTTGTCATTCAACGCAAAATTAGCTACGGCACGACATCTGATGCTGGTGATAAATTTCGCAGCCGTATACATACGATAACTGAAACCTGCAAAAAGCGTGGCCTCTCAGCATGGTCAGTTGTGTCCGAAATCGTCACAGCCGTGACGAATCGACAGCCCTACCCAAACGTATTCGGTTTTTAACGTTCACCAGCCCTGTCAATAGGGTGCTGGTGAACGCTTACGTAACGTTTAAACAGTCTCATACTAACATCCTTATAGTAATTGGCGTATATTATACAGGATGATGTGTTACAGAAGTGTTTCAATGTGATATTAAATGTGACAAGAGTTGGGTTTTGATTATTTAAAGTGGTAGTCGAAAGCTTGTTTTTTA
Source organism: Vibrio sp. S11_S32 (assembly GCF_014694465.1). Taxonomy (NCBI): domain Bacteria; kingdom Pseudomonadati; phylum Pseudomonadota; class Gammaproteobacteria; order Vibrionales; family Vibrionaceae; genus Vibrio; species Vibrio sp. S11_S32. The sequence goes on along the minus strand of NZ_JAAUWS010000001.1, from coordinate 358,883 downwards.
GCCGTTAATTCTGATTTTTTATGTTTTGATGGTGACAGATTTGTTTTAAGTATTAGTTGCTGGTTTATTGGACTGTGAGTCGGTTGCCTAAGATCGAGGTTGGAAAGTGTGGGTTGGGGAAAGTTGATAGGGTGGAAAAGATGGAAGACTTCACGGGTTGCTAGAGACAAAAAAAGCCCGCATTTAAGGTGCGGGCAAAATCACAGATGCATTATATAAAGTGAATAGTTAGGAGTTCAACTATAGCGGTTGTTCCAACCATCAATCACTTAACTTGTTACTTGGTTAGGAAAAAGGCATCCACCAAAGTAAAACAAGTGTCATTACCATACATTATATCGATACGTATGGGTAATTATTCACAATTAGTTAATATAAATTCTATATTATTGGCAGTTGTATGAGTGCGATATTGCTTTTAAAAGACGATAATGACATCTATTTTCTACAAAAAAGAGATCTTAATCGATACACCTCTAATCATCTTGTTGTAGAGAATAAGGCAAGCTGCCAAACGTCAGTTCACTTTCAGGCTGTTGAGTTAAGCGCAATCGAGTGTCAGTGTCTAAGTTATTCGGTAGTACCGCTAAGCCAATCAGTTTGTTATCTGAGTAATGATAGTGTGCCAGAAGTTTACCTGCATTACGCCAGTTCTCTCCTACTTGGCGCTCAACACTAAGATCATCGGGTAATGTGCTACCCGCTTGGCCTTCAAGTAAGAACATGGCACGCTTATTAATGCCGCGATATTTAGCACGAGCAATAGTTTCTTGACCGGTATAACACCCCTTAGTAAAAGAGATGCCGTCAAGCGCCTGCAAATTCATCGCTTGCGGAATATGTTCTAATTGCTCGGCAGCATCTAGACGAGGGCGGGCGGAGATAACATCGGCCCAATCCCAAATACTTTCATCGCAAAGTGTCGCACCCGCTGATAATGCACTTTCTGCGCACGGGGTTACTTGCTCATTTGATATCAACAACAACCAACGATTACGGTCTATTCTCACCGCGGTTCCGCCGGCAATCGCTCGCACATCGCTATCGCTATCGTCATCGTTTAAACCATTAATGAAGCTATCCGCTTGCTCGCCGATTAATCCAATACAGACATCATCACTTTGCAGGATCTCAATTTTAGAGAAAACCGCGTATTTTTTAATTTCGACCAGTTCTTTTTCAATCGCAGAACGTCGTTGAAATAACGCATACCCGTGATTGTGGTGGAATAATTGAAATACACTCAGCATCTTTCCTTTGGCATCACAATGTGCGCCTAATGTGCTTTTATTTGCCTCCAAAGTCACCACGTTATTGGTGATTTGTCCTTGTAAGTAAGATTTTTTATCATCACCGACCATGGTAATGCTTGACCATGAAGGTAATGGGCACAAAATCAAATCAGGTAAGGTATCTGTAGAAGAGAAAGATAATGGTGATACAGAAGGAGTCCAATTCATCATAAAGCCCTGAGATAGAAAGTTGTGGTTATGGTAAACCTGTCGCTTAGATTTGTCACCTTTCCCTTATTGTCGGTCTTTGAAGTGTCGATAAACGAACTATGCTTAAAAGCCACCGTCGTTAACTACGGTAGTTTAGCGCTGATTTTTTATGACAATGTGATAATGATACTAGTGAGAAAAGGGTCAGACTGGTAGACTTAAGTGATTAAAATAATGGATGGAACGATTATGTATAAACCTGAAGAAAAAGCACGAATCAAATGGGCTTGTCGCCGTGGTATGTTAGAACTTGATGTCGTGATCATGCCATTTTTTGAAGAATGTTTTGATGACTTAACAGAATCAGAGCAACAGCAATTTGTTTCGCTACTGGAGTGTGATGATCCAGACCTCTTTACTTGGGTAATGGGACATGGGCGTAGTGAACACTTAGGTCATGCCAAGCTAGTGGATAAAATCGTTGCCCATAATCTCAGTAAAGTGCGTTAATCCCGAGCAACTGGTTTACCGCCGTCATCATTTTCACTATCAAGACACAGCAATTCCTCATATTATCGCACTGATTTTCTTTCTGGTGCTGAATTGGGTGATTGTTGTTTCTCTCTCTCCGCTACTGCTATCGCTGCTATTAATACAACTATCACTCAAACTTTACTTTGATTCTGATCGCTTTGATTTTGAGTGGCAGGATAATTGCGCTTCTTATTCGCTAGAGTCTTTATTTGTGCCTGTGAAATCGGTTCAAACCGAACTTAGAATGTGGTTAATACAAATTCGACTTGAGGGAAAAGTGATCCACTTATGGCGGCATCAATTTAGCGATCCTGACTATCGGCGTTTGTTGGTATTATTAACCCAAGAAAGTGCCCACAATGTAGGCCGATTAGAGATAAAAAAAGAGCCGTAGATCTTATCAAGATCACGACTCAAATCTATGGTTATTAAAAGAATTAAAACAACGGATTGGTGGTTCTAAAGGTTTCAGGTTCTAAAATAGTTGGGCCGCTACTTTCTAACTTGTCTGGGTAGTCTAGGGTGTAATGTAACCCACGACTTTCCTTTCTTGCCATCGCGCAGCGTACCATTAACTCCGCTACTTGCAATAAATTACGCAGCTCGAGTAGATTATTAGAGACTCGGAAATGGCTGTAATATTCATGGGTTTCTTGTTGCAATAATTGAATCCTGCGCATCGCTCGTTCTAAGCGTTTATCGGTGCGCACAATCCCCATGTAATCCCACATAAATAAACGTAATTCATGCCAGTTATGTTGCAAGATGACTTCTTCATCCGAATTGGTGACTTGGCTTTCATCCCAATAAGGTAATGAGGCTGGTAAGGTCGCTTTATCAAAATTGGCAATAATATCGTTAGCCGCAGACCATGCGTACACCACACACTCTAATAATGAGTTAGATGCAAGACGGTTGGCACCATGTAATCCGGTATAGGTAACTTCCCCAACAGCATAAAGATTTTTAAGATCGGTTTGACCTTGCTGATTGACCATCACACCGCCACAGGTATAATGCGCTGCCGGTACAATCGGGATCGGCTCTTGGGTCATATCAATGCCAAGATCTTTTAAGCGCATATAAATAGTCGGGAAATGTTTCTCGATAAAGTCAGCTGGTTTATGGCTAATATCAAGATACATGCAATCGGCGCCTAAACGCTTCATCTCAAAATCAATCGCTCGCGCCACAATATCGCGCGGGGCCAGTTCGCCGCGCTGATCAAAATCGTGCATAAAGCGCGTACCATCTGGGCGTTTTAAATAAGCGCCTTCACCGCGCAACGCTTCGGTCAGTAAGAAATTACGCGCTTCAGGGTGGAACAAGCAAGTAGGGTGAAATTGGTTAAATTCTAAGTTAGCCACTCGACAGCCTGCGCGCCACGCCATCGCAATACCATCGCCAGAAGAGACATCAGGATTTGAGGTATATTGGTACACTTTAGATGCGCCACCGGTGGCCAATACCACAAATTTCGCTCGTACTGATTCAACATGTTCTTGGTTACGGTTCCAGATATAGGCACCAACGATTTTTTTCGCATCGCCGCCAATTTTATCTTCGGTAATTAAATCTAAGGCATTGTAACGTTGAAGGAAATGGATATTAGGATGACGAGCGACATTATCTTGTAGTGAGGTTTGCATTGCCATGCCAGTTGCATCGGCTGCATGAAGAATGCGGCGATGACTATGCCCACCTTCACGGGTTAAGTGATGCTTTGGATTGGCGCTTTTATCGTTTTCATCAAAATCAAATGGCACCCCGCCATCAATTAACCACTGCACACATTCTTTAGAATTTTTAGCAATAAAGTTGACGGTGTCTTTTTCACAAATGCCAGCGCCGGCGATTAAGGTATCTTCAACATGAGATTCAATACTGTCATTTTCATCGAAAACCGCAGCAATACCACCTTGGGCATAATAAGTTGAGCCTTCTGACATCGGTCCTTTGCTGAGCACCATTACCTTGCCGAAAGCGGCAACACGTAACGCCAACGATAAACCGGCCGCGCCACTACCTATCACCAGAACATCACATTGGTGCTCATTACTATTTGAATTCATAAGCTTGTATCAATCCCTAATTATGTGGTTGAATCAATGAATTACACTAAGTTAGCCTAGGCGGCATAAATCATTCTTGTTATTTGACTCATAATTGTTACTTGAGCGATATAAATAACAAAAAAAATACTAATTAATGTATAGATGCCCTTATAATGACGGCCATAAATGAATAAGCATTCCCCTGCATCAGCGTTACAGTGGCTGATTGGGTGATCTGAGTGAATGATAATTACATCACACTTTATAATTGAAAAGCGAAAAATTTTAATTTATGGAACTTTTTTTGTTTTCCCAAGTCATAATTAGTGATCGGCTAAGCTGTGATGTCCATTTTCAATATACAGAAACAGCGTTCATATCTGAGAAGATAAGAGCATAACAACAGGGGTAGGTGCTCGAAATGAGCGAGCAGTTGACTGATCAAGTCTTAATTGAGCGGGTTCAAAATGGTGATAAGCAAGCATTCAATCTTTTGGTCATCAAGTACCAAAACAAGGTATGCAGCTTAATATCACGATACATAAAAAACCCAGCAGATGTGCCGGATGTTGCTCAAGAGGCGTTTATTAAAGCCTATCGAGCCATTCCGGGGTTTCGTGGTGAAAGTGCTTTTTACACTTGGTTGTATCGCATTGCGGTCAATACCGCTAAAAACCACATTGTCGCTCAATCACGTCGACCTCCAGCCAGTGATGTCGATGCAGAAGACGCAGAATATTACGAATCTGGTAGTGCATTAAAAGAAATATCGAACCCTGAGAACTTAACGTTGTCAGAAGAATTAAAGCAGGTGGTTTTTCACGCAATTGAAGCACTGCCTGAAGATTTGAAAACAGCAATGACCTTACGCGAACTAGATGGTTTAAGTTACGAAGAAATTGCTGAAGTGATGGATTGTCCTGTTGGGACCGTTCGTTCTCGGATATTCCGGGCTCGTGATGCAGTGGAAAAGAAAATAACCCCACTTATGCAGCGCCAATAGCCTTATAAATACGGTGATGAATATGACCAGTAAACAACAGATCTCAGCTCTAATGGATGGCGAGCTTGTCGATCAATCATTGATAAGCGATATTGAAAACGATGCTGAAGCACAGCAATCGTGGAGTCATTATCATTTAATCGGTGATACGTTGCGCGGAGAAGCGCCGCAGAATATGCCCGCTTGGGATATCGCAGCAAATGTTGCGATGGCACTGGATGCAGAGCCTGCGCATTCTACCCATAACGAAGGGTTAACCAATGTAACTCCGATGATAGAATCGCAACCTAAACCACAAAAAGCACGTAAAGCGATGCCTGCGTGGTTATTGAATATTACTCAGATTGGTATTGCCGCTTGTGTGTCTATGGTAGTAGTGCTTGGAGTGCAACAATATTCTGGTAGCAACTCAGCACCAACTGATGCCGATCAATTACCCGTTCTACAAACGATTCCTTTTGCTGGATCGGCAGAGCCTGTGAGTTTAACTCGTGATTCAATCCGCCCTCAATCCGGTGAAGCGAAAGCGATGGAACAGCACCGACGCATTAATGCTTTAATGCAAGATTATGAATTGCAGTTACGTCTTAATCACACCAGTGAATAACTGCTTAACACCAGAGCGGTAACATAATGAAAAAACTACTGATTAGTATTGGATTACTATTCAGCTTATTTAGTCAAATTGCCTCAGCAGACGATACTGTCTCTGCTGAGGCTTTGTTGCATCAGATGAGCGAAGCCAGTCAAACCCTTAGTTATGAAATGTCTTACATTCTGATTAAGAAAAACAGCATTGAACCGCTGCTTTATCGTCATGCGGTCGATAAGAACAAGCAACTGGCGCATTTAGTCTACTTAAGCGGCCCGATCCGTGAAGTGATCCGGCGTGCGGATGAAGTGAGCTATGTCGAGCCTGGCATCGAGCCATTTAGTATCAGCTCTGGCAGCATGGTCGGTCCTATCATACCTATGATTAATACCAATATTGATCAGCTCGCTCAGTTGTATGACTTTGTCAAAATGGGCCGTGCTCGTGAAGCTGGCGCTGCCTGTCAAGTGATCCGCGTAGTGCCAAAAGATGGGCTGCGTTATTCCTATGTGGTTTGGATTGATGAGCGCACTAAATTGCCTTTACGCGCTGATTTAGTGGAACGTAATGGTGAAGTGTTAGAGCAATATCGCACCATTTCTTATGCGGTTAGCGAACACATCACCAATATACTTGAACGTTTAAATACCATTGAATTACCGGATGTTCTAACTATTCCTAAGCCTCAACCAACCCTTGCCGATTGGAAAGTGAGTTGGGTGCCAAATGGTTTTAAAGCCAATGATTTGAATCGATACCGTATTCCGATCACCGATAGCGTGGTTGAAAGCCAACTTTATAGCGACGGTTTATTTAGCTTTTCGGTGTATGTTTCGGATCTAGATTCACCAGATAGCAAAGCACAAATTTACCGTCAAGGTCGTCGCACGTTGCAAACCTTTGTTAAAGATAATAAAGAGATTTCAGTGATCGGTGACATTCCCGCGGTAACGGCGAAACGTATTGCCGATTCGGTGGTATTTATAGCGGCAACAAGTAATAACGCCTCGAATACCAATAAAGCAACCACAGCCCAAGGTGGTCAAAAATGATGACTGCTTTGGCAACTGTCATCGATGTCGCAAGTCGCAGTGGTAAGCTGGTGGTCAAAGTGAGTTGTGAACAACAGACCAGCTGCAATCATTGCAAATCGCAAAAAAGTTGCGGTACTGGCATGGTATCTAAAGCGCTAGGTAATAAATCGCATGAATGGCAATTGGACTCAGATCAATTAGCTCAAGCCGGTGAAAGCCTGAAAGCAGGGCAAATTGTCGAGATCGGTCTACCTGAAAAAAGCCTAGTGCTTTCTGCGTTAACTGTTTATTTGTTGCCTTTAGTGGCGATGATGCTTGGCAGTTTGATCGCGCAAGTGTGGTTACGACCATTATTGGGCGGCGGAGAAGGCATTGTGATCTTTATGTTCTTCTTATTTGGTGGTGTGGGTATTTACTTTGCAAAGCCTCTCACCGATTGGTTAGAGACCAAAGTTGGCCGTGAAGTGAGTTTAATTCGAGTGTTAGGCCAGCCTATTTGTTGATCCCATCGCCCCTTCTTATGCCAGTGACAGTGATAACGCTGTTGCTTCAAGTTACGTCTTCAAGTCATAAGGGTATAGCTACCTTGCTTGAAATTGGGTAGAATCCCATCCACTTTAATGAAACCCGCTTATTGAGCGTGCGTTTCTATTTTTCATTTTTTAAATTGAGTATCGTCATTAGCATGAAGCACATTCGTAATTTTTCGATTATCGCCCACATCGACCACGGTAAGTCGACCCTTTCTGATCGTCTCATCCAAGTTTGTGGAGGCCTATCTGAACGTGAAATGGCGGCTCAAGTATTAGACTCAATGGATCTTGAGCGTGAGCGCGGCATTACCATTAAAGCACAAAGCGTTACCTTAGATTATAAAGCCAACGATGGTGAAACCTACCAGTTGAACTTTATCGATACCCCAGGACACGTTGATTTCTCATATGAAGTATCTCGCTCTCTAGCGGCGTGTGAAGGTGCGTTATTGGTGGTTGATGCCGGTCAAGGGGTTGAAGCTCAAACTTTGGCTAACTGTTACACCGCGATTGAAATGGAACTGGAAGTGGTACCAATCTTAAACAAGATTGATTTACCTGCGGCCGATCCAGAACGCGTAGCAGAAGAAATTGAAGACATCGTAGGTATTGATGCGATGGAAGCGGTACGTTGTTCGGCCAAAACCGGTATCGGCGTCGATCTGGTATTAGAAGAAATTGTTAAATCTATCCCCGCGCCGGAAGGTGATCCAGATGGGCCACTGCAAGCACTGATCATTGACTCATGGTTTGATAACTACTTAGGTGTGGTGTCTTTGGTTCGAATCAAAAATGGTTCACTGAAGAAAAATGACAAAATCAAAGTGATGAGCACTGGCCAAGTTTGGGGAGTGGATCGCATTGGTATCTTTACACCAAAGCAAGTCGATACCGATGGTTTGAACACTGGTGAAGTAGGCTGGGTAGTATGTGGTATTAAAGATATTTTAGGCGCGCCAGTGGGGGATACATTAACTCACGCTAAAGGCGGCTGTGAAACTCGTCTTCCAGGCTTTAAAAAAGTAAAACCTCAAGTCTATGCTGGCTTGTTCCCGGTATCATCGGATGACTATGAAAACTTCCGTGATGCACTGGGCAAGTTAAGCTTAAACGACGCCTCATTATTTTATGAACCAGAAAGCTCAGCCGCATTAGGCTTTGGTTTCCGTTGTGGTTTCCTTGGCATGTTGCACATGGAAATCATTCAAGAGCGTTTAGAGCGTGAATACGATTTAGACTTGATCACGACGGCGCCAACCGTAGTGTATGAAGTGGTAAAAACCGATAAAACCATCATATATGTTGATAGCCCTGCAAAACTGCCCGCTATTAATGATATTGATGAAATTCGTGAGCCAATTGCCCGTTGTAATATTTTAGTGCCAGCCGATTACTTAGGTAACGTGATCACTTTATGTATCGAAAAACGTGGTACTCAAGTGGATATGGTTTACCACGGTAACCAAGTTGCCTTAACTTACGATCTGCCAATGGCGGAAGTAGTGTTGGATTTCTTCGATCGTTTAAAATCAACTTCACGCGGTTATGCGTCACTGGATTACAACTTCCAACGTTACCAGTTATCAAGCATGGTACGAGTGGATGTATTGCTTAATGGCGATACGGTTGATGCACTGGCGATCATTACTCACAAAGACAACTCACAAAATCGTGGTCGTCAATTAGTTGAGAAAATGAAAGAATTTATCCCTCGTCAAATGTTTGATATTGCGATTCAAGCGGCGATTGGTAACCACATTATTGCCCGTTCTACCGTGAAACAATTGCGTAAAAACGTAATCGCAAAATGTTATGGCGGCGATGTGAGTCGTAAGAAAAAGCTATTGAAGAAACAAAAAGAAGGTAAAAAACGCATGAAGCAGATTGGTAATGTTGAATTACCACAAGAAGCGTTCCTTGCGATCCTTCATGTTGGTAAAGATTAATTTACCAAGCATTGATGTTAGCAAAGCTTGGGTCTGACAATATCTTTACTCGATAACCAGAAGTGAAAGAGTGCGCTCTTTCACTTTGCTTGTTTTTGAACAGCCTAGTTTTTCACTGTTCTTATTAGAAAATTATAGGGAAGCCAAATGGCGAATACATTTTCATTGATTTTAGTACTTGTGACCGTTGTTACCGGTATTGTGTGGGCATTTGAAAAATTGGTGTGGGCGAAAAAACGTCAACAAGCCGTGGCTGATATTGAAACCAAAACCAATGAACCATTACCGAAAGAAGTGGTGGCAAAGGTCAATCGCCAACCTTGGTGGGTCGAGAACAGTGTGTCTATCTTCCCTGTGATCGCGTTTGTTTTGATCTTGCGTAGCTTTATCTACGAACCATTTCAAATACCGTCAGGCTCGATGATGCCAACCTTATTGGTCGGTGATTTTATCTTAGTTGAAAAATTTGCTTACGGGCTTAAAGATCCAGTATTTCAATCGAAAATTGTTGAAACTGGTGAGCCAAAGCGTGGGGATATTATCGTATTCCGTTACCCACCACAGCCAAATATTGACTACATTAAACGTCTTGTTGGCATGCCTGGCGATACGATCCGCTATACTGAAGATAAACAAGTGTGTGTTCAGTCGCCTGGCAGTCAAGAATGTAAGCCAGTGCCACGCTCTGATGTGAAAAAAAGTGACTTCTTCCAAGATGGTGTTCCGCTGATCCAAGCGAAAGAACAACTTGGCGATGTCGCGCATAGTATTTTAATTAGCCCTGTTCGACGCGATAACGTGGCGGCTTACCAGCCAAGACCTTATCAAGCAGAATGGGTCGTGCCTCAAGGCGAGTACTTTATGATGGGTGATAACCGTGATAACAGTGCAGACAGTCGCTATTGGGGATTTGTACCGGAAGCCAATCTAGTCGGAAAAGCAGTAGCGATTTGGATTAGCTTTGAATTTGATCGTGATGCGGATAGCGTATTACCTTCGTGGATCCCATCCGGCGTGCGATTTAATCGTATCGGCGGCTTAATATAATTGAGAGAGCATGAATTCTCAGATACCTAAGTTAGAAAAGAAGATCGGTTATAGCTTTAATAGCGCCGATCGTCTTAACCTCGCACTGACTCACCGCAGTGCGAATAGCAAACATAATGAACGTTTAGAGTTTTTGGGCGATTCAATTTTAAGTTTTGTCATTGCTGATGAGTTGTATCATCGCTTCCCTAAAATTAATGAAGGGGATATGAGCCGCATGCGCGCGACATTGGTTCGCGGTCAAACGTTAGCGGAGCTTGGACGTGAGTTTGAGCTAGGAGACTACTTAAAATTAGGTCCAGGCGAATTGAAAAGTGGCGGTTTCCGTCGTGATTCAATCCTTGCTGATGCCGTTGAAGCCATCATCGGTGCTTGCTACCTCGACAGTGATGTTGAAGTGGTGCGTGGCGTGGTATTAAATTGGTATCAATCGCGTTTGGAAGCCATTAAACCGGGTATTTCACAAAAAGATCCTAAAACTCAATTGCAGGAATTTCTGCAAGGTCGTCGCAAACCTTTACCGCTTTACACAGTGGAAAAAATTAAAGGCGAAGCGCATAACCAAGAGTTTACTGTTTCATGTGACATTGCCGGTGTTGCCAATCCTGTCGTCGGAAAAGGCACCAGTCGCCGTAAAGCGGAGCAGTCTGCAGCGGAACTTGCGTTAGGAGTACTGACCAATGACAAATAAGAAAGATCAACAGAACGATCAAATTGATGCCCAAGATAATGAGCAACCAGAGTTTGATCTTGATGCCTATTTTGCTGGCGAAGCACAACCTTCTCAAGTTGAAGCCGCCATTGATGAGAGTGAACAACATTGTGGTTTTATTGCCATCGTTGGTCGCCCGAATGTCGGTAAATCAACTTTACTGAATCATTTATTAGGTCAGAAGCTTTCGATCACTTCGCGTAAGCCTCAGACCACTCGTCACCGCATCATGGGTGTCGATACTGAAGGTGCTTTTCAGGCGATTTATATTGATACTCCTGGGCTTCATATTGAAGAAAAACGCGCAATCAACCGCCTAATGAACCGTGCGGCCAACAGTTCTTTAAGTGATGTAAACTTAGTATTATTCTTAGTGGATGGTACTCAGTGGACACCGGATGATGAAATGGTATTAAACAAATTGCGTACAGCCAATTTCCCAACCATTTTATTAATCAACAAAGTCGATAATGTCAAAGATCGCACGCACGTTATGACTCACATGCAACAATTGTCTGAAAAAATGGATTTTGTCGATATCATTCCAATTTCAGCTAAGCATGGTCGTAACACTGATGCGATTCGCCAACGTGTTCGCGAAGCTCTGCCACAAGCGGTTCATCACTTCCCTGAAGAGTATGTGACCGATCGTTCTCAGCGCTTTATGGCATCGGAAATCATTCGTGAAAAGCTAATGCGTTTTACGGGTGAAGAACTGCCTTACTCGGTTACGGTTGAAATTGAACGTTTTGATTACAACCCAGATACCGATGGTTTCCATATCAATGCCTTAATTTTGGTCGAACGTCTTGGCCAGAAGAAAATGGTAGTCGGCTCTGGTGGTGAAAAAATCAAAACCATCGGCCGTGAAGCTCGCCTAGATATGGAAGAGTTATTTGACCGTAAAGTGTATTTAGAAACTTGGGTTAAAGTGAAGTCAGGTTGGGCGGATGATGAACGAGCACTACGTTCACTTGGTTACATTGATGACTTATAAGCTTTAGTCTGACAATAAAGCGAATCTTAAAAAATAAAGCGATCCTTAGTCCTAAGACAGGATCGCTTTTTTATTTGAACTTAGCTCATGGCTTGTGAGTTATACTCCCTCTAGTAAGTTATCACTAGGAACCGATAATGTCTGACGCTTTGGGTCTTCAACGTTGTTTTGTGCTCCATCGTCGCCCTTATACTGAAACCAGCCTGATCTTGGATGTGTTCAGTGAAGAATATGGGCGGGTCAGCATTCTAGCCAAAGGCGCACGCAGTAAACGCTCTAACCTAAAAGGCGTACTGCAACCTTTTACCCCACTGTTACTCAAATGGTTTGGTAAAGGCTCGATGCGCACGCTAAGAGAAGCGGAGGCGATCAGTCTTGGTCTGCCACTTTCTGGCATTAATCTTTACTCAGCCATGTACGTTAATGAATTAATTGCGCGAGTGATTGAAAGCGAAACCGCTTACCCAGAACTTTTCCATGATTATCTTGCGGCGTTAACTGAACTAGCACAATGTGATAACCCAGAGCCTGCCTTACGCCGTTTTGAACTCGCCTTATTATCATCGTTAGGTTACGGAGTTGATTTCCTGCATTGCGCTGGCAGTGGTGAAGCTGTCTCCGATAACATGACTTATCGCTACCGTGAACAAAAAGGCTTTATTGCGAGCGTCAGACAGGATAACTTATCCTTTCTTGGTAATGAATTAGTCGCGATCAGTGAGCGCCGCTTTTTAACCAAATCCCAACTGCAAGCGGCAAAGCGATTTACTCGCATGGCATTAAAGCCGTATATTGGAAGTAAACCATTAAAAAGTCGGGAGCTATTTGTGATGATAGCTTCTAAGAAATAGTTACTATATTTGGTATTTTATTCAAGCTGAAACAGCTGATAACAAGGAATGAGAAAATGAGTGAGATTTACTTAGGCGTCAATATTGATCATATCGCAACCGTTCGTAATGCGCGTGGCACTAAGTATCCCGATCCGGTACATGCGGCTGAAATTGCCGAACGTGCAGGCGCAGATGGCATCACGATTCATTTGCGTGAAGATCGCCGTCATATTAAAGATCGTGATGTACGCATCTTGCGAGAAACACTGCAAACCCGCATGAACCTTGAAATGGCCGTCACCGATGAAATGGTTGAGATTGCGTTGCAAACCAAGCCAGAGTACGTGTGTTTAGTACCTGAGAAACGTGAAGAACTGACCACCGAGGGCGGTTTGGATGTGGTCGGTCAACTTGAAAAAGTGAAAGCGGCTACCCAAAAACTCACTGATGCTGGTATTAAAGTATCCCTATTTATTGATGCATCGACCAACCAAATTGATGCCGCTAAAGCCTGTGGTGCACCGTTTATTGAACTGCATACTGGCCATTATGCCGATGCTGAAACCGATAGTGAGCAACAAGCTGAATTTGAACGTATCGCGGCGGGTGCAACTTATGCACACGGTTTAGGCATTAAGGTGAATGCGGGGCATGGTCTGACTTATCAAAACGTGTCCGCCATTGCCGCGCTGCCTGAAATCTACGAATTGAATATCGGACATTCAATTATTGGCCGTGCATTATTTGATGGCTTAGATAAAGCGGTCGCCGATATGAAAGCCGTGATGCAGCAAGCGCGCCGTTAATTATGGCGATTGTTGGACTCGGCACCGATGTCGCCGATATCGAACGAATTGAAAAAAGCCTTCAACGCTCTGGCGAGTCTTTCGCCGAGCGTATTTTGGTGCCATCCGAACGGGCGATATTCGATTCATTAAAGTTTCAAGCCCGTTATCTAGCCAAACGTTTTTCCGCCAAAGAAGCGGCCTCTAAAGCACTCGGCACCGGCATTGCCTGTGGCGTCAGTTTTCAAGATTTTGAAATCTGCAATGATGAGTTGGGTAAACCGGTATTAACCTTGCATGGGCAAGCAAAAAACGTGGCCGAGCAAAAAGGGGTTAAGCATATCCATTTATCGATTTCAGATGAAAAACGCTATGCGATGGCGACGGTGATTTTGGAGAGTTAAGTGTTGAAATCTTGTTCTAATGCGTGGAACCATAGTAGCTTATTTGAATCTTGATTTAGTGGTGAATTCATCACACAGCCTTCGGCGACCAACCTTTTTTCAACCGCCAAAAAAGGTGGCAAAAAGGCCGCTGCTAGAAATTTTGTTGACCTTGGTTACAACACTCTACTTTGCTAACGGCTTCAACCGCACATCCATGTGCGCAAGAAGCCTCATCAATCATCCATGATTGGGGTATCAAATAGAGCCTTTCCACCAAGCAAAATTTAGGCAGGGTTGGCGCGTTTCTGCCGAATAGCGATTTAGCTCTTCACTGCATATCAAAGCAACAACCCGCCCCAGCCCTCCCTTGGCTGACAATTCAGATGTTTAACGGCAATACATCTGGTAAAGGGAGGGGGTGGTTGGGTTGTCGTAGCTATTTCAACGATCACCAAACAAGCTCTTCCCCTTGATTGATATGGTTAATTGATAATGATAATCAATAGAAGGGGAAGTTGGATGGGGTTGCTGTTGAAATCTCGCTTTAATTCTAAAGGTTACTCACTGTAATAATTGGCTCCCTAAATCCAGTTCTCGCTTTCTCCATCGCATTAAATCGATTAAAAGCTTTAAAAAAGCTAATAATGGCGTATTTTATGACAATAATTTAATCGATTAGTAACGATCGTGTCGGAAAAATTTACTGGTTTACCCTCGTTTCTTGCTAATACACTGTTATGTAACAGGAGGCAGATGGTATGAAGATCGAAACTAAACGTTTGAAAATGGAAGTAATTACAGAAAACGATTGGGCGTTATTTTTACAACTACATTCTAATCCTGAAGTTATTTCACTGTGCTTCGATAAACCAGATGTTGAGGTCGTCAGAGATAAATTTGAATCCCGATTAGTGCCATGGAATATGGACTCCAGTTCATGGTTATGCTTTGTTATTTTTAATAAACAATCAGGAAACGCTATTGGTATCACGGGTTTTACTGTTGAAAATAATGTTGCTGAAGTCGGTTATCTTTTATTACCTGAATTTTATAGTAATGGCTATGGTTCTGAATCTCTTGCTGGGCTATTGGATTGGGCTGAGTCGGTTCAAGAAATTAATGCTTATAAAGCTGTGGTAACTGAAGGAAATATTGGTTCAGAGAAAGTGTTACTTAAATGTGGGTTTCAGCTTGATCGCATTATTCCAGACGCTTATGAAATTGGTGGGAAATTATTTGCGGATCATGTTTATTCTCGCGATGACAAAGTTACATAATAATCGCATCAACACGATTTGCTACATTCGGTATTCTAGATTTTCTTTGGGTTTACCGCATTAAGTGGTAAATTTCGGCTTAATTTGCATCGTAGCAAACGTGTTATTGGGCACTAATCAATCTTTTACTAATTTAGTCAACTCACTTCACCATCGCATTAACCTAAATACTCATCTGCTGCTTGTACTATCTTCGCCATCTCATCTTGTAATTCAAATAACTCAGGTTCGATATCTTCAATTGATTGCTCTGCTCGCAGTGCGGTTTCAATTGTGGCGCACACATTTTGCAGCTTAGGCACACCACAGTAGGCGCAGCTGCCATGAAGTTTATGCACGATTGCCAATAATTCGGCTTCTGCGCCTGCAGGGGTTGCTAATGCGGATTCGATTTGTTGATCCACTTGCGGAATAAACTCAACCAGCATGTGTAGCATTTCTTGGGCTAAGTCGGTTTTATTGGCCGCTTGTTTTAATGCCATTAGCCAATCAATACAACCATCAGATAAGCTTAATGGGTTATGCGTTTTGTCTTGCTTATCTTCCGGTGATTCTAGTTTTTCAATGGTTCCTGATACCGTGTATGGGTTCCAATGTACTAATAGCTGATGCAATACATGCTCTTCAATTGGTTTTGATAAATAATCATCCATGCCGGATTGCAGCAGGCGTTCGCGCTCACCATCGATAGCATGGGCAGTAACGGCGATCACTGGGGTATGACTGTTTAATTGCGATGCTCGAATATGCTCACATGCGGTCACGCCATCCATGTGCGGCATTTGGATGTCCATCAGAATAATATCAAAGCTTTGCTGACTGGCTTTGGCTACGGCTTCGGCGCCATTGGAGCAGGTGGTGACGTGCATAACTTGCTCATCGAGTAACGCACTGATCAATTTTAAGTTGGCAGGATTGTCGTCCACCGCCATCACTCGCACTGGTAGTTTTTCATTGTGCGGCGCTTCAGGGGCGGCGAGTAGCATCGATTGCGCTTGATTAGGCAGCATCATTTGCAGCAGTTTTTTGCGAATGATTGGCTTGGAAATACATTGTACCGGATACAGTTTTATCAAGTTTTCTGCCAATGCCAGTTCGGTACTTGGTAAGCCTAAAATCATTTTGGTCGAAATCGCTAAGCCTTGTTGAATTAAGAAGGCGATCTGATTTTGATCAACCGTGGCGCTTTGTGAGATATTAAGCAGCAATATATCGAATGAAGCTTGAGTCTCGGGCAGGTGATCGGAGTAGGTCACTGTCATGCCGCTTTCAAGCAATTGTTGCTCGATAATATGAGCCGATTGATGATTTGGCTCGACCAACAACACGGATTTATCTTGTAGCTGACTCACATCAATCGCCGGAGATAGCGGCATATTGGTGGTTTGGAAGGTAATAGTAAACCAGAAGGTAGAACCTTGGTGCAAGCGACTGGTTAAGCTGATCTCGCCGCCCATTTGTTCGATCAAGTTTTGAGTGATCACCAGACCTAAGCCTGTACCGCCGTAACGACGAGAAATGCTGGCATCGGCTTGGCTAAAGGCTTGGAATAGTTGAGCTTGTTGACGCTCTGAAATACCAATACCGGTATCGCGCACAATAAATTGCACTTCGGCTTTATTTTCACTGCTGGAGCGCAATTCTACTGAAATATCAATATTGCCACGTTCGGTAAATTTGATTGAGTTCCCGACTAAGTTGGTTAGGACTTGCTGAATGCGTAATGAATCACCGACTAAGGCCGGTGGCAGTTTTGGATCAATATTAAGCGTGATCTCCAGTCCTTTTTCATGGGCGCTGGTGGCTTGTAAACTCACCACTTCATCTAAGGTTTCTTGTAAATCGAACGGAATGTTTTCGAGCAACAGTTTACCTGCTTCAAGCTTGGAGAAGTCTAAAATATCATTAATGATCGAAAGTAAACTTTGCGCTGAGCGTTCAATGGTTTGCAGGTAATCGGCTTGGTTTGTGGTGAGTTCGGTTTTGAGCATTTGACGCGCAAAGCCAATCACACCATTAAGCGGCGTGCGTAATTCATGTGACATATTGGCTAAGAATTCAGATTTCACTCGCGCCGCTTCTTGAGCGCGTTTTTTGGCAATATCAAGCTCGATATTTTGGATCTCAAGTTGCTCTAAGGTTTCACGCAAATCTGAGGTCGCTTGGTCGATACTGTGTTGCATTTCAACATGATATTCCGACAACGACATCGCCATGGCATTGATACCACTTTTTAAAGTGTCGAGTTCGCCATGTAATTTGCCCTCAATTCGGACATCCAAATGACCACGACGAATTTTATCCACCACACTCACCATGTGAGAGATAGGCAAGGTCACATCGCGCATTAAGCGATACGCAAAAAAGCCAGATAAACCAATACCGAAAATAAGCACCATCAAGGCGGCAAAAATTTCTTGGTATTGTTGCAAGCGCAGCGAGGACATATCCAGCTCAATTGCAATATAACCTAATGCTTGGTTGGGTGTGGCTTCTTTGCCTGTCGGGTTTTCAAATTGACCTTCGGCTAAAATCGGCGAGCGTAATATCAATATATTGGCATTATTTTTGGATTGCTCGATGGTACTGATAAGCGGGATCGGCTTGGTTTTATCAAAGGTTAAAGATTGGAAGTTAGGGTGAAAATTGGAGGTGACAAATAACTCATGATGCGAATCAAATACCGCAATACTGCGAACAATGTCAGAATGCTTGCGATGGGCATAACTAATTAAGCGCCGTACTGCTTCACGACTCTGCTGGGTCATACCGTATTCACTGGCAATCGCCAATGGCTCGATAATATCGGTGCCAGCTGTAATAAGTTGATTTTCCAAATCATTATAACGATTTAGAGTGAAGAAACCGCTTAACAATAAGCCAATAATTAATGTTGGCGCTAAGGTTAGCGTGATCACGCGGGCGCGTAAGCCATAACTTGTCATGATTGTTTAATTACAAGCCTGTCTGGATATGGGAAAATAGCGTTCTGAAAAATATGTCGTTGTGAATATGGTATTTATACCGGTCTTACCCACCGCTTAACTGCAACTTCAATGGGTTTGGGTATATACTCTGGTGACGTAATTCAATTTTCAAGAAAGCTCGATAAGTGCTTAGCTTAATCAACTATAAGCTTTTCGACAATCATAGAGTTAGATATTCATAACGAAACGCAAGATTAACCGTGATTGTTACCGTTTTGCCGCTATTTGGTGGAACCATCGCATTTTTAAACCGTCCATATTAATAAGTATAAGCAGGTAGTGAGTCGTAATGGCCAATTTTTATCAAACTAAAAAACCACAAGCAAGTCGAGCGCAGCATCAACTTGTGACTATCGAACGCCTCGATCATCAAGGGGCAGGGATTGCTTATCAAAATAAAAAGCCGATCTTTGTGGAAGGTACCCTGCCTAGCGAACGTGTTTTAGTTCAAATGGTGGAAGAAAAAAGTAAATTTTCTAAAGCGAAGCTGATCAAAGTTGAACAAGCAAGCACCCAACGTATCGATGCTTTTTGCCCGCACTATCAAGAGTGTGGCGGTTGTAACTTGCAGCATTTGAGCCATGATGATCAGATTGCACATAAAGCTCAGTCATTAACTCAATTGATGACGAAATTTGCTGGCAAGGCGTTAAAAAACAGCATGGAAAACCAAGGTGAATTGCCTTTAGCTGCGCCGATCATTGCGAATGATACCGGTTATCGTCGTCGTGCTCGTATCAGCTTAATGTTTGATATTAAAACCCAATCGCTGCAATTTGGCTTTCGTCAAAAAAGCAGTAAAAATATTGTCAATGTCACCGACTGCCCCGTACTCGAGCCGCAATTAAATGCGTTGTTGCCAAGCATTAAAGCATTGCTTGATACCTTAGAGCAACCAAGAAAACTAGGCCATGTTGAAGTGGTATTTGATGGTACTAATAAAGCGATGTTGCTACGTCATACCGCAGCCCTTACGGCGCAAGAGCATCAGTCTTTAGTCGATTTTGCCAAGCACAATGCGCTGACTTTATACTTGTCGCCAAATCAAGGTGAATTAGATTGTGTGGTGGGTGAGGCGTTAGTTTGCCAAGAAACCGGTAGTAAAATTGCTTTTTTACCGAATGATTTTATCCAAGTTAACCAAAATGTGAATCAAGCGATGGTCGAGCAGGCGGTAGATTGGTTAGGATTAACCTCTCAAGACCGAGTGTTAGATTTATTCAGTGGTTTGGGTAACTTTAGCTTTTCAATGGCTAAGCAAGCGGAGCATGTTGTTGGCATCGAAGGGGTCGAAGCGATGGTGCAACGCGCGACTGAAAATGCCAAATTGAATAACATTGAAAATGTCGAGTTCTATCAAGCTGATCTTGAACAAGATTTGTTGCAAGCGCCTTGGGCCAAAAAACAATTTAATAAAGTGCTACTTGATCCGGCTCGTGCGGGGGCATCTGGCATCATAGAGCGAATTGCTTCACTTGGCGCGCAAGCCGTTGTGTATGTGTCTTGTAATCCTGCCACGTTAGCGCGCGATAGCCAAAATCTGCTCAATCAAGGCTATGAGCTGCATAAACTAGGGATGTTAGATATGTTCCCTCATACCAGCCATCTCGAATCCATGGCGTTATTTATCAAGACCGGAAAAGTGAAAAAAAACACCACCAAAAAACCAGTTAAATTCAAATTATAACCGGTGACATAGGCGCTAAGACAAGATGCGAAAAGCGAAACTCAATACGTTTTAAGCATCTTGCAGCCTAAATTTTTCGCCGTTATTTAAAGGAAGATGTAATGGTCGCAGTCAGAAGTGCGCATTTAAATAAACATGAAGAGTTTGAGCTAGAAGCTTGGATTGAAAGCCTTCATCAAGATGGAAAAACCAGCAATAAGTTAAAGCAAGTTTATCAGCAATGTGAAGAAATGCTGGTGGGCGAAAGCAATAAAGAATTATTACTGTGGCGCGGTCGTGAAATGATCGAGATTTTGATCACCCTGTCGATGGATCGCCCAACACTGCTTGCTGCCCAACTTTTCCCGATTGTGTCGGAAGGCTTATTTGAGCGCGAAGCATTAACCGAAATTTATGGCAAAGAAATCGTTAAGTTGATTGATGGCGTGGATGAAATGGCGGCAATCGGCCAACTTAACGTCAGTATGAATGATTCCGAAGCCTCTGAGCAAGTCGATAATGTCCGCCGCATGCTATTGGCGATGGTGGATGATTTTCGTTGTGTGATCATCAAATTGGCTGAACGTATTTGTAATTTGCGTGAAGTGAAAAATGAGCCGGATGATATTCGTCAAGCGGCTGCCAAAGAGTGCGCCAATATC
The DNA here is from genome assembly GCF_014694465.1 of Vibrio sp. S11_S32. Lineage (NCBI taxonomy): Bacteria > Pseudomonadati > Pseudomonadota > Gammaproteobacteria > Vibrionales > Vibrionaceae > Vibrio > Vibrio sp. S11_S32. Next base: position 338,393 of record NZ_JAAUWS010000001.1, on the reverse strand, counting down.
TACGCACCACTGGCGAACCGTTTAGGTATTGGTCAGCTAAAATGGGAAATTGAAGATTACGCCTTCCGTTATCAATGCTCTGATACCTATAAAAAAATCGCCAAACAATTGTCAGAGCGCCGCATTGTGCGCGAGCAGTATATTCACGATTTTGTCACCGATTTATCGCAAGATATGAAAGCGGCAAATATCAATGCCGATGTGAGCGGGCGACCAAAGCATATCTACAGTATTTGGCGCAAGATGCAGAAAAAAAATCTTGAGTTTGATGAACTGTTTGATGTGCGAGCGGTGCGAATTATTGCCGATCAACTGCAAGACTGTTATGGCGCACTTGGCATGGTTCACACCAAATATAAGCATCTTCCAAGTGAGTTTGATGATTATGTTGCCAATCCGAAGCCTAATGGTTACCAATCGATTCACACTGTGGTACTTGGGCCTGAAGGCAAAACGATTGAGATCCAAATTCGTACTAAGCAAATGCATGAAGATTCCGAACTTGGGGTCGCTGCGCATTGGAAATACAAAGAAGGCAGTAGCGCGGTACGCAGTGGTTACGATGAAAAAATCACTTGGTTGCGTAAACTGATCGATTGGCAAGAAGAGATGGCGGATTCTGGCGAAATGCTGGATGAGTTACGCAGTCAGGTATTTGACGACCGTGTGTATGCCTTTACGCCAAGAGGTGATGTGGTTGATTTACCTATGGGGGCTACGCCTCTTGATTTTGCTTATCATATTCACTCTGAAGTGGGCCATCGTTGTATTGGTGCCAAAGTGGGTGGGCGTATTGTCCCATTTACCCATAAATTGGCGATGGGCGATCAAGTTGAAATTATCACCCAAAAAGAACCGAATCCATCTCGAGATTGGCTAAACCCAACGCTAGGGTTTGTCCATTCTGGTCGCGCGCGCGCAAAGATTAACGCGTGGTTTAGAAAACTCGGACGCGATAAAAACTTAGAAGCGGGGAAAGATATCCTCGAATCTGAACTGCAAAAGATTGGCGCGACATTAAAAGATGCGCAGAAATATGCCTTGAAGCGTTTTAACGTCAACACCAATGATGAATTGTTTGTTGGTATCGGCAGTGGTGACTTACGCATTAACCAAGTAGTTAATCATATCAATGCCTTGGTCAATAAGCCGACCGCTGAAGAAGAAGATAAACAAGCGCTCGCTCGACTACAAGAAGCGAAAGCGACCCATGAAAGCCGCCCAAGAAAAGATGCAGTTGTGGTGCAAGGGGTGGATAACTTAATGAGTCATTTAGCGCGTTGTTGTCAGCCGATCCCAGGTGATGAGATCCGTGGCTACATTACTCAAGGTCGTGGCATTTCAGTCCACCGTAGTGATTGTGAGCAGTTAAGTGAGCTCAATCATCATGCCCCAGAGCGTATTATTGATACTGTGTGGGGTGGGGGTTCAAATGGCGTTTATATCTTAACCATAAGAGTGGAAGCGTTAGAGCGAGTGGGCCTATTAAAAGATATCACCACCTTGATCTCGAACGAGAAACTGAAAGTGAACAGCATGAACAGCCGCACCGACTATAAACGTCAAATGACCATTATGGATTTCCACTTAGAAGTTCACAATGTTGAGGTGCTGGCGCGAATACTGGCACGGATTGAGCAGATAAAAGATGTGCTTAGGGTTAAGCGCTTGAAATAACCGTTATCAAACACCGCTTATCTTAGCGGTGTTTTCTTATCCCCAAAGTCTTTGACGCTGTTACTTCAATGACTTTGACGATGTGACAGAATGAGCGATGAAAAAGATGAAAACCGAAGTAAGCAAAATCGAACAAAGTATTCTAGACTCAATATCAACATCTTTGCCTGCACTTGAAAGGGCTAATCAGATCCAACATAAAGTGGCTCAATATGGCTTTGATTGGCCCACGCTTGGACCTGTGGTTGATAAAGTACAAGAAGAAATTGCAGAGGTGATGGAAGAGGCCTTGCAAGTCGATATTAACGAGCAAAGAGTCGAAGAAGAGTTAGGCGATCTGATGTTTGCGGTGGTGAACTTGGTTCGGCATCTTGGAAAAGATCCTGAAATGGTGCTTTGCAAAGCTAACAATAAATTTGAACGTCGCTTTCGCGGAGTGGAAACTAAGATTCAGCGAAAAAATAAACCTTTAGAGTATTGTGCTTTGGAAGAGCTTGATCTCGCTTGGGATGAAGTGAAAATAGAAGAAAAGCAGAGTATATGATGGTTTATGCTGTTAAGTTAGACAAAGAACGCGCCCAAGAATTACATTACTACCTCTTAGGTACAAGGGAAATTGATTTGAAGCAAAAAATTAAATTACCGACTGTGGTAGATTTCACGTTGTAGCGGAAAAGCGCTTCTGGTATATTTTTATCCCGTCCAGAAGCACCTATTTTCCCTCATTCACCCAATTTCAGGTTAAGCATGACAACAAATTACATTTTTGTTACTGGTGGGGTTGTATCCTCGCTAGGTAAAGGTATTGCAGCCGCATCACTGGCAGCTATTTTAGAAGCTCGTGGTCTTAAAGTGACCATGATGAAACTTGACCCATACATCAACGTTGATCCAGGCACAATGAGCCCGACTCAACATGGTGAAGTATTCGTCACGGAAGATGGTGCGGAAACCGATCTCGATCTTGGTCATTACGAACGTTTCATTCGTACCAAGATGACTAAACGTAATAACTTTACTGCTGGTCGTGTTTATGAAGATGTTCTTCGTAAAGAGCGCCGTGGTGATTATTTAGGTGCAACCATTCAGGTTATTCCTCACATTACTAACTCGATCAAAGATCGCGTTATTGCTGGTGCTGAAGGCCATGATATTGCTTTAGTTGAAGTGGGTGGCACCGTTGGTGATATCGAATCTCTACCATTTATGGAAGCGATTCGTCAGTTAGCGGCTGAAGTTGGCCGTGAACGCGCAATGTTCATGCACCTAACGTTAGTACCTTACCTTGCCGCAGCGGGTGAAGTGAAAACTAAACCGACTCAACACTCGGTAAAAGAATTACTATCTATCGGTATTCAACCAGATATTTTGGTTTGTCGTAGCGATCGTATCATTCCTGCCAATGAACGTAAGAAAATTGCGTTGTTCTGTAATGTGCAGGAAAAAGCCGTGATTTCAATGAAGGATGTAGATTCGATCTACAAAATCCCACAATTGATCCACGCACAAGGTCTTGATAACTTAGTGTGCACACGCTTTGGTATCAATGCACCTGAAGCTAACTTGACTGAATGGGAACAAGTTATTTACGAAGAAGCCAATCCAACTGGTGAAGTTACCATTGGTATGGTAGGTAAATACATCGAATTACCAGATGCTTACAAGTCAGTTAACGAAGCTTTAAAACACGCAGGGTTGAAAAACCGTTTAAGCGTAACCATTAAGTATGTAGATTCTCAAGACGTAGAATCTAAAGGTACCGAATTACTAGAAGGCTTAGACGCTATCTTAGTTCCTGGTGGCTTTGGTGACCGTGGTATTGAAGGCAAAATTATGGCCGCGCAATATGCACGCGAAAACCAAGTTCCTTACTTAGGTATTTGTCTGGGTATGCAAGTGGCGTTAATTGAATACGCACGTAACGTTGTTGGCCTTGAAGGCGCACATTCAACTGAGTTTAACCCAGAGACAAAATTCCCTGTGGTTGGCCTTATTACTGAATGGGTCGATAAAGAAGGTAAGGTTGAAGAACGTACCGAATCATCAGACCTTGGCGGCACGATGCGTTTAGGTTCACAACTTTGTCACCTTGAAAAAGGCACTAAAGTACATGAACTTTACGGCAATGCTCAAATTCATGAGCGTCATCGCCATCGTTATGAAGTCAATAACAACTTGCGCCCTCAATTAGAGAAAGCAGGTTTGAAAGTTTCAGGACTTTCTGCAGATAAAAAATTAGTGGAAGTGATTGAGAACCCGAACCATCCTTGGTTTGTAGCGGCTCAATTCCATCCTGAATTCACTTCAACGCCGCGTGATGGACACCCATTATTCGCTGGTTTTGTGAAAGCGGCGGGTCAATTCCAACGCGGTGAATTTGAAGTAGCAGCAGACGTTCAGAAGTAACGTAGCGAATACAAGTAAAAGCAGTTTCAACACTTCTAAGGTTAAGCTCATGTTTAGCCTTAGAGGATTTAAAAAGTAAGATGTAAAAAAGGATACGGATAGTTGCAAAAGTTGTGCTGCTATCCATTAGTTTGACATTTAAATTTTAAATTAAACGAGGAAACATTCATGTCTAAGATCGTAAAAGTTCTAGCTCGCGAAATCATTGATTCACGTGGTAACCCAACAGTAGAATCTGAAGTTCATCTTGAAGGTGGCTTTGTAGGTATGGCTGCTGCTCCTTCTGGCGCATCAACTGGTTCTCGTGAAGCTCTTGAATTACGTGACGGCGACAAATCACGTTTCCTAGGTAAAGGCGTTCTTAAAGCTATCGAAGCAGTAAACGGCGAAATCGCTACTGCTCTTGTTGGTAAAGACGCGAAAGACCAAGCTGCAATCGACCAAATCATGATCGATTTAGACGGCACAGAAAACAAATCTAAGTTTGGCGCTAACGCTATTCTTGCTGTTTCTCTTGCGAACGCAAAAGCAGCTGCAGCGGCAAAAGGCATGCCTTTGTTCGAGCACATCGCTGAACTAAACGGCACTCCTGGCGTATTCTCTATGCCTCTTCCAATGATGAACATCATCAATGGTGGCGAGCACGCTGACAACAACGTTGATATCCAAGAATTCATGATTCAACCTGTTGGCGCTAAAACAATCAAAGAAGCTGTACGCATGGGTTCTGAAGTATTCCACAACCTTGCTAAAGTACTTAAAGCTAAAGGCCTAAGCACTGCAGTTGGTGATGAAGGTGGTTTCGCTCCTAACCTTGAGTCTAACGCTGCTGCTCTTGCTGCAATCAAAGATGCTGTAGAAGGTGCTGGTTACGTTCTTGGTAAAGACATTACTCTTGCTATGGACTGTGCTGCGTCTGAGTTTTACGACAAAGAAGCTGGAAACTACAACATGAAAGGCGAAGGCAAAATCTTCACTTCTGAAGAATTTAACTTCTACCTACAAGACCTTGCTAACCAATTCCCAATCGTTTCGATTGAAGATGGTCTAGACGAATCAGATTGGGATGGCTTCAAGCACCAAACTGAACTTCTAGGTGGCAAACTTCAAATCGTTGGTGACGATCTATTCGTTACAAACACTAAGATCCTAGCGGAAGGTATTGAGAAAGGCGTAGCGAACTCTATCCTTATCAAATTCAACCAAATCGGTTCTTTGACTGAAACTCTAGCGGCTATCAAAATGGCGAAAGATGCTGGTTACACTGCAGTTATCTCTCACCGTTCTGGTGAAACTGAAGATGCAACGATTGCTGATCTTGCTGTTGGTACTGCTGCAGGTCAAATCAAAACAGGTTCTATGAGCCGTTCTGACCGTGTTGCTAAGTACAACCAACTAATCCGTATTGAAGAAGCTCTAGGTTCTAAAGCACCTTTCAACGGCCTTAAAGAAGTTAAAGGTCAAGCTTAATTCTTCTGCCTTTGGGCAAAGTATTAACTGATTAAACTTTTGAAATCCCTGTCTAGCAATAGACGGGGATTTTTTTGTCTGTAGCAATATACAGAAGAACCATGAGCCGTTCTGACCGTGTAGCTGCTCACACCTAAAAGCGGGCAACCAACTTATCCGTATCGAAGAAGCACTAGGTTCACGTGCACCTTTCAACGGTCTTAAAGAAGTTAAAGGTCAAGCTTAATTCTTCTGCCTTTGGGCAAAGCATTAACTGATTAAACTTTTAAGATCCCTGTCTAGCAATAGACGGGGATTTTTTTGCCTGTAGAAAATCACTCAATCCCGTATAATCATCGACGGTTAAAAACCTGCACCCGCGATCGTCATTCCGTACATGAGCCTAAGGGAAGAAGATACGGGATCTCGCTTTTGCTTTACGGCAAGAAGCATAATATTTAAGGTGCCGGAGACTTAATCTCAATAGAATAAAATGACTGTATTTAATAGCGACGGAATCTTTAATGCCCCAATTTAGTCCCCAAGATGAACAATTTATGCGCCGTGCGATAGAGCTGGCATCCCAAGCTGAAGCCAATGGCGAAGTGCCTGTTGGGGCGTTGTTGGTTAAAGACGGAATCATCATCGCCGAAGGCTGGAATGCGGCTATTGGTGAGCATGACGCCACCGCCCATGCTGAAATATCGACCTTACGAAAGGCTGGGCAAGCATTAGAAAACTATCGCTTACTCGACACGACCTTATATGTCACGTTAGAGCCTTGCCCTATGTGCGCCGGAGCGCTGTTACATAGTCGAGTCAAGCGTATTGTTTATGGCGCGCCCGATTTAAAAGCAGGAGCGGCAGGGACGGTATTGAATCTGTTTGAAAGCCAAGCATCGTATCATTACGCCGAAGTAGAAGGTGGGTTGCTGGCCGATGAATGCCGTGAGCAGTTGCAACAATTTTTCCGACGTCGCCGTAAGGAAATTAAGCAAAAAAGAAAAGATGAGCGTTAATCATTGAATATCAATCAGCTCAATAAAAAGGATGGTTCGGCAAATTAGCAATGATCCATTTGCCGCAGGTTGTGTTGGTTATGGTGCTGTTAGAAGTGATAGAAGTATTGCAGTCGTTATTGGGTAAAAGGTATTCATTCAAATAACAGAGGTAGGGTGAACTATGAGACGACCTCAGCACAAAACACGAAGCTACGATGTCGCCAAATCACTTTCTTTTTGTTGTTCGATAACATGCGCTTTCTACGGGTTGAGCTTGAATTGCGTGAAAATAATGAACTGGTGATTTTTTTTCGAGAGAACATTGGTATATCTCCTTAGTCATCGTCATGTATTGATGTATAAAGCATTTTCTATATGAAGCACCTTGGTATAGATCATTGCTACATACATCAAAGGTGAATATCTTAAGTATAGTGACTTTTTAAGCCTTCCTTTGCTAAGTCGATCACAGTCTAGATAATCAATGTGACAGTTAAATGAATGGGCTAAGTATGTGTGTACTTAGCCCATGCTGTTTTCTCTTTTTTGTTTCTATAGATGCTCTATTTTGATTCTGCGGCTGGTTGCTCGGTGTTGGTTGCAGTACTGACCGCCGCGCTCACCGCACTACTCACGGGGGCATCAATCACCGTAAAATCGGCATCACGATTGTCGTTACGGATTTCTTGTTTTTCTTGTGCTTCATAACCAATAATTGTTTGGTAATAACGACGGATATTTTCTACATAGTTCTTCGCTTCACTCCCTCGGGCATAGCCATAACGGGTATAACGGTAGTAACCAGGAAGTTGCAGTTTCGGTAAGCGTGCCTTCACATCTGTCCAAGAATCAGGATTGGCCTTTTGCGCTTTAGTCAGTCTACGAGCATCCATAACATGACCAAAACCTAAGTTATAGGATGCTAAAGCAAACCAGATTTTTTCGTGCTCAGGGATTGAATCGGGGATCCGTTTCACAATGCCGCGTAAATAAGTCACACCACCTTGGATCGATTGAGCCGGGATCAGTCGGTTTTTAACATTCACCATTTTAGCGGTTGATTGGGTCAGCATCATCATGCCGCGCACTCCAGTTGGAGAGGTGGCGTAAGGGTTCCAATGCGATTCTTGATACGATAATGCCGCAATTAAACGCCAATCAAATTCTTTCGAATAGGTCTGAAATAGCTTTTTATATTTAGGTAATTTGCTGTCTAATGAGCGAATAAAAGCACGAGTATCCACATAGTCAAAACTTTGAATATGGCCAAAATACTTCTCTTCCAGACGGGTTAATTTACCTGATTGGTTCATGTTACCGAAAAACTCTAGCATCATGGCGTACAGAGAATCATTATCTGATTTGCGGATGTACCAAGAAATAGGTTGATCTTCGGTGAGTTCAAATGCTGTGGCTAAGCGGGGATGTAGCCTTTGGTTGATTGATAATGAAATGGAATCGACCACCGTAAAATCGATATCTCCAGTTGATACTTTTTTTAACAGATCGTTAGTATCATTATTTTCGACGGTTTCCCAGGTTAATTTTGGGTTGTCTTTGGCGAGGTTTTGTAGTGTTTGATCGAATTCAGATCCTTTAACCACCACAAAGTTTTCTTTATTTTCGCTGCTTTGTTTTTCGATTAACTGTTTCAGGTTGCGTGGTCGCCAAGTACCTTTTCGGTAGACCACTTGTTGGCTAGCATAGTAATAAGCCGGACCAACATTGAAGTGTTTTAATCGCTCAGGCGTGTGGCTAATTCCCGCGGCAATCATATCCACTTCATGATTTTTTAAGGCAGGGAAAAGCCCACTTGAGTGATAAGCCGGTTTAATTTCTAGCTTTACTCCAAGCTCTTTGGCGAATCTTTGCGCAAGTTCATAATCCAATCCGGTCGGACCATCGGTGCCGATAAAATAAGAAATTTGATTGTTCAAAGTTCCAACGCGTAATACACCACGTTGTTGGATCTGCTCTAAGTCAGACAAAGGCTTAGTATCTGGTTGGCAAGCGGTTAATCCTATTAGGATACATAGCACCACTAACCAGCGTTTATATTGGAAATGAGAGTGAAATTTAGTCAAAAAGGGGATCTCATAAAATGTTTAGACCTCCTTTATACCAAATGCAGCGGTTGTCAGCAAAGTTGTCAGAATCAGCTTATGATCTGGCTGTAACTTATAATGTTTTCGATATAATACGATTCAAATTTATCTCATTTATATTTTTTGGATTAGGCAATGAAAATAATTTGCGCAAACGGTTGCTTTGGGTGTTACTTCGAGTGGGGATTTCCTCTATAATGTGCGCCAAAGGCCACCTGTGAGGTAAAGGTGAGATTGAAATAACTTCGATATTTGATTTAAGTCGTTGAAATTATTTCAATATCACTTTGTTGTGATGACGTATTTTATAAACCAACAGCCAAAGAGACCTAAGTACATGAGAATTTTGCGTGGTTCACCCGCTTTATCCGAATTTCGTGTCAACAAGCTTTTAGAGCTTTGTCGTGAGTTAAACCTACCTGTGTCGAGCATTTATGCTGAATTTGCGCATTTTGCTGACCTGACTTCTGAACTTGATAGCAAAGAAGTTGAAAAGTTAGAAAAGCTGCTTACGTATGGTCCTACCATTGAAGATCACGAGCCTCAAGGTCTACTACTATTGACCACTCCTCGCCCTGGCACCATCTCGCCTTGGTCATCAAAAGCCTCTGATATTGCCCATAATTGTGGTTTAAGCAAAATCAAACGTCTTGAGCGTGGTACGGCTTATTATGTTGAATCCTCAGTCGAATTATCAGAACTGCAATTATTAGAGCTTAAAGCACTATTGCATGATCGCATGATGGAAGTGGTGTTTTCTGATTTTGAGCAAGCAGATGCCTTGTTTAACGTCGCGCAACCTGCACCAGTCTCTGAAGTTGATCTATTAACTGGTGGACGTGCTGCGCTAGAAGAGGCCAATGTTAGCCTTGGTTTAGCCTTAGCCGATGATGAAATTGGTTACTTAGTCGAAAGCTTTACCCAAAAGTTAGGCCGTAACCCAACGGATATTGAATTGATGATGTTTGCTCAAGCGAACTCAGAGCATTGTCGTCATAAAATCTTTAATGCTGGCTGGACCATTGATGGCGTTGAACAAGAAAAGTCTTTGTTCAAAATGATCAAAAACACCATGGAAGTAACACCGGATAACGTATTGTCTGCTTATAAAGACAACGCGGCGGTGATGGTGGGTTCTAATGTGGGTCGTTTCTTCCCAGATCCAAAAACACGCGAATATGGCTACAGCCAAGAGCTCGCACATATCTTAATGAAAGTTGAAACCCACAACCATCCAACTGCGATCTCGCCTTGGCCGGGCGCTTCAACCGGTTCTGGCGGCGAAATTCGTGATGAAGGCGCAACCGGTATCGGTGGCAAACCAAAAGCTGGTTTAGTCGGTTTCTCGGTATCGAACCTTAAGATTCCAAACTTTGTGCAACCTTGGGAAACCGATTTTGGCAAACCAAGTCGTATCGTCACAGCATTGGATATTATGCTTGAAGGCCCACTAGGCGGCGCGGCATTTAACAATGAATTTGGTCGTCCAAACCTACTCGGTTACTTCCGTACTTACGAACAAAAAGTTAACTCTCATAACGGCGAAGAAATTCGTGGATACCACAAGCCAATCATGTTGGCTGGTGGTTTAGGTAATATTCGTGACGAGCATGTTCAGAAAAAAGAGATCCCAGTCGGCGCGAGCTTAATTGTGTTGGGTGGCCCTGCGATGAATATTGGTCTGGGCGGCGGAGCGGCGTCTTCAATGGCATCGGGTCAATCGGCAGAAGACTTAGATTTTGCTTCAGTACAACGTGAAAACCCAGAAATGGAACGTCGTTGCCAAGAAGTGATCGACCGTTGTTGGCAGTTGGGTGACGATAACCCGATCGCCTTTATTCACGATGTGGGCGCCGGTGGTATCTCTAATGCCTTACCTGAGTTAGTCGATGATGGTGAGCGTGGCGGTATTTTCCAATTGCGTGATGTACCAAACGATGAGCCAGGAATGAGCCCATTAGAGATTTGGTGTAATGAATCACAAGAACGTTATGTTATGGCCGTCGCGCCAGAAAACATGGCTGCATTTGAAGCGATTTGTCAGCGTGAACGCGCGCCTTATGCCGTTGTGGGTGTGGCAACACAAGAACGCGAATTGAAGTTAGAAGATTCACATTTCGACAATACGCCGATTGATATGCCGATGGATGTTCTTTTAGGTAATACGCCTAAAATGCACCGTGATGCCAAAACATTAAAAGCTAATAACCCCGCGATTGATCGCAGCGAAATTGAGCTTAATGAAGCGCTGGATCGCGTACTTCGCTTGCCAACAGTGGCGGAAAAAACCTTCCTTATTACTATTGGCGACCGCTCGGTAACCGGATTAGTGGCTCGTGATCAAATGGTTGGTCCTTGGCAAGTTCCTGTGGCTAACTGCGCAGTAACGGCCGCAAGTTATGATACTTATCATGGCGAAGCAATGTCGCTTGGTGAGCGCACGCCTGTTGCCTTACTCGACTTTGGCGCCTCTGCACGTTTAGCGGTGGGTGAATCCATCACTAACATTGCAGCGACTGATATTGGCGATATTAAACACATTAAACTATCGGCAAACTGGATGTCTCCTGCAGGCCACCCAGGTGAAGATGCCGGTCTTTATGAAGCGGTAAAAGCGGTTGGTGAAGAACTTTGTCCTGCGCTTGGTCTTACCATTCCGGTCGGCAAAGACTCAATGTCGATGAAAACCAAGTGGCAACAAGATGGTGAAGAGCGCGAAGTAACCTCTCCGTTATCTTTGGTGATCACCGCCTTTGCGCGTGTTGAAGATGTGCGTAAAACCATTACTCCTGAATTAAAAACCAATCAAGGCGAGACCAGTCTTATTTTGGTGGATTTAGGCAATGGTAAAAACCGTATGGGCGCGACCGCATTAGCTCAAGTTTATAACCAATTAGGCGATAAACCGGCGGATGTTGATAACGCGGCGCAATTAAAAGGCTTCTACACTGGCATTCAAGCTTTAGTCGCTGAGAGCAAGTTATTGGCTTATCACGACAAAGGTGATGGTGGTCTATTAATTACCTTGGCTGAAATGGCGTTTGCCGGTCACTGTGGTATTAAAGCGGATATTGCTGTGTTAGGTAATGATGAATTAGCAGCATTATTTAATGAAGAGTTAGGCGCGGTCATTCAAGTGCGTAATGATGATCTTGAATCGGTTCAAGCAACACTTGTCGCCAATGGTTTAGGTGAATGTTCGCATGTGATTGGCTCGGTAGAAGCATCGGATTCACTGCTGATCACTTCAGGTAATACTGTGGTTCTTGAGCGTAATCGTACCGAACTACGTATGATTTGGGCTGAAACCACAAACAAGATGCAAGCAATGCGTGATAACTCATCGTGTGCGGCGCAAGAGCATACTGCTAAAGCAGACAACAGCGACCCAGGCCTAAATGTTAAACTGAGCTTTGATATCAATGAAGATGTTGCCGCGCCTTATATTTCGGCTTCGATGATAAACACTGGCGCGAAACCTAAGATGGCGATTTTGCGCGAACAAGGGGTTAACTCACACGTTGAAATGGCTGCCGCCTTTGACCGTGCGGGCTTTGCTACCACTGATATTCACATGAGCGACATTCTAACCGGACAAGCAGCACTAGAAGAGTACCAAGGCCTAGTGGCATGTGGTGGTTTCTCTTACGGTGACGTACTCGGTGCCGGTGAAGGTTGGGCGAAATCGGTATTGTTTAACGATAATGCGCGTGACCAATTCTCTGGTTTCTTTGAGCGTCAAGATACCTTCTCGCTTGGCGTGTGTAATGGTTGTCAGATGCTATCTAACTTGCGCGACCTTATTCCTGGTGCTGATTTATGGCCACGTTTTGTGCGCAATGAATCAGAGCGTTTTGAAGCGCGTTTCAGTTTGGTTGAAGTGCAAAATTCGGATTCAGTTTTCTTTAGTGAAATGGCTGGATCTCGCATGCCAATCGCCGTTTCTCACGGTGAAGGTCGTGTGGAAGTGCGTGGTAATGAGCATCTACAAGCGATTGAAAATTCTGGCACGGTGGCGCTACGCTATGTGGATAATATGGGTAATCCAACTCAGCAGTATCCAAATAACCCGAACGGTTCACCCAACGCTATCACAGGTTTAACCACCGACGATGGCCGCGTGACCATTATGATGCCGCACCCTGAACGTGTATTTAGAACTGTAGCGAACTCATGGCACCCAGAGGACTGGAGTGAAGACAGCCCTTGGATGCGTATGTTCCGTAACGCACGTAAGCATATCGGTTGATACAAGGTTAGGCGCATGAACATGATGCGCTTTACCCAAAGATCCAGAGCGCGTCTTCCGCACAGTAGCGAACTCATGGCACCCAGACCTATCACCTTGAAGGGCGGGGTCAGAAGACAGCCCATGGATGCGTATGTTCCGTAACGCGCGTAAGCATATCGGTTGATAGAAAGGCCTAACTTGTTAACTTAATAAAAACGATTACTTCGGTGGTCGTTTTTTGTTGGCGTTATTTCAATTAAATATGCATCTTTTTTGATCAAACTGTGTTTTAATGCGCGCCTAATTTAGCTTTGCGCCTAAGCGAAATGTTTCACCATGGGGCAGGGTAGGTAAAAGAGTATTATGAGCAATAAATATAGTTTTCAATTGGTTGAGAAGCGTAACGGTTGGTCTGCAGAAATCGTTCGTCAAATCACTTCACGCCGTACTATCATTTCTAAGCGTCAACTAGGTTTTGAAACCGAAGCTGAAGCGACGCAGTGGGCTGAAAAAGAATTGGTTGAATTCCAAAAAATTCAGACTGAACGCAATAAGCGTAAATCAGCTGGCAAGCGTAAGAACGACGACGAGTAAGTCGCGGTTGCAAGACATATAAAAAACGGTCGCCTTATGGTGACCGTTTTTTTATGGAACCAATTTAGTGCTAACACCAAAGCAGCGTCTTTTCTTAGTATCTAAATTGATCCAATAATCAATGTCATGTTTATCAACCTAACTGTTCTACCCACTGTTGTACTTGAGCAAATGGATACTGCTCTAACTTGCCGACCCCTTCCATTTTACTGGCTTTGAGCTTATTACTCAGTGGGGTTGAAATTCCGCATAAAAAGCGCGTGATCGCCTCAGAAGTTAATTGCATTTCTTGTTGATGCGGGCTGCTTTCAAAAGCGGCTTTAAATGGCGCTACCCACTGATCGATGTTTGCTAATGGCACATCATCTAAATAAGGTTTTGGTAGTACCGCGACCTTACCGCGACACACGCTACAATGGCCACAAGTATTTGGAACATCATGATCTAAAAAGTACCCTGCAAGCTTTGAGCTTAGACAAGACGGGCTTTCAAATAAATTTATCAAGGTTTGAATTCGGTTTAGATCACCATGTTCCTTTTGCTTGAAAAGCGCACTAAGCTCATTAGCTACCTCAGTATTATCACGTTGAGTTTCGGGATGATCCGCCCCTAACACTTGATACACATCGGTGATTTGTTTGCTTTCTAATTCAATCAAACCTTGCTCATGAAAATAATCTAACGCCGCCACTACACGGCTACGTTCGGCTTGATAACCCATCCATAAAGCATCGAAATCGACACTGCGCCAAGTCTTAGCAATTTTTGAGCAGCTGAAAATGGCTTGAATAAATTGATGCCTTTCAGCGTGAGCGCCATGTTGCGGAAAGCGAGCTAAAATATCCGCTTCGCTAACAATATGTTTAAAACGATAATCGGCATAATAGCTGTACTTGGCTTGAATAATGCCTTGCAGTTCGAGATACACTAAGAGCGTTTTGAGCGGCAACTGACGAATATTTGAATCACGAGATAAGCGCGTTAGCATGACCTCCCATAACCCCGATTGGCTTTGGTCATCATAAATCGACTGCAATACGTGTTTAAACGAACAAGTATCGGGCGTATCACCATAAACAAAGTTTTCGAGCACATTAATGCCAGAAGTATTGGCCAGTACTGTGCAATAGGATTTTTCGCCATCACGACCCGCGCGGCCAATTTCTTGTGAGTAGTTTTCTATCGATTTAGGCAGGTCAAAATGCACTACGCGGCGAATATCGGATTTATCTATCCCCATACCAAATGCAATCGTAGCGACAATGCATGGCACTTCTCCGCTCATAAATTGCTGCTGAATATGTTGACGAAGATCGGAATCTAACCCTGCGTGATAGGCGAGGGCATTCATCCCATGGCGTTGTAGGTATTGCGCTACTTGGGCTGCGGTGTGTTGTAAGGTGACATACACTATGGTAGGAAGATCGGGAGTCGAACACAGTAAATCGACCAAAGCTTGGGGTTTATCTTCTTCTTCACAAGGCAAAACGTTGAGATCAAGGTTGGGGCGATAAAAGCCAGTAATGGTAATGTTATCTTTAGCAATATTGAATTTATTACTCATATCCTCAATAACCGCAGGTGTCGCAGTGGCGGTTAATAATAACACTTGAGGGATCTGCAAACTTTGGCAGTAAAAAGGCAGCTTTAAATAATCAGGGCGGAAATTATGTCCCCACTCAGAAATACAGTGCGCTTCATCCACCACTAGCATCGAGATCGGCACTTGTGAAATAAACTGACGAAAGCGTTCGTTTTTCAATCGCTCAACCGAAATCATCAACACCTTGATTTCGCCGCTACGAACTTGCTGCATAATGCGATTACTGGTTTCACGGTCTTGAGTTGAATCGAGTGAGGCGGCAGCAATGCCTTTGGAATGAAGGAACTCAAGCTGATCTTTCATTAATGCTAGTAAAGGGGATATCACTAAGGTCAGATTAGGCAATAACACCGCCGGTAATTGATAACACAAAGACTTGCCGGAGCCGGTAGGGAAAATAGCGGCGGCAGAATGTCCGGCTAAAATGGCCTCGATAACTTGTGATTGCCCACCTCGTAATTCATTAAAACCAAAGTATTGTGTTAATGCTTGCTGGATTTGGCTCATTATCAATTTCCGTTTGTCGATTAAGATAGAGTGGTATAATGCCAACCGTAGTCACGATCGATCATCTCATTACTTTGCTTGTTATAATACGTTATTTCCTCGCGTCTCACAGAGGCAAGTTTGAGAAAATTATTCACTTATTACCCATTCATTTATGACACATCCACTCATTAAAATAGGTTAGACATTGATAGACAAGAAAAGCGTCGATAAATCCATGTTGCATCAGGTCATCATTCAAAAACTAGAAGCGGTGTACGCCAGTTCTTTAGCCGCGACAAAAACTGCGATTGATACCGCGACCGACAAAGAGAATGTGCCGCAGCATAAATACGATACCTTAAGTTTAGAGGCATCGTATTTAGCGCATGGGCAAGGTCAGCGCTTGCAGCAATGTTTGCGTGAACTTCACAGCTTTAAAGCACTCCCCGTCAAAGATTGGTCGGTTGAAGATGCGGTGTCTATTGGCGCTTTAATTGAGCTGTTTGATGACAATGATAATAGCAATAAATGGTTTTTCTTAAGCCCTGTAGCGGGTGGTCTGAATGTGTCGTTTTCAGACCATAGCATTTCATTAGTGACGCCAGAGTCGCCATTAGGTAAAGCATTAAATAAAAAAATGCGAGATGATGAAGTGGTGGTAGACATTGCCGGCCGAATTAAATGTTACGAAGTAATGTCTATTTATTGATTCGATAAATGTTAAGGTTGAAGTTATTGGTAAGTTAACCTTTCACTGACTCCTGAATTCTGGCTTAAGTGGATTAAATCTTGCTAGTATTTTATTCCAATGTTTTTTTACTCATCTCTAATGAGGCTTTATTTTATGAAACGGACTTTACTCTCGGTAGCGTTAACCCTTACTTCTGTCTCCGCGATGGCGCAAGTGCCACGTTGTGATATCAATATCGACAATGAATTACACCTCAAAAACGAACAAGTTTCGGTTTATCAGCAAGGTAAGCCAAAGGTTGTGATTGACCAAAATAATGATTTATTCATTAATGGCAAAAAAATCACCCTTAACCAAACCCAAGAAAATGCGGTCAAGGCCTATCGTGAGAAAGTGAGCGAGTATATCCCGAAAGCTAAAAAAATTGGTGATGATGGCATGACACTTGCCAATCAAGTGATTGATGATATTAGCGCTAGCTTTAATAACAGCAAAGCATTTGATAACGTTAAAACCGCCGTTGATGGCTATTATGCGGATATCGAATCTCGTTATTACAATAATGGCGAGTGGGTGATCAAAAAAGATGCGGTTAAGGATGCGCTATCCAATTGGAAGCAAGAGTCGGCCGCTGCAATGCAAAAGTTTAATGGTGAGTTTTTCTCTAGTGCCTTTGCGGTGTTATCGGAAAAAATGAAAACCGATGGCAGTGTGAATTTGACCGAATTGCAAACCCAAATGACAGATATGAAAAAGCAGATCGAAACCCGTCTTCAATCTCAATCACAACAGTTGCAAAAAGAAGCCAATGCTTATTGTGGTAATTTACATGATCTCGTAAGCGAAGAGAAAACCTTACATCAACAAGTGCCTCAGCTTAAAAATTACTCGGTGTTTGTTGAGTAACCAATAGTTCTAATCTGAAGAATAAAAATGCCAGCTATGACGATCGTGAAATCGATAATCATAAGCTGGCATTTTAGTTTCTAACTCAGAATCAAAAGCACTGAGTGAGAAGTGGATAAGATCAATTACTGATCTTTATTCATCTGAGTTAATTTATCTCCAATCGGTTCAGAGAATTATAGGCGGAGAGTTCACCTCTCCAAGCAATTGGACGTTGTTTTTATTTTAAGTTAAAGTATGCTTTAACTCACAAAGCTTGAGTTATCTCCGATTTATATTGATAACAATGGTATTGGTTGGGTGAATAAATTGGCGTTTAGTGCCAATATTGATGGATAAGTATATCAATCAATATCCTAATTACTCTAATGAGAATATTTATGAATGCAATTATCCCATTGATGGTCATTATAACCAGTTTACTCTCTGCCAATGTGGCGGCCGAGGAAGTGAAACCTAATAAGTGGCAACCCGGCTTTTCTGGCACCATTATGGCGATGTTTGGTGGAGTACAAACTCAAGATCAAGCGGATTCTGGCGATAAAAAAATCAACTCTTTGGATGATAAAGCCGAAAAAAAGAATAAAGCCTTCTTCTTACCGATCAGTACCGGCATTTTGCAATACACCTTAGACAGTGGCGAGCAACAGTTCTACATCGGTACCGACCAATCGGATTTGGCCATCGGTCGAGTGCATTTTGAGCTGGGGTATAAACAATATGTTAAACAGGCAGGCACCTTTAGTTTAGGTATCGTTCCAGGGTTATTGACAAGTGATACTTGGGAAGACCCTTATTTAGTCGGTGAAAATCGGGATAAAACCAAAGCGGTTGTTCGTGGCTTACGTTTTAAATACGAAAATATCATGGCGTCACAATTTTCGATTGAATTGGCTGCGGGCAAACAAGTGATTAAAGATGAACAAAGTGCTTCAGGAGCTAATTACACCGATCAAGAAAGAGCGTTATTGCAACGTGAAGGTAATGTGTATTTTGCTCAGTTATCTCATGTGAATCCTATCACCCAAAGTTTTTATCTACGGAGCGCTTTATCTTATAAGCGTTTAGATGCCGATGGCGCGGCAATGGCATCAAATAGCTATGGTGGTGACTTATCCTTTATTAAGGTGCTGCACAGTTCCAATTTAGTCCTAAATATTCGGTATCACCATATTGATTTTGATGAAAGCAACCCTGTATTTGAGAACACTCAATCTGATAACAAATATGGCGTGATCGCGACTTACGTTTATAAAAACCTATTTGGTTGGAAAGGCGTTGGGGTCGGTGCTGCGGTGGGCTACATCGTTGGAGATTCAAATATCGACTTTTATGATAGTTCTAATGCGCTTGTGAGCACTGGCGTGAGTTATTCATTTTAATTTTTTAAGGCTTTAAAGCTTTTGAAAAAGAAGTGCAAGGCAGAGATAAAGAAAAACAGCAAGCCTACCAAACGTTTTTCATTCAATTGGCAAAAACTTGGCGTTCAAAATATCGTGAAGATATCTTAGTGCGGATCATCAGTTCTGATCCTTATCCACCAGGCATCTATCGAGTCAATAGCACACTAATGAATATGTCAGCGTTTCAAAAGGCGTATCAAACTAAACCGGGTGATGGCATGTATCGAGCGCCAAAAGATCGGGTAGAATTATGGCCGGATTTATAACCAAAAAATAGATAAACCGAGGTGGTTGAAAGGGGGATTGGCGTTGCGCTTAATAAACGGCAACGTCAATTGATTGAAATAGTGCTTAGGTATAGCAGAGTTTGACACTGCTCAAACGTTAACAAAAGGTTTCAGGTGTTAATTAAATAGTGTGTTCTAATATAAACTTCATGTGTTCAGGGAGGTTATTGCGTGAAAAGGATTTTACCAGTAATCGGCATTACTAGCCTTATGATGAGTAGTCAGCTGTATGCTCAATCAGAGCTAAGGAAGGCTGGTCAAGCCTATTATGAGCAATTATTTGCCTCTACGGTGGTGTTGTCGGATAACGATCTCATTTCGTTGGGTATCCAAAGCTTTGATCCCAGTTCGGTGTTTCATACCGATAACGACAATTTTGGTAACGAGGATACGGTACAAAATCGTAAAAACATCGCCGTCTTTACCTTGCCTTTGCACTTTAATTTGAGCGAGCCGGATAGTCCGTTCCAACATAATCTGCAATTTAGGCTCGGTTACCTTTCCATATCGCAAGACTTGCAACTCGCTGACGACACCCCAATGGATAACTTTAAACAGGAAGTGTATAGCGGTTTTTTTAACTATTTGTTGAAGTACAGACTGACCAGTAACTGGGCGCTAGGTTATGGTTTTGGTAGCTATCTCATGTATGCCAATAATAGTTATAATTTTAACTCGCAAGAATCACAAATATTGAAACCTTTCTTAGATGATGCGATTACCAACAGTTCGGCTTGGTCAACGATCATAGAGCCTCAGATTGAGTTAGATTATGAACAACATCAAGCTTGGGGTAAGTGGGGCTTTTCCTCTCAATGGCATTATTTTTATGGCAAGAACTGGGGGCAAGCAAATGATGGTTACCTTGGAAATCCTGAAGGTTGGCGGATCAGTAATGGAGTGAAGTTTCAATATGATTTATCCCACAGTTTTACATACACACCGTCACTGTATTCGAGTATCAAGCGTATTGATATTGGCGGTGATGCTACCCAAATCTTAGAAACCAATAGTTATTATGAAGCCAGTTTTGGGGTTTTGTTATCGGATTTATTTGGTAAAGATGGCTGGATTGAAACAGTAGGAATAGGGGCCAATATTAATTACGGCAGTGCTTTACGCGGCGGGAGTATTATTCTTTATGTGAACCCGTTTTAAGAAACACCCGCCAGAATTTAACTGTCAAATATGTGCTCTGACGGGGGATAAAATAGATGGGGTTTAGCGGAACTGCTTCACTTCTGGTAAGTAATCAAAGCCAGCAGAGCTGAGTTTTTCAATCAATTTCGCTTGGCCGATATCGAAGAATTTGACCAGATTTTCTAAATCGCCAAACTCGTCACGGATCTTCATATTGACGATGCTCATCAACATGATTGGATCCATTTTTTCAAAGTTGGTTAAATCCATAGCATCGTTCCTTATTCTATCAATTGGTTAATCTTTAAAATCTGAAATCAAAAGATTAGCAGCAGCAAAAGCGGCGCGCTCACGGGTTTCTTTTGGTAGCGATTCATCAGCAGCGATGTCATTAAAGGTTTTTAAAGCGCAAGTGATGGCTTGAGGAATATAGCCTTGATCACCACTGCCAATTTGAGCGTAAAGTTCGCGAATTAACTCACAACAATCGTAGATTTTCATTATTACGGTCTACCTATTTTAAAATATGCCTCATTATTACACATTGATGTGATAAGAGGGAATGTCGTGAAACCTAAAGTCACACAAGTTTCAAGCAAGAACCATGCATGACTCCTTTATTAAATGATATTAAGGCTGATTTTGAAGATACTCAAACACAAGTTATTAGATATCTGTAAACCATCGTGGATACTCGCTATTTTGGTGGCGATTAACGGTTATTGGTTTATTAAGCCCGTCGTTCAACATACATTGGAAATGTTACCAAGCGTATTAAATTGGTCGTTAGATTGGTTAGACTTGATTAATGATATTGGCTTAGCTGAATTGCCAAGATTACTGCTTGGCGCAGGCTTGATTATTATGTCAATCGGCCTCGCTTTACAGGCGCGTTTAGCTTGGGCATTCTCGCTGATCTTGTTGTTAGTGGTGGCCGCGATCAGTTTTTTATCTTCGGCACCAGGCTTATTATTACTTTCATATACATTGGTTGTCACCTTGTTGCTGCTGATGTATTGGAAGAGTTTTGATAGTTCGAGTATTGCCGCAGGTAGTTTATTTGCTTTAACCAGTACCGGTGCATTAATGCTGTATGCGGTATTTGGTAGTTTATATTTAGGCGATCAATTTAGCGCCCCCATTGTCGATATGCCAACCGCGTTTTATTTCTCGATTGTAAGTATGTCAACGGTGGGTTATGGCGATTTATACCCTGTGACGTCAACGGCGAGATTGTTCACCGCCTCGATTATCGTCATGGGCATCACCGTTTTCGCGACTTCGATTAGTGCCATTATTGGGCCGGTGATCGGTGGTAATCTTAAAAAAATTGTAAAAGGTAGGATATCGAACGTGATGAGAAAAAATCATTTTATTATTGTCGGAGTGTCACCCACTGCGCACAGTGTGTATGCCGGGTTAGTTGAACGTGGCGATGCAGTTACGGTAGTAGCGCCCGTTGGCGCAGAGCATGAATATCCCGCCGATGCGGATATTGTTTTTGGCGATCCTAGTTCGGCCGATGTGTTAGTCGAAGCGGGTGCGTCAAAAGCGAAATATATTCTCGCGCTTCGTAATGAAGATGCCGAAAATGCCTTTATTGTATTAGCTGCCAAAGAAGTGGGTGACAGTGATACCAAAACCATTGCCTTAGTGAACTCAAGTAAGCATATCCCTCAAATTCGACGAGTAAAGCCAGATGTGGTGTTCTCATTACAACTACTCGGTAGCGAGCTATTGGTCAGAACCTTAAAAGGCGAGACCATAGATAATAAACTGATCACGAAACTCTTCTTTGGCGCAGAGTCGACTGAGTAAAGGTGTGTATTCGCTGTATTGTGACGGAGTTCTAGCAGCGGCCTTTTTGCCACCTTTTTTGGCTGTTGAAAAAAGGTTGGTCACCGAAGGCTGTGTGATGAACTCACCACACAATCAATATTCAAATAAACCGCTATGGTTCCATACTCTTCAGGATGGCTTTTTCTCAAGCGACCAAGGGCGGATCAGCGTCTTTTCGGCGTATTCAAATTGATCAAATATTAAATGGAATTGGTATAAGCAATACGTCAAAAATAAGCGAAATACAAAAAAGGCAGCGATTCTGCAATCACTGCCTCTTTTATTTCAGTTAATTAATCGCTTAACTTTAGCTAAATTGAGACTGGAGATGCTCAATAATACTGTCGATCGCGATGGCTTCTTTAACGCCTTCACGACGATTTTTATATTCAAAGTTGCCTTCATCCATACTGCGATCACCGATCACAACGGTGTGTGGAATGCCGATAAGTTCGATATCTTTAAACATCACACCTGGGCGCTCTTTACGGTCATCAAACAACACTTCAATTCCCATTGCGGTTAAGTCTGCGTACAGTTTTTCTGCTGCTTCTTTCACGCGTGGTGATTTTTGCATGTTCATTGGCACAATCGCCACTTTAAATGGTGCTAGTGCGTCTGGCCAAATAATGCCGGCATCATCGTGATTTTGTTCAATGGCAGAAGCCACAACACGAGAAACTCCGATACCGTAACAGCCCATTTCAAGAATGACATTTTTACCGTCAGGACCAAGCACGCCACAGTTCATTTTCTCAGAGTAGTTTTTACCCAACTGGAAAATATGACCGACTTCGATACCGCGTTTTAGCATTAAGGTGCCCTGGCCACATGGGCTTGGATCGCCTTCAACTACATTGCGTAAATCTTCTACTTGAGCCAGCTCTACATCACGACCCCAGTTAATGCCGAAGTAGTGTTTGCCGTCAACGTTAGCGCCTGCGCCAAAGTCACTCATTACTGCAACGGTACGGTCAACAATGAAAGGCACTTCAAGGCCGACAGGTCCAAGAGAACCTGCGCCTGCACCGACCAATTGTTGCATTTGCTCTTCGGTTGCCATTTCAAGAGGAGCGGCAACTTGTGGAAGGTTTTCGGCTTTGATTTCGTTGAGATCGTGATCACCACGAATGATCAAGGCTACGATTGGAGAATCGATTTCATCCGATGCTTGAACAAATAATGTTTTAACCGTTTTTTCGATTGGCAGACCGTGTTGCTCGACCAATTCTGCAATGGTTTTGGCATTTGGCGTGTCAACTAAGATCATTTCTTGGGTTGGCGCAGCGCGTTCTGCTGTTGGAGCTAAAGCTTCGGCTTTTTCGATGTTGGCAGCATAATCAGACTCGGTTGAGAATACGATCAAATCTTCGCCGCTTTCAGCTAATACGTGGAACTCTTGCGAGCCATTACCACCAATTGCGCCGCTATCGGCAAGCACTGGACGGTAATCTAAGCCCATGCGATCAAATGCGCGGCAGTAAGCGTCATGCATATCGTCATAAGATTTTTGTAGACCGTCTTTATCGATGTCAAAGCTGTACGCATCCATCATGCAAAATTCGCGAGCACGCATAACGCCAAAGCGAGGACGGCGTTCGTCACGGAATTTAGTTTGAATTTGGTATAAGTTCAGCGGCAGTTGCTTGTAAGAATTAACTTCACCGCGCACTAGGCTGGTGATCACTTCTTCGGCGGTTGGGCTGAGTACAAATGGGCGAGAATGACGATCGGTAAAGCGAAGCAACTCAGGGCCCATTTTTTCAGAGCGACCGGTTTCTTCCCATAACTCAAACGGCTGAACAACGGGCATTAAAGTTTCTACTGCACCGGCATTGTCGATTTCTTGACGAACAATGTTTTCAACTTTACGCAAAACACGCAGACCTGTTGGAAGCCAAGTGTATAGACCTGAAGCCAGTTTACGGATCATACCTGCTCGTAGCATTAACTGATGGCTAATGACTTCGGCATCGTTTGGGGTTTCTTTTAAAGTTGAAACAAGGTATTTGCTGGTGCGCATTATGTTACCCGCTTAAGTTATTGAGTGATGTGCGTTGCTCACATGGAATGATCCAAGCGGCAAATTAGCCCCGTATAATATCAGCCCGAGCGCGTTCTCAAAAGGCTTGTATGCTGGTTACTCGAATGAAATTGCGATTTATTGCGTCAATTGGTGCTGATAAGTCGCTTTCAACTTGAAATTTGACGTTCCAATCGAACAGATGCACCGCGTATTCTTTATTATCGGGTTTATTTTTCTTATAGGCTGGACGAGGATCTTGCCCTAAGACTTGTTCTATCACCGCTTGAATATTTCGATAGTCAGGATGTCTTTGCAATGTCAGTTGAGCATTTTCGGAAAAAATCACCCTCAGTACCTCCGGCTCTTTTTCCGCAAAGCCGCCTTGAGCATTTGGCAAAGAATCGGAGTAGGGGATATAGGGTTTTATATCAATGATAGGGGTGTTATTGACTAAATCCACGCTCCCCAATTCTAGCCAAGTTTGATTGCCCTCTTGCGTCACGCCTTTTAATTCTACCGCCGACATACCAATACCATTAGGGCGAAAAGTGGCGCGTGAGGCAAATACTCCAATACGCTCATTGCCGCCTAAGCGAGGAGGGCGCACAGTCGGTTTCCATCCTGCGGCGAGATTTTGGTCAAATAAAAACAACAACCATACATGACTAAATTGCTCTATGCCGCGTACCGCTTCTGGGCTATTGGCCGCGCCGAGCAATTGAATTCTGGCGCGAGCGTTTGGGGCCAGTCTAGGTTGCCTTGGTACGGCGAATTTTTCTTTATAAGGGCTTTGAACAAGGCCAATAGGCTCGATGGTATAAGGCATAATAGTCGGTGTTTATGATGGAAAAGATAAGCATGAAAATAGCATAGCTCTCTATTTTACGCAGATTTTTATTTTAAAAATGGGTTTAGTTTGAATGAACAAATGTGCTTTTTTACCACTTTGGCTTGTGATTTAGATCGAAGTTATCAATTGTGCCATTTTTTAATGAAATAGCTTAATCATCATATTAGTTGCTGCTATCTATCTAATTACTAGTAATTTTATGTGGTTATTGTGGTGAAGTGATGGTTTATTGTGCTGACTTTGTAATATTAGTTAACATATTCACCTTTTGTATAGCTTTAATAGTCGAGTAATCTTCGGTCATCTGTTTTGCAGTGCGGTATTCCCTTGTCATAAGGGGGGGCCAAATTGCGGTCATTGACTAGGAGGGCAAATGACTACATCCATTTCAAACAAACAACCCGAACAAAAAAGAAAGCTGTTTACTCGATTTTTAGATTCGGTTGAATACCTCGGAAATTTATTGCCACACCCAATCACTTTATTTGCAATTTTTTGTGTGGCAATTTTAGTCGCGTCTGGCATTGCCGGCTACTTTGGTGTTTCAGTTGTCGATCCTCGCCCAGAAGGCGCAGCGGGTCGTTCTGCTGACGGTATTATTCATGTAGTGAGCTTATTTAATGCCGAAGGCTTACAGCTGATCGTGACTAATTTAGTCAAAAATTTCACCGGATTTGCACCGCTTGGAACCGTATTGGTTGCGATGCTCGGGGTCTCGATTGCTGAGCATTCGGGTATGTTGTCTGCGGCAATGCGCGGCATGGTGATGGGCGCGTCAAAACGCATGGTTACCTTTACCGTGATCTTCGCCGGTATTATTTCAAATACAGCCTCAGAGCTTGGTTATGTGGTGTTAATTCCATTGGCAGCGATGTTGTTCCACTCTTTAGGTCGCCATCCATTGGCCGGTCTTGCGGCTGCTTTCGCGGGTGTATCCGGCGGTTATTCTGCCAACCTATTGATTGGTACGGTTGATCCTTTGTTGTCGGGCATTACCGAAACCGCTGCGCAAATGATTGATCCAAATTATACCGTTGGCCCTGAAGTTAACTGGTATTTCATGTTTGTCTCGACTTTCTTCATTTCGATTGTTGGTGCATTTGTGACCGAGAAAATTGTTGAGCCGAAATTGGGGGTGTATAACCCAGAACAAGCTGCAGAAGATCTCTCGCAAGATAAAATGGGCGCATTAACCCCTGTTGAGAAAAAAGCTCTTAAGATGGCGGGTTTGGCAACATTAGTGGTGTGTGCGGTACTGGCATTAACGATAGTGCCTGAAAATGGCGTGTTACGAAATCCAGAAACGGGCACGGTTGCCGGCTCACCATTCTTAAAGAGTATTGTGGCCTTTATCTTTGTGTTCTTTGCTATTCCGGGCTTTGTGTACGGCAAGATAGTCGGCACCATGAAAAATGACCGTGATGTGATTAATGCGATGTCAAAATCGATGTCATCGATGGGTATGTACATTGTATTAGTCTTCTTTGCCGCGCAATTTGTGGCGTTCTTTAAATGGACTAACTTTGGCCAAGTCTTTGCTGTCGGCGGCGCGGACTTCCTACAAAACATCGGTTTAACCGGCCCAGCACTGTTCTTTGCTTTCATTTTTATGTGTGGCTTTATTAACTTGATGATTGGCTCAGCATCGGCGCAATGGGCGGTCACCGCACCTATCTTTATCCCAATGTTAATGCTAGTGGGTTATGCCCCTGAAACCATTCAAGCGGCTTACCGTATTGGTGATTCAGTGACTAACTTGATCACCCCAATGATGAGCTACTTTGGTTTGATTTTAGCGGTCGCCAGTCGATACGTTAAGAATCTAGGGATCGGTACCTTAATCGCCACCATGTTGCCATACACACTCTGCTTCTTGGTCGGTTGGAGTATCTTGTTCTACATCTGGGTATTCGTCCTCGGTTTCCCTGTAGGACCCGGCGCTGCAACCTATTACACTCCATAATTTGAGTTGGTAGAGTAAGAGAAAACAAAACGCCCAAGCAGTTGATGCTTGGGCGTTTTTGATAGTGTCAGCTCTAAACAGATTAAAGCTTAAAACATATTACAGCTTAAAACATATTACAGCTATTCTGGTTTAAGCATATTGCTTCATTAACAGTTGCCATTGCAGTTGTTGTTGTTTGAAGTGTTGTTGCATTTGTTCAAAGCGCACCTTTAAAACCGCGTGCTCATATTGCTCCATTAAGCGTTCTTTTCTATCCGTGATCAATTGCTTTTTGAGCCCATAATATTCCGACATTTGCAGGATCAACGCATCGTATTCAGTGTGCATGCGTTCCGCAATAAGGGTGTGATCGGGCAGGTGCAGGATCTTTTTCTTGGTGTCATTTAATAACTGTAATGCGCGAGATTTTTCGATTTTTTCTGCTGGAGTGACACGCAGTTTATCGGCCAGTTTCATCCAATGACAGGTTTTAATTAACCACTTAGTGGGATCGTATTGCCACCAGTAAATGCCATTGCGGTAATCATTTTCAAAAATATGATGGAAGTTATGATAACCCTCACCAAAAGTCAGCACCGCCAATATGCCGTTATCGCGGGCAGTATTCTTATTGGTATAAGGTTGGCTACCCCAAATATGCGCTAATGAATTAATAAAGAAGGTGGTGTGGTGATTGAGCACCAAACGAACAGCGCCAACCATTAACAGCATACCAATCACATCGTGATAAATAATACCAAGCAAAATTGGCACGCCTAAGTTCATCAGTAACGCTAACGGCACATAGTATTTATGCTGCCACATGACGATTTTCTCTTTTTGCAAATCACGGCAATTAGAATAGTCATGGTAGATTTCAGGCGTTTGATAGTGACGCAGCATCCAACCAATATGCGAGAACCAAAAGCCGCGCTTGGCAGAGTATGGATCTTTGTCATTATTATCAACATGGCGATGGTGAACTCGGTGATCAGAGGACCAATGCAGCGCACTGTTTTGTAGGGCAAAGGCACCGCCGAACGCGAAGATAAAGCGCAGTGACCAATGGGCTTGATAAGTTCGATGTGACCATAAGCGATGATAACCGGCTGTAATGCAAAGGTTGCAAAAACTAAAGGTGATAAGTAGCCAAACCCAATGGGCGGCTTGTAAATCATGATGCAAAAAATACAGTGGCGTGACCACTACGGCCAATAGAAAGCTGGTGGTAAATATGATCACATTTAGCCAGATCAGTGGGGGAGATTTTTGTTCCATTGTCATCACCATATTATTTCAGGGTACAGTTGTACGCCATAATATCAGCGTACAGGTGTAAGTCTAGATGCGATCATTAAAAACTCGATCTGTGCTGCAGCAAATTTTTGTTTCAAGCTATGAATACATGAAATGAGAGTTATGGAGGTAATAGCAACGGCAATAATTTTATGATTGAGCAAATCGAATTGGAATGAGTATAAGGCGATCAAAAAAGGGCAGCCGCAGCTACCCTTTGAATGTTTTAAAATGAAGTAAGCCGGATTACCAACCTTTTACAACGCCACCTTTAAACAGCTTTTTAGCCGCTTCATAAACTTCTTCTGTTTGATAGGCTTTGACAAAGTTCTTCACATTGTCGTTATCAGCATTATCTTCACGCGCAACAATTAAGTTGGTGTATGGAGATTCTTTGTCTTCAACAAAAATGCCGTCTTTTTCAGGCGACAAGTTAATGCTGCTAGCGTAAGTGGTGTTGATGATCGCAATCGCCACATCTTGTAATGCATTTGGCAGTTGTGGTGCTTCTAGCTCAACAAAGTCCAATTTCTTAGGGTTGTCGATGATATCAAGCGGTGTTGCTTGTAGACCTGATTCTTTACTTAGCTTGATCAAGCCTTGCTCTTGAAGCAGCAATAAGGCACGACCTTCGTTAGTTGGATCGTTTGGAATGGCAATGCTGTCGCCTTTTTTCAGCTCATCCAGTGATTTGATTTTTTTCGAGTAGCCCGCGATAGGGTAAACAAAAGTATTGCCGACCGCTTTGATTTTATAGCCGCGATCTTTGATTTGTTGATCAAGATATGGCGTATGTTGGAATGCATTGATGTCGATAGAACCATCATCTAACGCGGCGTTTGGGATCACATAATCCGAGAAAATGGTGAGCTTTACATCCAAACCGTATTTTTGTTTTGCCACTTGTGCGGCAACCTCTGCTACTTGCGCTTCTGCACCTGCGATAACCCCGACATTAATGCTGTCGGCTGCGGCTGCAGTATGAGCAAAAATTAGTGAAGAACTGATCACGGCTGCGCTAAAAAACTGTTTTAATTTCATACTTAACTCCATGTAATTTTAGTATTTATAGTTGTAACTATTTGGGTGTCAATTTTATGTTTTCTTTCCCACTTAAGATGACTTGTTAAGTGGAAGAGTATTACCTGTGATCGACGCGAGCGGCAACTCTATCGCCCACCATTTGAATAATTTGTACCACAATCACCAACAACACCACGGTAATAAACATAATATCGGGTTGGTAACGTTGGTAACCATAACGCATCGCGACATCGCCTAAGCCCCCGCCACCAACCGTCCCTGCCATAGCAGAATAGCTGACGAGCGTCACAAGAGTAATCGTGATGGTATTGACAATAGAAGGCAGCGCCTCGGGTAGCAATACTTTGGTGATAATTTGCATTGGGTGTGCGCCCATCGACTGCGCCGCTTCAATTAATCCGGTCGGCACTTCAACTAAAGCGCTTTCCACTAAGCGAGCAATAAACGGGATCGCGCCAACGGTTAACGGCACAATCGCCGCAGTGGTACCAATAAATTTACCAATCAATAGTGTGGTAAAGGGAATAATAGCCACCATCAACACTAAGAAGGGTACAGAGCGACCAATATTGACGATTGCGCCAAGTACTAAGTTAACCAGTCTATTTTCGGTTAAGCCGCCTTTCTTGGTGATATGTAGAATGACGCCCATAGGAATGCCAATCATAAAGCCAATCAAGCCAGCCACGCCGACCATGTAAAGGGTTTCCCAAGTGGCTGCCCAAATCAGACGAAAAGTGCGATGATCGTAATACCAATCCATGATGTGATCATAAAACATAGCCAAGTACCTCGACTTTAATATTGTGTTCTTTTAAGAAAATTAATGCTTGTTCAGCTTGCTCTTTTTCGCCAAAGAATTCTGCCACCATCAAGCCAAAACGAACGCCGCCAGCGTAATCAATATCTGAATTTAAAATACTGACATCGATATCAAACTTACGGGAAATTTGGCTGATCACCGGAGCATCAATTGACGCGCCCGTAAACTCTAATCGCACCAAAGGAATCGACCCTTCTACCCGCGTTTTTTGTAAGCGCGCTTGGTAATCATCAGGGATTGATAAGTCGAGAGTAGAGCGGATAAACTGTTGTGCCAATTCGGTTTTAGGGTGGGCAAAAATATCACTCACTAAACCTTGTTCAACCAATAAACCGCCCCCAATGATCGCCACTTTGTCACAGATATTTTTTACCACATCCATTTCGTGAGTAATGATCAATATGGTTAAGTTTAATGTTTGATTGATGGTTTTAAGCAGTTCTAAAATTGATTTTGTAGTCGCAGGATCAAGCGCGCTGGTGGCTTCATCACACAATAATACTTTAGGGTCGGAGGCTAACGCACGAGCAATCGCCACACGTTGTTTTTGTCCGCCACTTAAATTAGCAGGGTAAGTATCTCGTTTATCGGCCAGACCAACCAGTTGCAGTAGCTCTGATACTTTGCTTTCAATTTGCGCGCTTGGCACTTTTGCGAGCTCAAGCGGCAGCGCAATATTATTAAACACGGTGCGAGATGACAACAAATTGAAGTGTTGGAAAATCATGCCAATATTACGACGAGCATGGCTTAATTGAGTATTGGAAAGCTGAGTAAGATCAACACCATCGACAATTACATTGCCTGAGGTAGGAGCTTCTAGCATGTTGACACAACGGATAAGCGTGCTTTTTCCAGCACCCGATGAGCCGATCACACCGCAAATCTCACCTTGGGGAACGGTAAGGTCGATGTCTTTCAGGGCGATGATTTGTTTACTTCCCTGATAAAAGATTTTGTTAACTTTTTTTATTTCAATCATTTAACAACCTAAATTGTATCCATACAATATATTTTTTTTGCATAATGCACGAAATACAGTGGAAAAGTACAGCGTGTTTGCAATCTATAGTCGATGCTATTGTTTTGTGTGCTACAAGTCAATGGCTATTTATACATCTAGACGGCTAAAAGTTAAGGGTTGAACGGTTTGATGGATAAATGCACAGAACTATTTTCTAAATCATTGATTATATACAGTGATCTAATAACAATATGATGCTAATGGGCTTATGTCAGTATAAAAAAGAATAAGCAGATGAAGTCATAAATAAAGCGTGCGATAATTAGCGGCAATAACACACGTCATTTTGTCGATGAAGTGCCAGTAATGAACTCACAGAGAGAGTGCTATTTTGTCTAAACCAGCCGTTTTTATCGATCGTGATGGCGTAATCAACGTTGATCATGGTTATGTTAGTAAAGTTGATGATTTTGAGTATATCGATGGTGTTTTTGACGCAACGAAAGCGATCAAAGATCTAGGTTATCAATTAGTACTGGTGACCAATCAATCGGGCATTGCTCGTGGTTACTACACCGAAAAACAATTCCTCACGTTAACCGAGTGGATGGACTGGAACTTTGTTGATCAAGGTGTTGAGTTTGATGGTTTCTATTACTGCCCACATCATATTGAAGGCAGTGAAGAGAAATACGTTCAAGAATGTGATTGCCGTAAACCGCAGCCGGGCATGTTCTTATCCGCTCAAGATGAACTCGATATCGATATGCCAAATTCAATCATGGTGGGTGATAAAGAAGCCGATATGCAAGCGGCGATCAGTGCCGGTGTCGGTACGCGTATTTTAGTTCGTAGTGGTAAAGCGGTTACCGATGCAGCCGAAGCCTTAGCGACAGTGGTTCTCGATAGCATTAAAGATGTGCCGAAGTATTTGGCTGAGAATAACTAGCTACACGCTGCCTGAGTCTTGTGACTAAATATTGCGTGGCTAAAAGTAAAACTTGCTCGGGCACTTGGAAGTATTCGTTTGAAAAAATCCGCTTGGAAATATCTGTATAGAAGTATCCACTTGGAAGAATGAAAGCCAGATCACGGATAGCTCCTTCGTCGCTTCCGAGATGACAAGCTTGATGTTGATTGTCATCAAAGGGCTACTTAGGTAGCCCTTTGTTATACCCGATGTAGTTTGAAGTAATACTAAGCTTGTGGCGTAATGAAAATTGGCGTCATCCCATACATGAGCCGAGGCGAATAGATAGGGACTCTCCTACAAAGTGTTGAGACTTAACTGGTTGTAGGCTTTGATTTATCAGTAGCTTATTTGAATCTTGATTTTGTGGTGAGTTCATCGCACAGCCTTCGGCGACCAACCTTTTTTCAACAGCCAAAAAAGGTGGCAAAAAGGCCACGGCTAGAAATTTTGTCACCTTGGTTACAACTCACAATTTTATCCCCAAAGTAATTGAAGTTACAGTGAGGCGGCAAGTAAGCGAAGCCCCATGAGCTTAGTTCACTAAGTGATTTGGGGTGAGTGAACGCAGCCAACAAAGCTGTAGTTTCAAGTAAGAAGGGGATAGATAACGGCTTCAACTGCACATCCGTATGCGCAGGAAGCCTCACCAATCATCCATGATTGGGGTATCAAATCGAGTCTTTCCACCAAGCAAAATTTAGGCAGGGTTGGCACGTTTCTGCCCAAAAATGAGTTTCAATCTTTGTTACCCACCGACACTAACCTGAAACTGCAACTTTGCTTTTATTGGCTACGCTAGCGCGACGCAATCCCAATGAGTTTGGACATACACGACACTAGCCCTTAAATACCGGCAACATATCTAACATAGTTAAAATATGAAACACCGCTGTTGCCAAGCCAAATAATAAAACAAAATAAGGTACGATGTTGCCGCCACCCACCACAAAACCTTGTGCGCTATCTTTACGTTTACGCGCTTTCAAAACTAATAACGCTGGAATAATACAGGTCCAAACTGTTGCCGCTGCGCCAGCGTAGCCAATCGCCAAAATAAAGCCGAATGGGAATAATAACGACAAAACAAGAGGCGGCATAAAAGTGACGGCCCATGTTTTAGTACGACCTGTTTTGCTTTGATCAAAATGGAATAAATCCGCTAAGTAATCAAACACCCCTAAACCAACACCAATAAAAGAAGAGATGATAGCCGCCATTGAAAAGGCATTAATAGCTTGAGCGACATTTTTGGACTCCACCACGCCACCTAAGGTTTTAAGTAACACATCGACATTACCATCTTGCGCAATGATAGGACCAAAAGAGCTGCGCGGTAGGTTGCCAAAAATACTGAGCACCCAAATTACATATAAAGTCAGCGCGATCAAAGTGCCACCTAAAATGGCGTATTTGGCGCTGCGTTCTTCTTTATAGTAAGCGCGCATTGAAGCAACTGAGTGATGATAACCAAAAGAAGTCAGCGCAATTGGTAATAACGCCATCGAATATTTTGCATATTGCCCTTGCTGATTAATGGCATCAAATAAATGAGAAGCATCTATTTTGGCTGTAAGACCAAACACACCGAAAACAAAGGTTAAGATCATGGTCGCGATCAACACAATCGAGATACGATCGACTGCTCGAGTGGAGTGCCACACCACACTAGACGCGACAAACACAAACAACACCGAGGCAATATTGCTGTCGAGTCCCAATGACCCTTGCAGGATCAAGCCGAAAGAGGTGGTGTATGCGTAAAGTAAAATCCCACCGACAAAATACACGGTCAGGTTATTAAACAGGTTAACCTTGCTGCCAAGCATATCGAGAGTGACGGTATTAAAAGACACCGATAAATCATAATGTTTGAAGGCTTCAAGTAGCAACCAGCCCGAAACGGTCATCACTGCCATGGTTAAGGTGATGGCAAGAATAGACCAAACCGTCCAACTGCCTGCGCCTGCACTTGGTAGCCCAAGCATTCCTGCACCGACACACACACTGGCAATAATACAAGCGCCGCCTAATAATGATGGTTTCTTTTCCATAATGATTCTCTTTAAGCACAATATAAAACAGTGTAACCCACTGCCCAACAACATCTAGCTTAGAAGGACGCTTGCCGTAAAACTGAATTCAAGGAGAAAACAACCGGCTTCAATGCTAATGAAGGAACATCATAGCGGTAAAAGTAAGACCAGTAAACTAGTTAGGTAGTACAAAATAAAAAGTGCGATGAATATCAGACATATTATGCTTTTGCTGTACTACGGTTGATATATTCTATGCTTACTCACACCCTCTTCATCACACCTAGCGCAAATTCCTCTTCCCCGTTACAATCAATAACTATAATCTAAACAGCAAGATATGATTTTGATGCATAGGGAGTGTTGGGTAATGGTGACAGGCTGGATGGGATGCTAGCGTATATTTTAAGACGACTGCTATTGGTGGTTCCAACTTTTATTGGCATTACCCTGCTGATCTTTACCTTAACGCGCTTTGTGCCAGGTGGGCCGGTTGAGCGTATGTTGCTGAGTTTACAGATGCAACAAGGCGATAAAGCAGTGTCAGCCCAGGTCACTAATGGTTCAAGCAATGCCTTGTCTGACGATCAAATCGCAGAATTAAATGAATTTTATGGCCTAGATAAACCAATCCCGCAAGCTTATTGGGCGTGGCTTACTAAGTTGGTAAAGCTCGATTTGGGCGAATCAACCCGCTATTACGAACCGGTGACCGATATGATCGCCGAGCGTCTACCCGTGTCGCTATTTTATGGTGGCATGACTTTTTTGATCACTTATCTTATCTCCATTCCACTTGGATACATTAAAGCCATGCGTCATGGCAGCGTGTTGGATGCCTCCAGTTCGATCTTCATTTTTATTGGTTTTGCTCTGCCCGGTTATGTGATTGGGGTATTGCTAATTAGTTTGTTTGGTTTCCATTTAGAATGGTTTCCTATGGGCGGTTTTGTCAGTGACGACTTTGATGATTTTACCCGTTTTGAACAAATTAAAGATGTTTTGTGGCATGCGGTATTGCCGTTATTTTGTTACTTGATTGGCGATTTTGCGCTGCTTACCATGACCATGAAAAACAACTTAATGGAAAACTTGGCCGCCGATTATGTACGCACCGCTATTGCCAAAGGTTTGCCCTTTAAATTAGCGGTGCGTCGTCATGCACTGCGCAATAGCCTTATTCCTGTCGCCAGTTCATTTGGTAACTCCTTGATGTTCTTTATGACCGGCTCATTCTTAATTGAAGTGATTTTTAATATTAATGGCATTGGTTTATTGGGGTATGAATCGATCATGGAGCGAGATTATCCGGTGGTGATGGGGCTATTTGCGATTAATGCCTTAATGCTTTTGATTGGTAATATTTTGTCGGATATCTGTGTTGCGCTGGTGGATCCGCGCATTCGGTTTGGAGCATAAAGATGATGACATTTGATCCCATGACGCATAAAAAAATCCAACGTTTTAAAGCGATCAAACGTGGTTACTGGTCGCTGATCATTTTAACCTTGTTGGTTGTAGTGGCGATTGGCGCTGAATTATTGGTGAATAGCCGCGCGTTGGCGGTTAAATACGATAATCGATGGTATTTCCCTACCTATGGTGATGTATTGCCCGGCACCACCTTTGGACAAGATTACCAATCAGAAACCAACTATCGCCAATTACAGCTTCTGTTTGAACAACAAGATAAGCAAAGTGTGAGTGATGATAATGGCACTCATGCGGCAAATAAAAAGAGCATCGATAATAAAGTGATCATGCCACTTGTGCCTTGGAATCCGTATGAGCAAGATTTTGACGGCGACTTCCCTCCGGCTGCGCCCAACGCTGAGGCGAAACATTACTTAGGCACCGACACCATAGGACGCGATATTCTCGCACGCTTATTGTATGGTTTTAGGATAGCGATGGGCTTTGCGTTTCTAACCATGATGGTGTCTTATGCGATTGGGGTCACCGTGGGTTGTGCGATGGGATTTTGGGGAGGTAAGTTTGATTTATTCTTTCAACGCTTTATTGAAATTTGGTCGATGGTGCCATTTTTGTATGTGATCATGATTTTAGTCTCGATCATGCAACCCAGTTTTATGTTGTTTAGCTTTATCAATGTCCTGTTTGGTTGGATGGGCATGACTTGGTACATGCGCACCATGACCTACAAAGAAAAAGCGCGTGAATATGTGATGGCCGCGCAAGCCTTAGGTGCCTCAAATTGGCGAATTTTGTTCCATCATATTTTGCCAAATACTATGGTGATGATCGTCACCTTAGCGCCATTTACCATTGTTGGTAATATTACCGCATTAACCGCGCTTGATTATTTAGGGCTAGGATTAATGCCGCCGACACCAAGTTGGGGCGAGTTATTGCAGCAAGGTAAATCAAATTTAGATTCACCATGGATTGTGTTGTCGGTGGTGTGTTCCATTGTTTCAGTATTGGTGATGGTGACCTTTATCGGCGAAGCGATTCGCGAGGCTTTCGATCCCAAACGCTATACCCTTTATACTTGACGTTGCCGCTCTGGGGTTAAGTTTCTTCACCTCGATCCGTTAGGCGAGTTAAGCTCATGAGTATCATAAGCTTACCGCTTCGCTGAAATGGCAATCAGTTTGGGTGAGCACCAAATAGAGATAAGGATTTTATAATGAAAAAAAGGTTATGGACGCCACTGGTTACGCTGGGCTTATGCTTCGGTGCGCTACCACTGTCGATGTCGTTACAAGCGGCGAATCTACCGACTAATTTAACATGGCAAACCAATGCTAATGAGCCCATTTTTGCCTCTCCAGACGCGAAATTCGGCGGGACTTACCACACTTTTATTACCAGTTTTCCGCAAACTTTTCGTACCGTTGGGCCAGATGCTAATGGCGGCTTTGCCTCATGGACTCGCTCTTCACTTGGCCTGTTAGATAGACATCCTAATACCGACAAATGGCTGCCTTCAATCGCTTCTTCTTGGGCCTTGGGGGATGATCATAAAACCGTTTATTTTAAAATTAATCCTAAAGCGAAATGGAGTGATGGAGAGCCGATCACCGCGCAAGATTTTACTTTTATGATGAAAATGATGCGCTCTAAAGACATTGTCGATCCTTGGAGTAATGATTTTTACACCAAAGAGGTAAGCGACATTATCGTCTACGATCCACTGACGATAGCCGTGGTATCGGGTAAGCAAAGAAATCCTGATGAGTTAATGGATTACGTTAACCTTCAACCTCGCCCCGCGCATTTTTATGCCAAGCCAAGTAAAGATAAAAATGGCGATGGTATTGCCGATGATTTTGTTCGCCGCTTTAACTTTAAATCAGAGCCGACAGCGGGTCCTTACGCGATTGATAAAATTAATAAAGGCAAGGGGGTCACCTATAAGCATGTAAAAGATTGGTGGGGTTACGATATTAAGTATTACCAACACCGATTTAATGTTGAGAAAATTCAAATCAAAGTGATCCGCGATCAAGATATTGCGTTTAAATACTTTGAAAAAGGCCAATTGGATTCATTTGCTTTAGTGCGCCCGACGCTGTGGCATGACAAAGCCAAAGGTGAGTTGTTCGATAAAGGTTATATCCATAAAGCATGGGCGTATAATCAAGCGCCCACCGGAGCCGGTGGAATTTGGATCAATACTGCTATGCCGCTTTTGGATAATCTTGAGGTGCGTAAGGGCTTAATGTACGCCGTCGATTATGATGGCATGATCAACAAAATTTTGCGTAATGACTATGTTCGTAAGCCAAATCCTATGGGATCTGGGCATGGGGAGTATGACAACCAAGATATAAAAGCGCCGAACTTTGACCCTCAACTGGCCGCCACCTATTTTAAAAATGCGGGTTTTAATAAGATCGGCCCTGATGGTATTCGAGTCAATGATAAAGGCCAGCGCTTAAGCTTTGCAGTCACCTATTCGACTCCCGCCCATACGCCGCGGGTAGCTTATTTACGCGAACAAGCCAAGCTGGCAGGGTTGGATTTAACCCTTAATCTGATTGATGGTTCGAGCATGTTTAAATATGTGTTAGAGAAAAAACATCAGCTGTCTTTCCATGATATGAGTAATTCTAAAATCCCAGTTTACTGGCAGTATTTTGCCTCAGAAAACGCCAATAAACCGCAAACCAATAACTTCACAAATTTCTCGTCACCAGAGCTTGATAAGCTAATTAATGCCTATCGAGAAGAGTTTGATTTAACTAAAAAACACGATTTATCTCGTCAAATTCAAGCCAAAATCAATGACTCGAATAGCATCATACCTGGCTACATTGTGCCGTATGCAAGAGAAGGGTATTGGCGTTGGTTGAAATTGCCAGCCGAAATGGCGACTAAACAAACCGAGTCGTTATTTTTCGCCAATGGATTTATGGGCACCATGAGTACTTTTTGGATTGATGAGCAAGTTAAAAAAGAAACCAAAGCGGCGATGAAAGCAGATAAAGCCTTTAAGCCGGCCACGATAATTGATGATAAGTATAAGTAGTTCAACATGACCAACCAAAGCGTTCTGACCATTAACGATCTTTGTACCGAGTTCACGACCGATGATGGGGTAGTGCGAGTGCTCGACGGGGTGAGTTTTGATGTACCGAAAGGCAAAACTTTAGGCATTGTTGGTGAATCAGGCTGCGGTAAAAGTGTGACGGCGATGTCGATCATGGGTTTATTACCTAAGCCTTTTGGTCAAGTGGTGGCCGGCTGTATCGTGTATTCTAACCATGATGCCGGTGCGCCAAGCGATGTGGATTTATTGCAATTACCAGTCGAGCAAATGTATCGCATGCGTGGCAATCGGATCTCGATGATATTCCAAGATCCGATGACCGCATTAAACCCTGTACACACCATTGGCAAGCAATTAATCGAAGTTTTGCAATTACATCGCTCAGAACTCAATAAGAAACAGCGCTATCTGGCGGCATTAGAGATGTTAGAAAAAGTCGGCATTCCTTCGGCGAAACAACGAATGTTGGAATTTCCGCATTTGCTCTCTGGTGGTATGCGTCAGCGAGTGATGATTGCCATGGCTTTGGCGTGTCGGCCGGATGTACTGATTTGCGATGAACCAACTACCGCACTCGATGTGACGGTACAAGCGCAGATCTTAGATTTGATGCAGGAATTGCAAGCCGAAACGGGCATGTCGATTATTTTTATTACCCACGATTTGGGCGTCGTAGCGGAAATTTGCGATCAAGTGGTGGTGATGTACGCAGGAAAAGTGGTGGAGCAAGCCGATATTTTTGAGCTGTTTGATCATCCAAGTCATCCTTATACTCAAGGTTTATTGACGTCTATGCCCAGTATTAACGGTGTGCCAAAATCGTTATTGCCGACCATTGAAGGCTCGGTGCCAGCGTTAAGTAATATGCCAACGGGTTGCCGTTTTGCGAGTCGTTGTCAATATGCACAAGCCTTGTGTCACCAAAGTGAGCCTGAGTTATCATCCGTTTCCGAGCCGAAAGTCTCTGAGTTACACCTAGTCAGTTGCCATTTTTGGTCGCAGCTAGATTCATTGAGCCAGTCAGGAACCGTGACATCGGCCAACCCCTCTCTCACTGGAGAAAAACATGTCTGAGTTAATGAAGGTTGAAAATTTAACCCAGCATTTTGTTTCCGGTAAATGCTTGTTTAAAAAAAGCTATACCGTGCATGCGGTTGATGGCGTCAGTTTTAGGGTTAACAAAGGTGAAACTCTCGGTATTGTAGGCGAATCTGGGTGCGGCAAAACCACGTTAGGGCGCAGTTTGTTGCGTTTATACCAACCCACCTCAGGGCAGGTTTTTTTTGAAGGGCAAGATATTTGTCAGTTGGATAATAAAGCGATGCGCAGTTTGCGACAACAAGTGCAGATGGTGTTTCAAGATCCCAGTGAATCCCTTAATGCGCGCCATACGGTTGGTAAGATCCTACAAGAACCGTTTGTTATTCATAATATTGGTTGCGCGAAACAGCGACAACAATGGGTGGCAGAGTTACTCAATAAAGTGGGGTTGCCTGAAAGTGCGGCGCTGCGATACCCACATGAATTTTCAGGCGGCCAGAAACAGCGTATTGGCATTGCGCGCGCCATTGCTTTAAAACCCAAATTAGTGGTGTGCGATGAATCGGTATCGGCATTGGATGTGTCCGTGCAAGCGCAGATCTTAAACCTGTTACTAGAGTTGCAAAAAGAGATGCAACTGACCCTAATTTTTATCGCCCACGATTTATCGGTAGTGCGGCATATCTCAGATAATATTGCGGTGATGTATCTTGGCAAAATCGTTGAATATGGTGCTGCCGACGCTCTCTATCGCGATCCACAACACCCTTATACCCAATCATTGTTATCTGCGATCCCTATTACCCACCCAAAGTATCGTGATGCCGCATTGCGCCAACAAGAGTTAGGTATTGGAGAGCGAATATTACTCAAGGGCGATATTCCATCGCCGATCAATATTCCGCAAGGCTGCCGCTTTGCTTCACGCTGCCCACAAGTCATGCCACAATGTCAGCAAAGCGAACCTGAGTTGATTGATTTGATGAAAGAGGCAAACCATCAACCTAGCTCACAACAATCGATTGAAAAAGAGCGTAAAAATAACCGTCAAGTGGCGTGTTTTTTATATCAATAACATTAAATGCAAAAAGGATTGATTCATGAAGGGCGTATTACTCGTTAGCTTACCTTTGGTTTTACTGGCAGGCTGCACCACTGTGATTGAACCAACGGTTAAGCCGACCACTTCGACTTCAGTTAATGGCGTGGATGTGACCAGCGTGGTGTATCAATGCAGCAGTGAACCCAACAGTGAAACCGCCAGCAGCAAGCTTAAAAGCCATTTCTTAGTTGAGCATTTTAGCAAAGATAAAGTTATGTTAGTGACGCGTGAAGCTTCTTATCCATTAATTCGTATTCAAGCCGCTTCTGGTGAAAAATATGCCTCGACCGATGGCGCAGAAGAATTTTGGAGTAAAGGTGACAGCGCGATGATCAAAATTAACGATCAAGATTATAAACAATGCACAGCAAAGCCAAATAACTGAGCACAGTCGTGACCGCTGATGTAAATCATGGTTATGTATATAGTTAGGTTATGGATATAGTTATGTGCGTTTTTTCAACACATTAAAAATTATATCCAAGGTATGAGCCAATAATGGCAGAGTTAACTTGTGTTTTTATAAGTCCTGACCATATTTTGGTGTTAATGCATGGTTAACCTATGTTTGCAAAGTGTTGCTAGTTTGATTTTTGCGCAATGATGTAAAACCTGAGTTTTGAGGCAATTTAAGCTCAAGATGAATATTTCTTATGTGATGTATTAAATTTTCGTGTGAA
Source organism: Vibrio sp. S11_S32 (assembly GCF_014694465.1). Lineage (NCBI taxonomy): Bacteria > Pseudomonadati > Pseudomonadota > Gammaproteobacteria > Vibrionales > Vibrionaceae > Vibrio > Vibrio sp. S11_S32. The sequence continues at coordinate 297,279 of NZ_JAAUWS010000001.1, read as the reverse complement.
GAAATTAACTATTGCTACTTTCTGATTTTGAACAAATTAGGTAGAATAGCCAGCATATTAGCACTACGACGAAAACGTTTGCGTAAGTGCTTGATATTTTCATGCCTACAGCTAAGTGAGTATGATTATTGACCATTTTTATTAGCATGAGTTTGTTAACATTTAATGTCAACAGACTGGTGTTTTTTGGGAACTTTCAGATTATCTGAGTTAGGAGAGACAAATGCTTAAGCGTGACATGAATATTGCGGATTATGATGCCGATTTATTTACTGCGATTCAGGAAGAAACCCTTCGTCAAGAAGAGCATATTGAACTTATCGCTTCAGAAAACTACACCAGCCCGCGTGTAATGGAAGCTCAAGGCTCTCAGTTAACCAATAAATACGCCGAAGGCTACCCTGGTAAGCGTTACTACGGCGGTTGTGAGTTTGTTGATAAAGTCGAAACATTGGCGATTGAGCGTGCGTGTGAATTATTTGGCGCAGAATACGCAAACGTACAACCACACTCTGGCTCTCAAGCCAATAACGCGGTTTACATGGCGCTATTAAATGCAGGCGATACTGTTCTTGGTATGAGCTTAGCGCACGGTGGTCACTTAACTCATGGTTCTCCAGTGAATTTCTCTGGCAAACTTTATAACATCATTCCTTACGGTATCGATGAAGCCGGTCAAATTAACTACGAGGAAATGGAAGCGCTGGCGATTGAACATAAACCAAAAATGATCATCGGTGGTTTCTCAGCGTATTCTCAAGTTTGTGATTGGGCGCGTATGCGTGAAATCGCCGACAAAGTGGGTGCTTACTTCTTTGTTGATATGGCGCACGTTGCCGGTCTTATTGCGGCAGGTGAATATCCAAACCCAGTACCACATGCACACGTTGTGACCACAACAACGCATAAAACATTAGCCGGCCCTCGCGGTGGTTTAATTCTTTCTAATGCCGGTGAAGACCTGTACAAGAAATTAAACTCGGCGGTTTTCCCAGGTGGTCAAGGTGGCCCTCTAATGCATGTTATCGCAGCTAAAGCGGTGGCGTTTAAAGAAGCACTAGAGCCAGAGTTTAAAGAGTACCAAGCACGCGTGGTACTGAACGCTAAAGCGATGGTGGCAGAATTTTTAGCGCGCGGTTACAACATCGTGTCAGGTTCAACTGAAAACCATTTGTTCTTGGTGGATTTAATCGACAAAGACATCACAGGTAAAGAAGCCGATGCCGCATTAGGTTCAGCTAACATTACGGTTAACAAGAACTCAGTGCCAAACGATCCTCGTAGCCCGTTTGTTACTTCTGGTATCCGCGTTGGTTCGCCGTCTATTACTCGTCGCGGCTTCACTGAAGAAGACGCCAAAAACCTTGCTGGTTGGATGTGTGACATTCTAGACAACCTAGGTGATGAGTCTGTGATTGCCGCAACCAAAGCAAAAGTATTAGAAATTTGTAAGCGCAAGCCAGTTTACGCTTAATTTCTTCGCGTAGCTGAACTGACGTTATAACCACTAAAAAGCCAATGTCATCTGATGTTGGTTTTTTTTGTCTATTTATACTGTCATTATTGCTATTATGGCATTTCATTTATTGCATGGATTGTATTTTTAAGCATGAAGAAGCTCATATTTTTATTCTTGTTTTTACCTTTGATAGCCAATGCCGCCGATTTTGATAAAGGCATAGAAGCGTATTCAAAGGGCGATTTTAAAGAGGCTTTTAAAGAGTTTTTGCCACTATCAACTATCGGGAATTCGAGTGCGCAATTTAATTTAGGACTTATGTATAGCAATGGACTTGGTGTAATTCAAAGTGATGAAGAAGCGGTAAAGTGGTACCAAAAAGCGGCAGATCAAGGTGTTGCGAGTGCTCAATTTAATCTAGGCAATATGTATAGCGATGGCCGTGGTGTGATTCAAAGTGATGAAGAAGCGGCAAAGTGGTATCAACAAGCCGCTGAGCAAGGTTATGCCAGTGCTCAATTTAATCTCGCCATAAGATACCTCGATGGGCGAGGTGTTATTCAAAGCGATAAAGATGCAGCCAAGTGGTTTCAAAAAGCCGCTGCTCAAGGGCATAAGAAAGCTCAAGTTAATCTGGCATCTATGTATAGAAGTGGACGTGGGGTGCTTCAAGTTTACACTGTGGCGGCAAAGTGGTACCAAAAAGCGGCTGAGCAAGGCTATGCGGTTGCTCAATATAATTTAGGAACACTGTATAGTAAGGGGCAAGGCGTTAACCAAAGCTATATTTATGCCTATATGTGGGCAGATATTGCTGCTTATAATGGCTTTGATGCTTCCAGATTAAAAGTCGAACTAACGCAAGAAATGAGCAAGGAAGATATCGCAGAAGCTCAAGAAATGTCGGCGCAATGTTTTGAATCAAACTATGAAGATTGTGACGGTTGAAGATCAATAATTAGTATTGATGAAAGCGCATATCAAGTTTTAAAAATGCTTATTGTAGAATAAATACTATTAATTCAGGTAATTCAATGAAACTGTTAATCACACTCCTAAGTATCACGCTCTTATTAACGGGTTGCGCTGAATCCCGTTCTACCTATACTCCAGCGAAAAATACCAGCAATTATAACAACACTTTTGCCAATTTATTAGAACCGGCTAAGCGAGGTGATGCGAGTGCGCAGGCTCAACTCGCGACTCGATACTACAATGGTGATGGGGTTGAACAAAATTATCAACAAGCGGCAATCTGGATGGAAAAATCTGCAGCTCAAGGCTATATGAATGCACAATTTAATTTAGGCAGTATGTATCAAACTGGTTTAGGTGTATCGCAGGATCTACAAAAGGCTGCTGAGTTGTACCAAAAGTCTGCCGATCAAGGGTATATGTATGCCCAATTTAATTTAGGCCGCATGTATCAAAATGGTCTAGGTGTTCCTGAGGAACAACAAAAAGCTGCCGAGTTGTATCAGCGATCTGCAGAGCAAGGAAATAGGTATGCACAAGCTAACTTGGGTGAAATGTATCTCAATGGACAAGGTGTCGAGCAGAATGATCAAAAGGCGGCAATATGGTTTGAGAATGCAGCACTCCAAGGAGATGCGAGTTCACAATATTATTTAGCGGTGCTGTATCAAAATGGTCGAGGTGTGACTCAAAGCGATATTAATGCGTATATGTGGGTGAATATTGCCGATTATAATGATGCTGATACTAAGCAATTAAAATCAGAACTGACAAAAGTGATGACTAATGCTGATGTGACCAAAGCTCAAGATCTATCACTGATCTGTCTAGAGTCTAATTACAAAAAGTGCGGTTAGTTGTATGGATGACTAGTTTATCTATATAACCTTACTTCAATAACATTATTAATTTTACTACAAAAAAAACGCAAGCCCATGACGGTGCTTGCGTTTTTTTGTTCAATTAATAATAAAGGTACTAATCTTTCTTGTTAATACTGATCATTGAGCCAGACTTACATTTGAACATGTAGTAGCGGCTGCTTTCGTTAAACTGACCTAAACCACCGCCTGAGCAGTAAGAAGCATTTAAGTCTTGCATAGTATCTAACGTTTTGGCGTTATCCATTGCGAACTTAGAGCCGTCAGCACAAACAATGCGTACTTTGCCGTCATCGCTAGTCGAGAACACTTTAACTTCAGTATTACAAAGTTGGAAAGACGCATCTAAGTAGTTGTCTTCTTGAGTGGTTGATGAACAACCAGAAACCGCCAATACCAGCAATCCAGCTAATCCTAAATATTTCATTATATTCTTCCTTTGTGCATCGGTTGAGAAAGGTTAACTCAACTTAAATATTAAAAGCTAACGAAAAGGTTATCTTTAAAAAGAGTTAACTAAGTGTAACCGTATAATAGACTTAGCTCAACATTTAAGCGGCATAGCTGGTCGCTAAGCAACAATATTTCGGATAAACTAACCCGATAAGATTTGAGGATTTAAGGAAAAGTTATGCATTGTCCATTTTGTGCTGAAAATGACACCAAAGTGATTGATTCTCGCTTAGTGGCGGATGGTCATCAAGTGCGTCGTCGTCGCCAATGCTTGGCGTGCAGTGAGCGATTCACCACCTTTGAAAGTGCTGAATTAGTGATGCCGAAAGTGATAAAAACCAATGGTAATCGTGAACCGTTCAATGAAGATAAAATGATAGGTGGACTGCAACGCTCACTAGAAAAACGCCCGGTCAGCGCCGATGCGGTCGAGCTTGCTATTAGCCACATTAAGTCACAATTACGCGCCACCGGTGAGCGGGAAGTACCAAGCGAAATGATTGGTAACTTGGTAATGAACGAGCTAAAAACCTTAGATAAAGTGGCCTATATCCGCTTTGCATCTGTGTATCGTAGTTTTGAAGATATTCGTGAGTTTGGTGAAGAAATCGCTCGCCTAGAAGATTAACACTCACAAACAAGACAGCCACATGATAAAAAACATGATGAATGAGTTATGCTGAATAATCCAAAAGGGTAGATATGCCATTTTCCGATTTTGATCACCAGATGATGTCTCAAGCCTTAACCTTAGCCAAGCAAGGTGTTTTTACTACTGTGCCAAACCCCAATGTGGGTTGTGTTATCACACTTGAAGATAAAGTGATTGGTGAAGGGGCGCATTTAAAAGCGGGACAACCGCATGCAGAAGTGCACGCATTAAAGCAAGCCTCAGAGCAAGCCTCAGAGCAAGCAAAAGGCGCAACGGCTTATGTGACGTTAGAGCCGTGTTCCCATTTTGGCCGTACGCCGCCGTGCGCAGAGGCGCTGATTAAAGCGCAAGTCAGCCGAGTGGTGTGCGCGATGCAAGATCCCAATCCTCAAGTCGCAGGTCGCGGTATTAAAATGTTGCGTGATGCAGGGATCCAAGTCGATGTTGGCTTATTAGAAGCCGATGCTGTTGCGCTTAATCGCGGTTTTATTAAACGCATGCAAACCGGTATGCCATTTGTTCAGCTTAAATTAGCGGCCAGTCTGGATGGTAAAACCGCATTTAAAAACGGTGAAAGCAAATGGATCACGGGCCCTCAAGCGCGTCAAGATGTGCAAGTGTTTCGAGCCAAAGCCGGCGCCATTTTATCAACCAGTAAAACCGTGCTCGATGATAACGCTTCGCTCAATGTTCGTTGGGATGATTTACCCGCATCGGTTTCTCAAGTTTATGAACAATCCTCGCTGCGCCAGCCGCTGCGTGTCATTTTAGATCGCAGTGACAAGCTAATAGAAAACACCGCCTTGCGAGCGAAAAGTAACTTAAACCTGTTTAAATCCTCGGGTGATATTTTATTGATCAAGGCTATCGATAATGTACCTACTGATAGCACACCTGTTGAGAGTACGTCTGTTAATCGTGCCTCTGCCGAAAGCGCAGCTCTGATTGACGATAGTGTTGTATCCGTGCAGGCAAGATTAAAGCAAGTGCAATTAAATCACGCGCAACCCGTACAGTTTGATCTATCTTTATTATTAAAGCAGTTGGCTGATGAGCATAATATCAATCATATTTGGGTGGAGGCGGGGGCAACTTTAGCCACCAGTTTTATTGAGCAGGGCTTGGTTGATGAGCTGATTGTGTATCTTGCACCAAAATTGATGGGCACCGATGGACGTGGTTTAACCCAAATTGCAGGTTTAGAATCAATGCAGCAAGCGATTGATCTCACCATTAAAGATTGCCGCATGGTCGGCGATGATATTCGCTTGATTGCGACCCTTAATTCAAAATAAAAAGAGATTGTATGTTTACAGGTATTGTTGAAGCCGTTGGCACTATTTCTGCCATTATCCCTAAAGGGGAAGATGTCACCATTACAGTCGACTGCGGTAAATTAGATATGTCCGATGTGAAGTTGGGCGACAGTATTGCTACCAATGGCGTATGTTTAACTGTGGTGCAATTTTCTAGCCATAGTTATAGCGCTGACCTCTCTTTAGAAACATTAAAACGCACCGGCTTTACCCAATATCAAGTGGGCGATAACGTCAATCTTGAAAAAGCGATGCTACCGTCGACTCGTTTTGGCGGTCATATTGTGTCTGGTCACGTCGATGAAGTTGGAACGATTATTGAGCGTCAACCTGTAGGTCGCGCAGTGGAATATTGGGTGCAAGTACCCAGTCATTTATCACGTTACATTGCCGAAAAAGGCTCGATCACCATTGACGGTATCAGCTTAACGGTGAACGATGTGCGTAAAGACAGCTTTAAAATTACCATCGTGCCGCATACCTCGGCAGAAACCACGGTCGACAGTTTTGTGGTTGGGCATAAAGTGAACTTAGAAGTGGATATCATTGCACGTTATTTAGAACGTTTGATTTCAGGTAAGGCGCAAGATGAATCAACGCCTGAATCACTGGTAACGATGGATTTATTACAAAAGAATGGTTTCGCTTAATTCTCTCAATCAGCGAGACCTTAATCTCAAATTTAAAGGACTTTAGCATGGCAATTAGCAGCTCAAAACAGATTATTGAAGATATTCGTTTAGGTAAGATGGTCATTCTTATGGATGATGAAGATCGCGAAAATGAAGGCGATCTTATTATGGCTGCCGAGCATATTACCCCAGAAGCGGTTAACTTTATGGCCACTCATGGGCGTGGTCTAATTTGTCTAACCTTAACCAAAGAGCGTTGTCATAATCTTGGCCTGCCACCAATGGTGCAAGATAATAACGCGCAATACACCACCAACTTTACCGTATCAATTGAAGCGGCAGAAGGGGTGACGACCGGTATTTCAGCCGCCGATCGCGCAGTCACCGTGCAAGCGGCAGTGGCAAAAAATGCCAAAGCAGTCGATTTAGTTCAGCCTGGACACATCTTCCCATTAGCGGCGCAAGAAGGCGGAGTTTTAACTCGCGCTGGCCATACGGAAGCGGGGTGCGATTTAGCACGTCTTGCTGGCCTTGAACCTGCGTCTGTGATTGTTGAAATATTAAACGAAGATGGCACCATGGCGCGCCGTCCTGATCTAGAAATATTTGCTGAAAAACACGGGGTTAAGTTAGGCACAATTGCTGATTTGATTGAATACCGCAATAACACTGAAACCACGATTGAACGTGTTGCCAGTTGCCAACTGCCCACCGAGTTTGGTGATTTTGAGTTAGTGACCTACCGTGACACCATCGATAATCAAATCCATTATGCTTTGCAAAAAGAAACGGTTAAAAAAGGTGATGCACCGTTAGTACGGGTTCACTTACAAGATACGTTTACCGATCTTTTGCATTCAAACCGTGCCGCCGATCGCAGCTGGAGCTTAGATCGCGCGATGCAACGTATTGGCCGTGATGGTGGCGTGTTGGTAGTATTGGGGCACGAAGAATCACCTCAATCGATCATTAATAAAGTAAAAGCCTTTGAGCAACAAGATAACGCTACCGCGCCAGTGATGGCGAAAAAGCTAGGAACCTCACGCCGAGTAGGAGTAGGCTCTCAAATTCTTGCTGATCTAGGGGTGACAGATATGCGTTTATTGTCTTCGGCAACCAAACGCTATCATGCACTTTCTGGGTTTGGTTTGAATGTTGTCGAGTACGTTAACGAGTAATTATTTTCTTCGTACTTGAAGCTGCAGCTTTGTTGACCGCGTTTATTCCCCCCAATCATGTAGGCAAGCTACACTCATGGGGCTTCATAAACTTGTCGCCTCGCTGCAACCTCAATTACTTTGAAAATATAAGCGAGGGCATCTCGTTACTTGTTGCTGGAAAACGCTTTTATTTGAGCGAGACGCTTTCAAGCAACGAGATGCGAATTACCAATGGATATTGATCACAAATTTATGATAGAATCCGCCGATTCTCACTCTATAGAAAAACAGTTTAAGGATAACTTATGAAAGTAATCGAAGGTGATTTCTCAGCACCGAACGCAAAAATTGCGATCGTGATTTCTCGTTTCAACAGTTTTATTAACGAAAGTTTACTTTCTGGCGCGATTGATACGTTAAAACGTCATGGTCAAGTGGCTGATGATAATATTACCGTTGTTCGTTGTCCTGGCGCGGTTGAACTACCACTGACTGCTCAATATGTAGCAAAAACAGGTAAGTACGACGCGATTGTTTCTCTAGGTACTGTGATCCGTGGTGGTACACCACATTTTGATTACGTGTGCAGCGAGTGTAATAAAGGTTTAGCTCAAGTGTCTTTGGAATACAGTCTTCCAGTGGCATTTGGCGTATTAACCGTTGATACCATCGATCAGGCGATCGAACGCGCAGGCACCAAGGCTGGTAATAAAGGGCAAGAAGCGGCTCTTAGCGCACTAGAAATGATCAACGTTTTAAATGAAATTCACTAATTTTTTGCAATCTAATTCCTAATGGGGGCTCGCGTGAAACCAGCCGCACGTCGTAATGCACGTCAATTCGCACTACAAGCGATATATTCTTGGCAAGTCACAAAAGAAAATGTGGCAACTATTGAACATCAGTTTTTAACCGGTGAAAAGTATGATGAAGAAGAACATCATTCCAATGAACCAAGCCTAAAAGCGCCTGAAACCGATGTGGTTTACTTCCAAGATTTATTGTCTGGTGTTGTGAACACTAACATGGAACTAGACAGCAAGTTGCGTCCATACCTATCTCGCCCTATGCAAGATTTGGATATGATGGAACTGGCGCTACTTCGTCTTGCTATGTACGAAATGACTAAGCGTGATGATGTGCCATATAAAGTTGTGATCAATGAAGCGATTGAGCTAGCAAAAGTCTTTGCAGCCGAAGATAGCCATAAGTTCATTAACGGTGTGCTGGATAAAGCGGCGCCGCACGTACGCAAAAAATAAAATATTCGTATTTAGAATATTTTTCGCGAGAATATTTTGCGTTAAAATAAGTAATGAAAAGGTCAGCCATGTGCTGGCCTTTTTTGTATAATCAATCCAATGTTTTCGCTCTAGTCTGATTTTATACCAATTCCATAAATTTAATGGTCGTTGAAAATTGAGTACACAGAAAAGTGTCAAAGCCAATGGATGGCCTTTTCTTAAGCGACCAAGGACGGATCAGTGTCTTTTCGGCACATTCAAATTGATCAAATATTAAATGGAATGGGTATTATTCAACTTTTGTCATTGTTATAAGTAGAGTTCGTATGTCTGGTGAATTTAATTTAATCGACCGGTATTTTTCTCATCGTCAGGAAAATCGTTCGGATGTACAACTGGCTCTTGGGGATGATTGTGCATTGCTGACGGTGCCAACAGGCTATCAATTGGCGGTCAGCACCGATACTGTGGTGCTTGGAGTGCACTTTTTAGCCGACGCTAATCCGGCTGATATTGCCTATAAAGCTTTAATGTCTAATATCAGTGATTTGGCCGCGATGGGTGCTACGCCAGCTTGGTTATCAATGGCGATAAGCATGCCCCAGTTTGCTCAAGAGGTTGAGAATAATGCTACTCTAGGCACGGATGATTGGTTTACTGAAAACTGGCTAGAGGCATTTTGTGACAGTATGTTTACTTTGGCCAATCAGCATAATTTGCAGTTAATTGGCGGTGATACCACCAATGGCCCACTGACGATCACCTTCACTATTCAAGGTTTTGTGCCATCAGGACAAGCAATGACTCGAAGTGGCGCTAAGTTGGGTGATTGGTTGTATGTCAGTGGTAACCTTGGTGACAGTCTGGCTGGGTTAGAGGTAATATTAGATCCAAGCAAATCAAACAGGCCGCATGCGCAATATTTAGTACAACAACATTTTCGAGCTCAGTCTCGCATCAATTTTTCGCAATCTTTGCGTGGTTTAGCATCAAGCTGCATTGATATTTCCGATGGGCTGACTTCTGATCTTCTGCATATTCTCAAGCGTTCAAATGTTAGTGCTCGCTTGAATATTGATGCGTTGCCTGTTTCAATCCAAAGCTGTGACTTTTACGGCTCAATGGCACAAGCCCAACAAGCAGCGTTAACGAGTGGTGAAGAATATGAATTGTGTTTTACTGTCCCCGATCAATATAAAACAGAAGTTGATAAATTAGAGGCAACGTCGAATGAAAACTTTGCTAAGGCTTATTGTATTGGGCGAATTATTGCACATCCAGAATTAACTCAACAACCAGAAATTCAATTGTATCTCGATGATAAATTACTTAATTCAAACAATAGCAGTAAACTGTTAACTGGTTTTGATCATTTCAAATCTTAATAACATCTTTAACGCTTAATAAAAAGGCAACAACATGTCCAATCAAGCAAGCGATGTAAACCCAAAATCGAGGATTAAACTTTCTAATCCATGGCACTTATTAGCGGTAGGGTTTGGCAGTGGTTTGTCTCCGATCATCCCTGGAACCATGGGAACATTAGCTTCTATCCCTTTCTATTACCTCTTGGTTCAATTGCCGTTAATCGCTTATATCGTAGTGGTAGTGGCGTCGTATTTTATTGGTGTAACCATTTGCCAGAAAACCTCCGATGATATGAAAGTGCATGACCATGGCTCTATCGTATGGGATGAGTTTGTTGGCTTTTGGATCACCATGCTCGTAGTGCCTTTAATGGGGATCTCTATTTGGAACTGGCAAATGGTGGTAGCGGGTTTTGTGCTATTTCGCTTTTTTGATATGGTAAAACCTTGGCCAATTAGCGTGTTAGATCGCCGTGTTGGTGGCGGTTTTGGCATTATGATTGATGATGTTCTGGCCGGTGTTATGGCGGCAATCGTATTGTATTTTGTCAGTGGTTATTTAATCTAAAATAGTATTATTTTAAAAGTTAGCTAGGAAGAATTATGTCTAAGAAAGTTTATTGTGTGGCTCAGTTTCAACCGAAAGCCGGCAAGGAAGATGAATTATTTGCAGTGCTGCAAGCATTAGAGCCCAATACATTACGCGAAGATGGTTGCATTCAATATGTGGTGACGCGTCATCGCACCAGCCCTTACGCGGGCGGTGAAAGTTATCCGATTGCGTTCCATGAGATTTGGGCAAGCAATGAAGCGTTTGAAGCACATTGTGACCGTAAAGAAATTGGTGATTTTTTCCAGCAGCAATGTGTGGCAGAAAGCGGTTTAGTTGAAAAGTCGAATGTAGCCATTTACAGCGACGAACCCAATAACTTTGATGCGCCTAAAATTTAAATGGTGAAATAAAAATATAAAAAAACGAGCCTCAATATGAGTCTCGTTTTTTTTGTTTCAATGCGGGTTCTTTTATTTGAATAGAGGCGAGTGCTTAAGCTAAATAGGCCTTAATCTGCTTTTCTATTCCTGCTGCATCTAACTCAAGATCAGCATATAACTCTTGCTGTGTGCCTTGAGAAACAAAGCGATCGGGTAAACCAAGTTGCAATACCGGTTTGAGTAGTTTTTGCTGCATCATAAACTCAATAACACCAGATCCTGCGCCGCCAGCAATTACATTTTCTTCCACCGTGACCAGTACATCGTGTGTATTAGCCAGTTCACGGATCAGAGCTTCATCGAGCGGTTTGACAAAGCGCATATCTGCCACGGTGGCATTAAACGCTTCAGCGGCTTTTACTGCATCTGGCAGGAAAGTACCAAAACATAAAATCGCCACTTTAGGTGTTGTTTTATCGTCCTTTTGGCTCGTGCGAACAATACGCCCTTTGCCTATTTCTAATGCGTTCATATCTTGTTGGATCTCTGTGCCACAACCGCTACCGCGTGGGTAACGAACCGCACTTGGTCCTTGATGCATATGACCGGTGTAGAGCATTTGACGACATTCGTTTTCATCGCTTGGCGTCATGATCACCATATTCGGAATGCAGCGCATAAAACTGAGATCAAACGCACCTTGATGAGTTTGACCATCAGCGCCAACCAGACCGGCGCGATCAATTGCAAACATCACTGGCAAATTCATGATCGCCACATCGTGGATCAGTTGATCATAACCACGTTGTAGGAAGGTCGAATAAATGGCCACGATAGGGTGATGGCCTGAAACCGCCATCCCAGAGGCCAGCGTAACCGCATGTTGCTCGGCAATTGCGACATCAAAATATTGGCTTGGGAACTCTTTAGAAAAACGCACCATGCCAGAGCCTTCACGCATAGCAGGGGTAATTGCCATGAGTTTCGGATCGGTGGCGGCCATATCACATAAGAAGTCACCGAAGATTTTAGAGAATGTCGGTTTGCCGCCGCTGCTTTTTGGCAACGAACTTTCTTGTGGATCAAATTTTGGCACGCCATGATAACCAATGGGATCTTTCTCGGCAGGCTCATAGCCTTTGCCTTTTTTGGTCATCACATGCAAAAATTGCGGCCCTTTAAGGTTGCGCATGTTCTTTAATGTTTTAACCAGTTCATTGACATCGTGTCCGTCAATTGGGCCAATGTAGTTAAAGCCAAGTTCTTCAAACATGGTACCCGGAACCACCATACCTTTTAAATGTTCTTCAGTGCGGCGTACTAACTCTTTGATTGGTGGCACGTTAGAGAGCACTTTTTTGCCGCCTTCACGGATAGAAGTGTAAAAGTTACCGGTTAATAATTGAGCTAAGTGATTGTTGAGCGCGCCAACATTTTCCGAAATCGACATCTCATTGTCATTTAAGATCACGAGCATATCAGAGTGGACATCACCGGCGTGGTTCATGGCTTCAAATGCCATACCCGCAGTAATAGCACCATCGCCGATAACGCTAACCACTTTACGATCTTTCCCTTCTTTTTGTGCGCCAATCGCCATGCCTAACGCAGCGCTGATTGAGGTGGAAGAGTGGCCGACCGATAAGGTGTCGTATTCACTTTCTTCGCGCCACGGGAAAGGGTGCAAGCCATCTTTTTGACGAATGGTTGAAAGGCGATCGCGGCGTCCGGTTAAAATCTTATGCGGATAAGCTTGGTGACCCACATCCCACACGAGCTGATCAAAAGGGGTGTGATAGACATAATGCAAAGCGACGGTGAGTTCAACCGTGCCAAGACCAGAAGCTAAGTGACCACTGGATTGGCTAACAGAGTTGAGCAAATAGGTACGCAGCTCATCACATAATTGAGGTAAGCTTTCTTTTGGTAACGTGCGCAATTCATCCGGCGTATTGGCGAGTGCGAGCGTTGGATATTTTGAGATATCAAGAGTCATAAGGTAGTCGCGCTTATTATGTTAGTTCTTATAATTTTAATGGCTACGCTCGACGGCGTATCGTGCGAACTCTTCGAGTAATCGAGTATTGTACGGTATTGCTTGCAGAGCGAGTAGAGCTTCTTGCAGCAAGTTTTGCGCTTTTTGTTGTGCGCCCTCTAATCCTAGCAGTGCTGGGTAGGTGCTTTTATTCAGTTCTTGGTCTGAGCCTTGGGGTTTGCCTAACGTTTCAGTGTCACTCGTCACATCTAAAATATCATCGTGAACTTGAAAAGCCAGACCGACTGCATCGGCGTATTTATCTAATTGTGGCAATATTTCAATACATTTGGCACCGGCGCATAATGCCCCCATACGAATGGCACATTTGATCAGTGCACCGGTTTTGTTGCGATGAATGTTTTCAAGCTCATCGAGTGTAACTGACCGGTTTTCAGCTTCTAAATCTAACGATTGGCCCATGCACATGCCAAGTGCGCCAGAAGCACGCGCCAGTTCTTGGATTAAACGAATACGTTGCGGTTCGCTGATTGGATCTAAATAACCTTCAGATAAAATAGTAAACGCCAAGGTTTGCAGTGCGTCACCGGTTAAAATGGCGGTCGCTTCATCAAATTCAATATGGCAAGTGGCTTGACCACGGCGCAATTCATCATCATCCATGGCGGGTAAATCGTCATGGATTAATGAATAAGCGTGAATACATTCAATCGCGGCAGCCGGCGTATCAAGTGCATTAGGCTCTAACTCAAACATTTGACCCGTTATATAAACTAAATACGGGCGTGCGCGCTTACCACCTAATAACAAACCGTAGCGCATCGCTTGAGTGAGGGCTTGTTTTTGCTGCGGAATGCGGTCTAACCACGCATTAAGCTGTTGAGTATTACGGGTTTGATATTCGGTTAACGCCATTTTCATATTAAATATCGCTTTGTGGATCAAACGGAATTAACTCAGCATCATCACTGTCGTTTAATAAAATTTCGACACGCTGTTCTGCTTCGCTCAGTTTGCCTTGGCTCACACGGGCAAGAGATATACCGCGTTCAAACTTTTTAAGGGCATCTTCAAGATCTAAATCACCGTTTTCAAGTTGATCCACCAAGCTATCGAGCTCAGCAAGTGATTCTTCAAAACTCATATTTTCAGGTTTTTTATTGGCCATATTCTTCTGCTTGGTCGTGATACCCGTATGAGAGTGAAAGCCTTGGCTTAACGCGGGTATTTTAGAAGGTTAATTGTATTTATCCCTAGAGACTGAAACAAGGGCTAATCTCATGTTTGTCACATTCATTTCAATATATTTTTAACTTTAATCTAGTAACAGGGGAAATCAATTTTGTCGGTGGATAATGTAGTGTATAATTTTGCGCCTCAGATTTGGCGATATCTTAACCTAGTTGATAGCGATGAGCTTCAGTTGAATAAGCTCTTAAACTTAAACATAGAGAATGAAGGTATTGCGCTCCGTAACCCGATTAAAAGCGAATCATAATATGAAGTTTATTGTTAAGCCCCATCCAGAAATTTTTGTCAAAAGTGACTCGGTCCGTAAACGTTTTACCCGAGCTCTGGAGCGCAATATTCGCACTATTATCCAACGTAGAACGGACTCTGTTGCGGTATTTAACCGTCGTGACCATATTGAAGTGGCGGCTAATAGCGATAAATATTTTGCCGAAGTGCTGGAAATTCTCACCCATACACCGGGGATTCATCACTCACTTGAAGTGGTGCAGTCAGAATTTACCGATATGCACAATATTTACGAGCAAGCATTAGTGCAAAGCCGTGATCTTATTGTTGATAAAACCTTTGTTGTGCGTGTTAAGCGCCGTGGCAAACATGATTTTACCTCAATTGATGTAGAACGTTACGTGGGTGGAGGTTTAAACCAAGCGGTAGAATCGGCCAAAGTGAAACTCAACAAGCCGGATGTCACGGTTAATATTGAGATTGATGGCGATACGCTCAATCAAGTAGTGGCGCGTCATAAAGGTTTAGGCGGTTTTCCTCTTGGTACTCAAGAAGATGTATTAAGCCTGATCTCTGGTGGTTTTGACTCAGGCGTTTCAAGTTATTTACACATTAAACGCGGCTCTAAAACCCATTTCTGCTTCTTTAATTTAGGCGGTCCTGCGCATGAGATTGGCGTAAAACAGGTGTCGCACTTTATTTGGAATAAGTACGGTTCGTCAGCCAAAGTGAAATTTGTCGCTGTCGATTTTGAACCGGTTGTAGCTGAAATTCTTGAAAAAGTTGATGATGGCCAGATGGGCGTGGTACTTAAGCGTATGTTTATGCGCGCCGGTGGCATGATTGCTGAAAAATTTGGCATTGAAGCTTTAGTAACAGGCGAAGCGCTTGGACAAGTATCCAGCCAAACCTTAACTAACTTACGTTTGATTGATAACGTCACCGACACATTAATTCTGCGCCCGCTGATCAACTGGGATAAAGAAGACATCATTAATGTGGCGCGTGATATCGGCACCGAAGACTTTGCCAAAGTGATGCCAGAATACTGTGGTGTGATCTCGAAAAAACCAACCGTTAAAGCGGTCAAAGCCAAACTTGAAAAAGAAGAATTGAATTTTGATTTCGATATTCTAGAGCAAGTGGTGATGAATGCGCGCGTGATGGATATTCGAGATATTGAAGCACAAAGCCAAGAGCAAGCGCCAGAAGTGGAGCAAGTTGCGGAAATCGCAACAAATGCTGTGGTGCTGGATATCCGTAGCCCAGATGAGCAAGAGACCAGCCCACTTAAGATCGCCGATGTTGAAGTGAAACATTTGCCGTTTTATAAATTGGCCACTCAATTTGGCGATTTAGATCAAGCTAAAGAGTACTTATTGTATTGCGATCGTGGTGTCATGAGTCGCTTGCAAGCTTTGTATCTACAAGATCTTGGTTTTAATAATGTTAAAGTGTATCGCCCTTAGTTTTTTGACTCAGTGAATGATTAAACGGTTCAAGTTAATTATTTAAAATAACGCTCTAAAGTAAAAAGTAAAAAGTAAAATGCCGACATTGACGTTATTTCAATTGTCGGCATTTTTGTATTATTACAATAAGCAAAAAAAAAGCACAGCCGACTAAAAAGCCGACTGTGCGCAAAGTTTGATAAATAATCAAAATACTATAAAAGTAAAGCAATGAGGGACTATCGCTTTACTGAAAACTCAAAAAGAGTTAATGCAAACACAACATTAGCATTAGTAAATTACAAGGTGATCCTTGCGAATACATCGAGTAAGTCATTAATGTGGGATGAAATATAGAGTTTTAATGGTAGTTCAGCAATGGACAATTTATAATACTTCGCATAAGAAAAATTAATGAGTAGGTTTTGGTTATGGCACGACGTTTACCCCCACTAAATTCATTGCGCGTTTTTGAAGCAGCCGCACGTTACTTGAGTTTTACACGCGCTGCTGAAGAATTGTTCGTTACCCAAGCGGCAGTCAGTCATCAAGTCAAAGCATTAGAAGAATTTTTAGGAATGAAGCTGTTCCGCCGTCGAAATCGCTCCTTATTACTGACTGAAGAAGGCCAAAGTTATTTTCTCGATCTGAAAGATATTTTCACCGCCATCTCTGATGCCACTGATAAAGTATTAGAGCGCAGTGAAAAGGGCGCGTTGACGATCAGCTTGCCGCCGAGTTTTGCCATCCAATGGCTAGTGCCTCGCTTGGCCGATTTTAATGCTCAAGAGCCGGATATCGATGTGCGTATTAAAGCGGTCGATATGGATGATGGTTCTTTGTCAGATGATGTTGATGTGGCGATTTATTATGGCCGTGGCAATTGGCCGGGTGTTCGCGCCGATAAACTCTATTTAGAATGTTTGATCCCCGTGTGTTCACCGCAGTTATTACTGGGGGCGAAGCCTTTAACTGGGCTTGAAGATTTAAAGCATCACACCTTGTTGCATGACAGCATGCGTAAGCATTGGAAAAGCTTTATGAAAGAACATCAAGTGGATGGTGTTAGTGTGAATCATGGCCCGATCTTTAGTCACTCGATGATGGTGATCCAAGCGGCAATGCATGGTCAGGGGATCGCCCTTGTCAATAATGTATTGGTGCAACCTGATCTCGATGCCGGGCGTTTGGTGCAACCGTTTGACGAAGTGTTGATGAGTAAAAACGCCTTCTATGTAGTGTGTGATAATAAACAAGCCGATAGCGGCCGTGTGGCGACCTTCCGTGATTGGATGATAAGCAAAGCAGCAGCAGAACAAGATGTGTTACTCGACAATGATTTAGAAGAAAACCATTTAGGCAATCAAGCATGAAACTTGCGCCTGAAAGAGACCTGAATCGTGAGCAAAAAATCGTGATTGATGACATCGATATACCCGTGTTAGTTGATGGCAATGAACATGCCGCTATCACGGTTTTGTTGGCTCATGGCGCTGGTGCGGGAATGGATCATGAGTTTATGACTGATATCGCGCAGCGTTTAGCTTGCGAACAAATCAAAGTGGTGCGCTTTAATTTTCCTTACATGGCCAAGCGGGCGATCACAGGCAAGAAGAGTCCGCCGGATCGCGCACCAAAATTATTAGCCGCGTTTGAAGCGTTAATTGCCCATTATACTCAATCAAAAACCTGCTTATTTTTAGCGGGTAAGTCGATGGGGGGACGCATGGCAAGCCATCTATCTCAACTTGAAACCGTGCGCGGCGTAATGTGTTTAGGTTTTCCTTTTCATCCGCCAAAACAGCTTGAAAAATATCGTGGTGAGCATCTTGCCTGTGTGACTAAACCTATGTTGATTGTGCAAGGCGAGCGCGATACTTTCGGTACCCGTGAGGAGTGTAGTGCGTTTGTACTGTCATCTTCTATTGCACTTGAATTTATCCCAGATGGTGATCATGGTTTTAAACCTCGAGTGCGTTCTGGTTTTACTGAAACGGGCAACCGCGAATTAGCCGTGACCAAGATGCGTGATTTTATTGAGCGTAATACTGGCGCGATGAGGAATGACAATGACAACAACATCTAAAGTGTTTGCATGCAAAGGACAGCGTTTACTGGCCGTTGCGGGTATCTCTGGCTTTATCGTGGTGGCGCTAGGTGCATTTGCCGCTCACGGCTTAACTAAAATGTTGCCAGAGTATTTGCTAGCGGTATTTAAAACCGGGGTGCAATACCAAGCGTGGCATACCTTTGCACTGTTGGCGTGTGGCATTTTATTGCAAATAACGGCCCAGCAGCAACAGATGGGCTCGAAACAACAACAGGCGGATTCGCAAAATCAACAGACGGATCCTAAGCATCAAATAAACCGCTATAATGAAAAAGCACGAAAAGGGCTAGCTTATGCTGGTGGTTGCTTTATCATCGGCATCCTTTGCTTTAGTGGTAGTCTTTATGCGCTGGCACTAACCGGCATAAAATGGTTTGGTCCGATTACCCCACTCGGTGGTGTGTTCTTTATGCTGGGCTGGATCATTTTTACCCTTTCTGTAATAAGACTTAATAAGGTGACATCGTGAAACACGTTTTACTTTACTGCCGCTCTGGCTTTGAAAAAGAGTGTGCGGGTGAAATTCAAGACAAAGCCAATGACCTAGAACTTTTTGGCTTCCCACGTGTTAAAAAACAATCGGGCTATGTTGTGTTTGAATGTTACCAAGACGGTGATGCCGATAAGCTGATCAGTAAGATTGACTTTAAAACTCTGATCTTTGCTCGTCAAATGATGGCGGTCAGTGCTGAGCTATCCAATTTACCGGTGGAAGATCGTATTTCTCCGATTTTAGCGGCACTGGAAGCGCAAGATAAATTTCCAATGTGTGGTGATATCCGGATTGAAACGCCAGACACCAACGAAGCCAAAGAGCTACTGAAGTTTTGCCGTAAATTTACCGTACCAATGCGCTCGGCATTACGTGGTAAAGGCTTTTTGTTTGCTAAAGATAATGCCAAAAAGCCAGTCTTGCACGTGTGCTTTACCGCGCCAGGCCAGTGTTATGTGGGCTATTCATTGCCGCAAAACAACTCGCAGTTTTTTATGGGGATCCCGCGTTTAAAATTCCCATCCGATGCACCGAGTCGTTCGACTTTAAAACTCGAAGAAGCGTTCCATGTGTTTATTCCTAAAGATGAGTTAGATACTCGTTTAGCACCTGGCATGTGGGCAGTTGACCTTGGGGCTTGCCCTGGCGGTTGGACTTACCAATTGGTGAAGCGTTCGATGTTTGTACACGCCGTCGATAACGGTGCGATGGCGCAAAGCTTAATGGATACCGGCCAAGTGAAGTATCACGCTGCCGATGGCTTTAAGTTTATCCCACCGAAGAAAAACGTGACTTGGATTGTGTGTGACATGATCGAGAAGCCATCACGTGTTGCTCAGCTAATGGGTGAGTGGTTGATCCGTGGTTTGGCGAAAGAAGCGATTTTCAATCTTAAACTGCCAATGAAAGGCCGTTACGATGAAGTGCTGGATGATATTGAAAACTTGAAGCAGTTCTTCGATGAAAATGAAGTGCCTTACAAGCTACAAGCGAAACATTTGTACCATGATCGTGAAGAAATCACTGTCCATGTGCAAGTATTGAAAAATATCTCCCCATACTAAAAAGTGATTTAGGGCGAGCTGGACAGCTCGCCCTTGTTTTTAACTTAACTTGTGTTGTGACAAGAGAGAAAATAAATAATTAAATTAGGCTATCTTACAAGCGAGATTCCCTGTCTATTCGCTTAAGCTCATGCATGGAATGATAGTTGTGGGTCGATTTTGATTCCGTTGTTACGCTTTATTCTCAAACCTCACATCCTGCAAATTAAAGCCAAGCTTCATATCGGTTTTTAAGGCAGCGATCTGCTTGCAGGTTCTGGCCAGTTCAATATGTTCATCCAATTTCTTTCGATATTTAGGTGCTAGATCTTCAGCGGCATAAGCGCTTTCAATATCGCCATATTGTTGCAATATTTCTTTGGCAGCTTTAGGCCCAACACCAGGGACGCCCGGTACTTTACTGGAACTGATCCCAGTCAATCCCCAATAATCGGCCAGTTGCTGTGGTTGTACCCCAAACTCTTGCTCGATAAATGGTGCGTCTAACCAGCGGTGTTGGAAGTAATCACGAATTTGGATATTGAGCGTCAGCAGTTGGCAATAGCCTTTATCGGTCGAAATAATAGTCGTTTTCTCTCCAGCAGAAGCCACTTTACACGCCAAGGTTGCCACTAAATCATCGGCTTCATCACCATCGGATAACAGAGAATCAATCCCAAATTCCCACCATGCCGCTTGAATCGATTCTAAACCTGCGAGTAACGCTTCAGGCATCGGCTTTCGATTTTCTTTGTAACTTGGCAGTACTTCGGCGCGCCAGCCACGGTTTTGCAAATGATGATCAAACACCGCAATAATATGAGTCGGTTGGGATTCATTAATGATTTTATGCAAGGTTCGAGTAGTGGTCTCAATGGTGCGGGCGATATCATTGGGATCGGGCTGAGCGGAATGGACGCGGCGAATTAAGTTGAGCGCATCAATGATCACCAAATGAATCGACATAGTTTTCCTTGCTGAGTATTAAATATACCCGTCTTACTTGAAGCTGCAGCTTTGTTGGCTGCGCTAACTCACCCCAATCACTTAGGCAAGCTAAGCTCATGGGGCTTCGTTTACTTGCCGCCTCACTGCAACTTCAATTACTTTGGGTATAGAAAGTGATAGAACAGGTATAAAAAAGCTTCTGGCACGTCATGTACCAGAAGCGTATTAGCTTAACATATTCGTTGCGGTTGATCTTTGATGATCATTTGGCGATTTGATAGCAAGGAATGTATTCAGAGCCAGGTAATTTCATGCGTTGCTGAGTCACGAAATCATTGAGCAAAGTATCCATTTTGGCCATTAAATTACGGTCGCCATCAATAATAAATGGACCATGCTTTTTGATCTCTTTGATCCCTTCCGATTTTACATTACCCGCTACAATGCCAGAGAAGGCTTTGCGTAGATTGGCCGCCAGTTTTTCTGGTGGTTGTTCTAAATGTAAATCCAACGCGGCCATTGATTGATGGGTTGGGATAAATGGGGCTTGGAATTCTGGCTCAATATGCAAAGACCAGTTAAAACTGTAGGCATCTTCATTGGCTTTGCGGTGCTCTTTTACTTCCACCATTGCATCTTTCATAATGCGTGCGGCTTGGGCAGGATCATCAATCACGATCTGGTAATGTTTCTGCGCGTCAGGCCCTAGTGTGTCATGGATAAATTGATCGATTGAGCGGAAGTAAGCTTCACTTTCTTTTGGCCCCGTTAACACTAGTGGCAAGGGTTGATCGGCGTTATTTGGATGCATTAAGATGCCAAGTATATAAAGCAATTCTTCGGCTGTGCCAGGGCCACCGGGGAAGATAATGATCCCATGTCCCATGCGCACAAAGCTTTCTAAACGCTTTTCGATATCTGGCATGATGATCAGCTCATTAACCACTGGATTTGGTGGCTCGGCGGCAATAATAGAAGGCTCGGTTAAGCCAATATAACGCTGATTAGTATAACGCTGTTTGGCATGACCAACTGCCGCGCCTTTCATTGGGCCTTCCATTGCGCCAGGACCACAGCCGGTACAAATATTCATTTCACGCAAACCAAGCTCGTTGCCCACTTTACGCGTATATTGATATTCAATTTCGTTAATCGAATGTCCACCCCAACACACTACAAGATTAGGATCAAAACCGGCGTGTAAGGCTTTGGCATTCCGCAGAATACTAAACACTAAATTGGTGATCAGAACCGGTTCAGTCAAATTTAATGCTTGTCGGTCTGCCAGTTGCATGTGCAAAAACACAATATCGCGCAGCACTGAGAATAAATGCGATTGGATACCTTTAATGATGGTGCCATCGACAAAGGCATGCTCGGGCGGATCGGTGAGTTCAATTTGGATCCCGCGTTCACGGCGTAAAACTTCAACTTCAAATGAGAGATTTTGGCTGAGTAATTGCTCTGAGTTATCGGTGTGACTGCCTGAGTTGAGCACGGCTAGAGAACAGCTACGATATAATTGATAGAGGTCACTAGAGGCGGCTTTTTTGAGTTTGCTAACTTCTAATTGGGATAATAAATCTAAACTGCCCATTGGGCTTATTTGGGTGATCATAACAGATTCCTTCCAACTTGATCTTCTATACCCGTTTAACTTAAAACGCTAGCGCCAAGTTAAGCGGGTATAGAATCGGGTTTGTTGTTATTTTTCTTAACATTACACCGATTAGTCAAGCGATACTACAAACTTTGTTGTGTAGTTAGAAGTCAGGCTTTTCATTGCGGATGATTTCTTTGGCTAGCTCATCATTACCACTTAAGGTTTGAATTTTTATTAGTCCTTGGTTGACCGCTTGTTGGCAAGCTAAGCGAGTGTTATCGGACGCAAAGCTGGCTGCTGGAGCATTTTTAATTGCCGATAAATGGATCCATTGACTTTTGGTTTCGCCTTCATGCTTACTCATTTGACTCCCGATATAAATGGCCATTAATAATATATCGATTAACTCTTTATCGTTAATGGCGGTGTAGGCTTTCGGTAAAAACGGATATTCCGCCATCCCCATTCTTATGTGGCGTTTAATATCAGTATCAGTTTGAAAACCTTCGACCCAAGAATTGATTTTTTCAAACATTTCTTTAGCCGACCCTTGGTGGGTAGCTTTGGGTTCAATATATAAAAATCTCCCATCAGCAAAATGATAGAGGCGAGCAGGGGCGGTGACAAAGGTTTTTAAATGTGCGCCAAATGCTTGTTCTATTTCTAGCCCTGCTTGATAACCGCGTTTTAGATAAACATTGCGTAAGAAAGTGACATCAAACATCACGAAATACAGTCGGTCGATCAAAGGTTCGTTAATTAATTCGCCCAATCGCCACTGTTCAAATACCGCACTACTGCGTTGTAATGATTTGGGGAGCTTAACATTGAGTAGCTTTAAATTTTGTAATCGTGAACGAGTGTGGGTATAGAGTTCAAGAGTTTGCTCCTCTAGATCTGCCCGTATTTTCGTATTCACAGAGCCGCGATAAATGATAAGAGCTAGCATTAAAAAGCAAACAAATAACAATATAAAGGTGGATTTTTGATATTCACTATATTGCTGCTGACTGCGCGCAAGGTTATCTTCTAAACCTGCATAATGGAGAGATTGTTCAATAATATCCTTTTGTTGACGAAATACTTTGTCATTAATCGCATTAAATTGTTCCTGCTGGTTTTTCCATAAAGCTTGGTAGTGCTTCTGTGTTTTAAAAGCTTGCTGGTAATTCCCTTGTTGTTGATAGGCAGAGGAGCGAATGTTATAAGCATCCATTTTGAGGCGATTGTTTCTTATTTTATTCGCAATGGTTAACGCATGTTGACTACTGTTTAATGCTGCGCTCGCATCATTATTGGAGAGCGCTAATGCGGCCTGTAATAAATAAATTTCGGCATCTCGCCCCGAGTAACCGCTACTTTTTACCATGGCGATGGTTTGGGTGAGGTAAATTTCAGCATGGGAAAAATCAAATAATTTCAGATAGGTATTGGCAATGTTAATTTTTAAATCAATGATTTTTTCAGGTTTTTTTAAGGCTGTTTCATTGTCTAATACATTGAGATAATTGACTAAAGCAAGGTTATATTTACCTTGCTGAAAATAAGTGTCAGCCATTAGTTTCAATGTGTCAGATAATGCCTCGGAATAGGGGTAATTATCATAAAAATCGGCGGCTTCTGTGGTGTGCTCTATCGCTTTGTCAAATACCTGGCGAGTATAAAACAGTTTGGCGAGTAATAAGTTTGCTTTGGCTAATTCGATACTATCGCCTTCTTTTACCGCCATCCAATAGGTAATAAGAAGTTGGGTAAGCGAGTCGTCGTACTCGCTTTGCTCAAGGTAATATTGACCTAAAGTGAGGTGGTAATCGATGGTAAGTAAGGTCGATTTTAACGCAATGACGTAGTTTTCAGCTTGTTTAAATGCTGCTTCTGCTTTGATTGTGTCACCTTGATATGCATAGATTTTAGCTTCAAACATATAAAGATTATAATGGAACTCTTGCTTCCAGTTAGTAGCTTGTGCTTCTTGCTGTAACTGATTTTTTATCTGGGTGATTTTCTGGTTGATCGAACTAATATTATGATTTTGTTGCCACAATAATTGGCTTTGGATCAGTTGCGAATCGAGTAGAGGTTGAGGTAATTGATAATGTTGTGCAATGCTTTCGGCGTTTCTGATGGTGAGCAGTGCTTGCTGTGGCTGGTTGCTGTGTTGATAAGCCAAAGCCATAATTTGCAGAGCTTCAATGCTGGTGGCGGGCGTGCGGATGCTATTTTCGCTGCCATCTTTCGATAAGGTGTAATCTTGACTGTTATTGGCCACCAGTTTTCGGGTCGCCAAAAACTGCTTGGTGACTTCAAGCGATTTTTGTGGATTAACGCTTAAGAGTCTTTCCGCTTCTTGCGCAACTGGCGATAGGTATACTTTAGCTTGTGCTAGGGTGCTAAAAAGTAAGCTACTCAATAAAAAACTGAGCACCATAAGGCTTTGAGCCAATCTATTCATTGCAGTGTATATTCTCTTGAAATTAAAATTACTGACGTGCCATACGTTGCATATTCGTCGGCTGTGCACATTTACTCGAGCGATAAGGATTGATGTCTAATCCACCTCGACGAGTATAGCGGGCATAAACGGTTAATTCTGTCGGTTGGCAGTATTTCTGGATATCACAAAAGATACGTTCCACGCATTGTTCATGAAATTCATTATGTTCACGAAAAGAAACCAAATAACGTAATAGTGCTTGTTGTGAAATTTTATTGCCTGTGTATTGAATTTCAACACTGCCCCAATCGGGTTGGTTGGTGATCAAACAATTGGATTTTAATAAATGGCTGTGTAGGGTTTCACTTACTTGTTGGTCGCAAGTGGCATCTTGTAGATATTGCTCATTAAATTGGTAATCGGTGATTTCGATATCTTGATTATCAATGCATAACCCTTGCATGCTGACGATCGGTTGTTGATTGTAGTGATCAACATGATGCAAGCACACCTCAACGGGTTCTCCAGCACAGGCTGATAAATCTGCTTTTAAAGTCTCTTCGACTTGCTGCCAATTCTCAAAACGAGTTTGGTTGATGCTATTTAAATACAGCTTAAACGATTTTGATTCAATTAAATTAGGGCTGGTGAGCGGCAGTGATACATCACCAATGGCAACTTGCGGCAAACCTTTATTATTGAGCCATGATATCTCATATAACGTCCAGATATCACAACCAATAAAGGGCAGATTTTCGACTTGATGTAATCCCAGATCTTGACGATTTAAACTGCGCGGCACACCTTGCAATAAACTGGCGTCATAATCGTGACGATATTGAGTGTGTTGACCTAATGTTAAGCCTTGTAATTCTTTAGCATTGGCATATTTGGTGGAGCTGGTTTGGGCAGATAAAGATTTAGATTTTTCAGGGTTAGTCATAGTAGAATCTTGGTTTGTTACAATTACCCGAATAGTAATACCAATTCCATTTGGTATCTATACAATAGCCATATAATTTTGAATTTGGAGCCTTGAATGAACCATAATATTGCTCACACTTTAGCGGCGCTCACTTCCGATTTTGTGACTCAATGGGAACAAGCGTACCAAAGCCGCCCAATTGCCAATGAAATGCAAGGCTTACCTTCACCGTGTTTACAAACTAGCCTCGGCAGCAAAGAGGTTGAGTGGCTACCACAAGAGCGTGACCAAGTAGCAGATTTTGGCAATTTAGAACGTGGTATTGAGCTGATTATTCATTCTGATATCAAAGCGTTCTATGGCTCACAATACAGCGCCGATTTAACCCTTTCGTGGAACAATAAACCATTCACTTTATTGCAAGTGTGGAGTGATGAGGACTTTGTGACTCTGCAAGAAAATATCTTGGGGCATTTAGTGACTCAGCGCCGTCTAAAATTAAAACCCACCGTGTTTATTGGCACCACTGATGCCGAGTTAGATGTGGTGTCGATCTGTAATATGACTGGCGAAGTGATTTTAGAACGTTTGGGCACCGCCAACCGCGATGTATTAAGCCCCAATATCGAACAGTTTTTAACCCAATGCAAAGTCGAAGTGTAAGAAGGAAGTCGAGTGTACGTTGTAGAGTTGCAATTTGAATGTTTTGATAACACCACTATGGATGCGGTTGAAAAATCGATCAATGGTTTATTAGATGCGTTACGTTTTAATGGCCAGATTTTAGGTCGTGAATTTCCAATCATCATTGGTGAGGGGGAATTTCGGGTTCGCTTAATTTGTCCAGAATCCGATAGTATGCATCCGCAGTATCACTCGGCGTATGTCAAAGTGTGCTTGCAGCGTTTAACCGAAGCGAAAGTCTTAGCGCCTAAAGTAAGAGTGTTAGGGCAAGATTTAAACTCAGAGCAGACGGTATCGCATCAAGAGATGGGGCAGTCGAGTTGGCAGATTTTGTACACTACTTTTGTGCATTCTTGTTCGCCATTACGCTGCGGTGATACCTTTAGGCCAATCCCGTTATACCATAATCCACCCACGTTAAATGGCGATCATAAAGCGATTATTAAGTGGCAAACTGAATGGCAAGCGTGTGATGAAATTCAAATGGCTGGCGCGACCCAAGCCGAACATGCGACGCTAAAAGAAATCTCCGATGTGAGCAGTTATTTGTTTCGTCGTGGTTGGGATTTGCGCGGACGCCTAGAATACTTAACGAAAATTCCGACCTATTACTATTTATATCGTATTGGCGGCGAAAGCCTAGAAGCGGAAAAGCAACGCCGCTGTCCACGTTGTGATGGTGACTGGAAACTGGAAAAACCTCTGCATGATATTTTTTATTTCAAATGTGATGATTGCCGGATCGTGTCAAATATCTCGTGGGATCAGCTGAAAAGCTAAGTTTGTCCGGCTCAATCATCTTGCTACCTTAAAGAGAAAAACGAGTGATTAATAATGACTCGTTTTTTGTTATTTGGCTCTGGCTAAAATCTTATCCAAATGATTCGCAAACTCGCGTTTATCGGTTTGGGATAGAGGTGCTGGGCCACCGCTTTGCAGTCCGCTAGAGCGCATGGTGTCCATAAAATCACGAATATTAAGACGCGCTTTTATGGTGTCTTTGGTATAAAGCTCACCGCGCGAGCTTAATGCTTGACCGCCTTTGGTGATCACTTCATCCGCCAGTGGGATATCTGAGGTGATCACCAGATCGCCGCTTTCAACTAAACGCACAATTTCGTTATCGGCAACATCAAAACCACTTTCTACTTGAATAGAGTGAATGTTGACGCGCTTTGGCACTGGAACTTGGTGATTGGCGACAAAAGTGGTGGTGATGCCGGTTCTTTCGGCGGCGCGACAAATGGTTTCGCGAATGGTTTTCGGACATGCGTCGGCATCAACCCAAATCTTCATATTATTTCTCTTCTTTGTTTGCTTTAAGTTGCTGCTCTAAGCTGGTCACTCGTTGCAGTAGGTCTTGAATTTGCTGTTGAAGTTGCTGTTGAAGTTGCAGGATCTTAGCATCGCTGTCATTAACAGGCTGTTGAGCTGCAATTTCAACTTTAGGGACTCGGTTGGAGGCTTTCCACGATTTAATAGTGCTAATAATCGCAGGCATAGGCACCGTAACCGACATGCGAGCTTTGACTAATGCCACGCTCGGTTCTTTGCCTTCGGCGCGTAATGCTGATAACACTTGATGCAGTTCTTCAGTAATGTTTTGGGTATTCATTTTGAAACCTTTTTGAGTATTTGGCCTACCATGTTGTTTTTAATGGCCTGCGGTTTTTTAATCATACCGAGACGGTTAATAATCATAGTTGTCGACCATTCTATACGGTGGCAAGCGAAAGTGGGTGCCTTTAAAGCCTATCATGATCATTGTGCCTTGGTAGCAATCATCACCGCGAGAAGAAAATTCAAACTGGTATTGCGAATGAAAACGCCAGCGGCCATCGGGTAGCTTTATTTTATAGCGCAGTAACGAAGTAGAAAGAACCTGTAAATCCAGTTGTTCGCAGTGGCGCAAAATGGCTTGGTGAGCCAATTCCGATTGACGACGTTGTTGCCAAAACAATAAGGCAATAAACATCACCAATAGAATCATTAATAAATCCGTTATCATCCAACTTTCCTTGGGCTTATAGCTTCAATTTGATTTGTGGCTTCAATTTAACGTATAGCTTAGATGTATCTCATAGCTTAGATGTACGTTATAGCTTCGATTTACGTCAATACTTAAATGTACGTTATAGCGTCGATTTGATTTATTGGCCTGATTTGGTCTGCTGTTGCAAAGTGATTAATGCATTGGCGAGCTCAGGGCTTGGAGTATTATGCAATAAAGGCAAAAATGTCATGCGCAATTCTGGCAGCATCACTAAATCGGCAAATAATTGGTTAAATAAATTTTGGTTGTCAGTTTGGGCCAAGCGCAATAAAAACTTGCCTGCTCGCGCTTCTGTGGTCAATTGTGACCAACAGCGGCCTGCAATCGCGATCAACACTTCGGCGTGGCTTAATTCTGGCTTAGCTAAAATTGCTTCAATCACTGCTTGTAATTGAGTTTCGTCACCGCCAGACAGTGCTCGCACATAAGCCGATAATAAAAATAAATCGGGTTGAGCGTGTTGGCTTTGCTCAAGCGCCAGTTCAGCAATACGTTGACTTAATTTTTCATCTAAAGTGACATGCTCAAGCGCGCCAAGTAAGACATACAAGGCTGGGTGGCATTGAGTGTCTTTGGCCAGCTGTGGCAGGGCTTTACGAATGGCAACGGTATTTTGATTGTCCGACAGGCGAGCGCACATATCGGTGATACCTTGTAATCCAACGGTCTGCCAGTTAGCCCAACCTAAATCGCCACTAAAGTAATGCTGCGCATGCTCATAATATTGGCTGGTGGCTAAGTTTAAATGGGCGCGGATCAAGCTATGAAATGCCGCCATTTTGTCATCTTTAGGAGTAAAAGTGTAAGGGTTGTCGGCAAGGTGCTGTTGTTGTTCTTCAGTCAAGCTTTGACCCAGTTGCGCGCCCATTGCTTCGGTGACGTACTTTAAGAAATTACCAACATCACTTTGGTTTAACAGGCCGCGTTCATCAAGTGGGAATTTTAAAAACCAGATCCAAGGTTGATTTTGCTCGGTCCAGTAAGCGACCGCAATATGCGCATGACGTTGCAATGGAAATGGGTAGGGTTTTTGTCCCATTTCGACTTGTAAAAAAGTTTTTTGATTGATGGATTGAATGCGGCGACCTAAGTCAAAAATTTGGTATTGGCACTGACTTTTTTCTAATAACTGGCTTAAATTGTGTATCGCATTCATGATGAAACCCAATGATAGATGAAGGTAATATAATAAAACTTATTAATTAAATGGTATCCTAGTTCTTCAATATCAAGGGGACAGCCGCGAAAATGATTGATTACACTAAATTAATCGATGCACTTGAGCAATTAGAAGACAAAATGATTGAACTCACCTTTTGGGAAGCGCAAGCGCCATCAGCGGAAGCGTTAGCCAGTAACCAGCCTTTTTCGGTCGATACTTTATCGCCAACCCAATGGCTGCAGTGGGTTTTTATGCCCAAAATGCGTTCATTAATGGCGTCCGATTGTGAGATGCCGGCTGGTTTTGAAATCAGTCCTTATTTTGAACAAGCTTCGGTTCGAGATACGTCTTTAAACGATTTATTACTCACCATTAAACGAATAGATGACGCGGTAAAATGAGCCCAATAATGAAAACACAATCAGATTCACATGATGAAGCAAAGCGCGATGGTTCGATTGATGAGCCACTGCCAACCGATGAAGAGATGGTTGAATTAGAGATCATTTATCGTGATGAGTTCTTGATCGCAGTAAATAAACCGGCGGGAATGTTGGTGCATCGTTCGTGGCTTGATCGCCATGAAACGCGTTTTGTGATGCAAACCTTGCGCGATCAAATAGGTCAGCATGTGTTTCCTTTGCATCGACTTGATCGCCCCACCTCTGGGGTGTTGTTATTTGCACTTTCCAGTGAGATGGCATCACAGGCCGCGCCAATGTTTGCCGAGCATAAATTTGAGAAAATCTACCATGCGATTGTACGCGGCTGGGTTGAAGAGGGAGCGCGGCTCGATTACCCACTTAAAAAAGAATTGGATAAAGTGGCCGATAAATTTGCCAAGCAGGAACAAGAAGCACAGTCGGCAGTGACTGATTATCAACCTCTGGCGAAAGTGGAAGTACCGTATTCAACCGGACGTTTTCCAACCAGTCGCTTTGGTTTGGTTGAAATGAAACCACTGACAGGGCGCAAGCACCAATTACGCCGACATATGGCGCATTTACGTCATCCCATTATTGGTGATACTTCGCACGGTGATGGTAAACAAAATCGACTGTTTCGAGATAATCTTAATGCTCATCGCTTAATGCTGCATGCGACACGATTAAGTTTTATTCACCCGATCACCGAGCAGGCGATCGTGATTGAAGCTAAGTTTGACGAAGTGTGGCAAGCTTTATTTGCCGAATTCGAATGGAATATGGATGATTTAATAGCTTAATAGCTTAATAGCTTAATAGCTTAATAGCTTAATAGCTTAATAGCTTAATAGCTTAATAGCTTAATAGCTTAATAGCTTAATAGCTTAGCTTGCCTAAGTGATTGGGGGGAGTTAGCGCAGCCAACAAAGCTGCAGCTTCAAGTAAGACGGGTATAGCTGTGGACGTGACGAGCAATTTATACCAATGCCATAAATTTAATGATGGTTCAAAATTGAGTACAGAGAAAAGTGGCAAAGACCATCGATGGCCTTTTTTCAAGCGACCAAGGACGGATCAGCGTCTTTTCGGCGTATTTAAATTGATCAAATATTAAATGGAATTGGTATTAACACCCGTTACACCGCTAAGTTATCGCTGCTTGAAATGACTTAACTGCCGCTACTTCAGTTTTTCTAAATCCGCTTCAATTTCGGCAATTTTTCCTGATACCACTTTTTCTAAATGGCGCAAATCGGTCAGGATTTTATGTTTGATATCAGCGCTGTCCATCGCTTTTGGTTTGGTGATTTTATTTAATTCAGTCATTATTTGAGTCAGGTTAGGGCTGACTTCGGTGGTCTCTTTATAACGACCTTGGCTGTTTTCTAAGCGAATGCTTTTGCGTTGGCGTGGATACTTAAACTTAACGCTTTTAGCAAACAATTCGCCTTTTTGTTTGTGAAAATAGACTTTAAGTACATCAACTTGAGCTTCTTGACGCAAGCTGTAACGGGCGATTAGTTTAGGCTCGGTAATGCCAAGCTTTTGCAGGTTTGGATACATAAATATTCACCTCGATTCTTCTAATTTTACATGATCGAATAACCATTATTTTAGCGCTTATTTTTATTTAATGTGGTGACAGTTGCGCGATTTTTGTCATCAATAGTGCTCGAATAGCTTGCTCTTCCTCTTCTTCTAAGCGGCCTCCGGCTGGCGAGGTTAAGATAAATAAATCTTCTGCGCGCTCGCCAATGGTGGTGATCTTAGCGCCATGCAAATGTATGTCTAATTCGGCAAACGCTGAGCCGACTCTTGCCAATAATCCTGGCGTATCTAATGCGACTAATTCCATCAAACTGCGCTTGCCTGTTTTAGTCGGAATAAAGTCGATGCGAGTCTTAACGTTAAAATGCAATAGTTGACGTGGCGTTCGTCTTAAATTAGCGATTTTTGGCTTTGCTGTTTGTAAGATAGTACACAATTGTTGTTGTAAAATTTGGTGTCGGTCATCGTCAATCGGTTCGCCGTTATGATCCAGTACCATAAAAGTATCGAGCGCATACCCATCTTTGCTGGTCATGATTTGTGCATCATGAATACTCAGGTTTCGACGATCAAGCTCTGCGGCCATAGTGGCAAATAAACTGGCTTTATCTTTCGCGTAAATAAACACTTCGGTGCCGCCTCGTGAAGCATTTTTGCTGATCAAGACTAACGGCTGTTTATGGTCGTGCTTGAGTAAATGCTCACCATGCCAAGCGATTTGTTTGGCGGTATGGCGCAGAAAATAGTCGGCTTTAAAGCGCTGCCATAACACTTCGATTTCTCTTGGCGTGAAGTTTTCTTTGCGTAACATTGCCGCCGCCATGTGTTGATTGTGGCGAATACGGTCACGCACATCGACCGGGTTTTCTAAACCGCGACGCAGGGCTCGTTGGGTAGAATAAAATAATTCGGCTAACAAAGTACGCTTCCAACTGTTCCACAGTTCAGGGTTGGTGGCACAAATATCGGCTACCGTGAGGCACACCAAGTTCTCTAGGTATTCTTCGTCACGCACTTTTTTAGCAAATTCGGTGATCACATCGGGATCATAAATATCACGGCGCTGAGCGGTCACCGACATCAAAAGGTGGTTTTGTACCAACCAAGACACCATTTTTGCTTCCGGTTTGGATAGGCCATGTTCGATACAAAAATCATAGGCTTCGACTGCGCCAATCTCGGAGTGATCGCCACCGCGACCTTTACCAATATCATGGAAGATAGCGGCGATAATAAGCAGGTTTTTCTTTTGAATACGAGGGTAAACATCACAACAAATCGGGTGGATAGCATGGTTGTCTGAATCACTAAACGAATGCAGTTGTTTTAACACTCGCATGCTGTGTTCATCGACGGTGTAAACATGGAATAGGTCAAATTGCATTTGGCCGACGATCTGGCTCCATTGCGGCAGATAAGCAGCTAATACCCCTAAACGATGCATTAAACCAAACGCGCGGTGCAACGAATTAGGGTGACTGACTAGATCCATGAATTTTTCGCGTGCGGCAGGAATGGTGTGCAAAAAGCGATTTAAACGACGGCGCGCGGTGCGCAATTGGCGTAATGTCGGAGGGCTAACCCCTTCAATCGATGAGTCATTGGCAATATGAAAAAACATATCCAAAATGGTTTCTGGACGAGCTTGGAATAACGCCGGTTTGCGCGCTTCAATTAAGGTGCCCCGACGTTGAAAATCTGCCGATAGCACTTCAATCTCTAGCTTTTTGCCTTTATTGGTGATCGCTTGATCAAACAATTTTAATAGCATGGTGTTGAGTTCGGCGACACGACGCAAAGTGCGGTAGAACTCTTTCATCATCATTTCAATGCCGCGATTACCTTCGGCAATAAAGCCGAGGTTTTCAGCAACACTGGCTTGATGACCAAAGGTGAGGCGGTTGTCGTAGCGTTTAAGTTCAATATGCAGCGCAAACCGCACTCGCCATAAGAAGTTCTGACATTCGACTAGTTCGCGGTATTCCGCATCGGTTAAAAAGCCGGCATAGCTCATTTCTCGTAACGAGGTGGCGCCAAAGTGCCGACGAGCGACCCAACTTAAGGTATGAATATCCCGCAAACCGCCAGGGCTAGACTTGATATCTGGTTCTAAATTATACGTGGTGTCGTGATAGCGAGAATGACGCTCACGTTGCTCTTGGAGTTTTGCTGGATAGAAAACCTCACTCGGCCAAAAGGTCGGGGCGCTGATTTGTTCCATTAAATCATCATAGGTTGCTTCACTGCCAGATAAAAAGCGCGCTTCTTGTAAGTTGGTGGCAACGGTAAGGTCATCTTGCCCAACTTGAATACACTCGTTGATGGTGCGAACACTATGACCCACTTCTAAACGTAAATCCCACAGCAAAGTGATGAACTGACTCACTTTAGCGCAGATGTCATCAGATATAGTATTTTGGGAAAGAATTAAGATATCAATATCTGATAACGGGTGTAACTCTGCGCGACCATAACCGCCCACTGCAATCAAACTCAGAGAGGATTCTTGTTCAAAATTAAAATAGGTCCATAAACGAGATAAAACTGAATCCATATAATCAGAGCGTGCCTGCACTAATTCTTCAACCGGTTGGTGAGCCAGAAAAGCTTCTTTTTGATGGAGAGAAAACTGTTCAAGTTGAGATTTTAATTCGGCCGGACAGATTTGGTCATCTTGTAAACTGACAGGGGATTGGTAAGGCATGCGCATTCCTTGCAACAAATATGAGCTTATTTCGATAATAGCGTTTCAAGCATAGAAAACCAATGCTCCACGGCAGAGAAATCTTGGTTTGATAGTAATAAAAAGCCCTTGTTGATAAATCAGCAAGGGCGAAAATTTTTGTGCTTTAGGCTTTTAATATCAAGCGTTATGCATAATACGAGGAATGGTTTCATCCGAACGTAAGGTCATCACTTCACAACCGGTTTTGGTCACCAAAATCGTGTGCTCAAATTGGGCTGAATTTTTACCATCGCCCGTATAAGCGGTCCAGTCATCCATTGCATCAACCGTGACACCAAACTTACCGGCATTGATCATAGGTTCGATGGTGAAGATCATACCTTCTTTTAAGATACGGCGATCGGTATTTTTATAATGCACCACTTGCGGTTCTTCGTGGAATTCATCGCCAATGCCATGGCCACAAAAATCTTTTACGATAGAGAACTTATTACGTGGGTTTTTCTTGTTATTATCTTTAATGTATTTTTCAATCGCAGTACCAATTTCACCCAGTTGCACACCAGGTTTGACTTTACGCATACCGACATAAAGCGCTTCTTGGGTCACCATGCATAAACGTTTATTGGCCGGTGTTACCTCACCAATTAAAAACATTCTTGAGGTGTCACCATAGTAACCTTCAGGTCGCACACTCAGATCAGCATTAGGATCATTGGGTACAATCACGGTAATGTCGATATTTAAGATGTCGCCATTTTTCAGCACTGCGGGTTTGATTTGACCGTTGCTGCCCACTTCATCTTGAGAAGCTGGAATGCCATGACAAACGATATGGTTGATTGAGGTGCAAATTGATTTTGGATAGCCGTGATAATCTAATGGCGCAGAATACGCACCATGTTCAAGACCATAATCGTGGCAGATTTTATTCAGCTCTTCAGTGGTCACGCCTTCTTTGACGTAAGGTGCGATCATCTCAAGGGTATCGGCCGCTAATTTGCAGGCGATACGCATTTTTGCAATTTCTTCGGCAGTTTTAATTCTAATCGTCATGTGACAGGGGCCTTATATTTCTATTACCACGCGATACCCTTTAAAATTGAAGTTATCACTTTAATGTCAGGGTAAATAACTATTGCAATAGTGTATTCAGTGGGAGCGCTAATCGCAATTGAAATCCGTTATCATCGACATAATTGCGATAAAAAAACAAAAAAATAAAAAATGCACCCGAGATAAGCGGTTTTTGTGGATTTATAGCCGTGTTTTATGATATAAAGCGCACCGAAATTGGCATATGTTCACTCCTGTATTTGGCGGAGCATTGTGAGTTTCACATACTATTTCTTAAATCACACACATTCCGACACGTGATCCGGGGTGCTCGAGCCAATCATTGGCTTAGAGTCGGACTCATGGGGGATGTGGAGGCCTAACCCCATTAAAGAGGATTATATAATGGCAACTGTATCAATGCGCGATATGCTTAAAGCTGGTGTTCACTTCGGTCACCAAACTCGTTACTGGAACCCAAAAATGAAGCCTTTCATCTTTGGCGCTCGTAACAAAGTTCATATCATCAACTTAGAAAAAACAGTTCCTATGTTCAACGATGCATTAGCTGAGCTAAGCAAAATCGGTGAGCGTAAAGGTAAAGTACTTTTCGTAGGTACTAAGCGTGCCGCTTCTGAAGCAGTAAAAGAAGCCGCAATCGCTAGCAACCAGTACTACGTAAACAACCGCTGGTTAGGCGGCATGTTGACTAACTTTAAAACAGTTCGTCAATCTATCAAACGTCTTAAAGAGTTTGAAGCTCAATCTCAAGACGGTACGTTTGAAAAAATCACTAAGAAAGAAGCTCTAATGCGTACGCGCACAATGGAGAAACTAGAAAAATCTCTTGGTGGTATTAAAAACATGGGTGGCTTACCTGACGCA
The DNA here is from genome assembly GCF_014694465.1 of Vibrio sp. S11_S32. Lineage (NCBI taxonomy): Bacteria > Pseudomonadati > Pseudomonadota > Gammaproteobacteria > Vibrionales > Vibrionaceae > Vibrio > Vibrio sp. S11_S32. The sequence goes on along the minus strand of NZ_JAAUWS010000001.1, from coordinate 261,226 downwards.
TTGTTCGTAATCGATGCTGACCACGAGCACATTGCAGTTAAAGAAGCAAACAACCTAGGTATCCCAGTATTTGCAGTAGTAGATACTAACTCTGATCCAGATGGCATTGACTTCATCATTCCTGGTAATGACGATGCAATCCGTGCGGTACAGCTTTACCTAAACGCTGCTGCTGAAACAGTAACTGAAGGTCGTAACAAAGACGTAGTTGCAGTTTCTGATAAAGACAGTTTCGTAGAAGAAGCTTAATATCACTGCTCCTTGTCACTTAGTGTTGACGGTCTTATTGGCTAGTTGAGATTAAGTTATAGTTAGTAATAGGGGCCATGCTTATTCATTTGAAATTAGCAGGCCCCTGTTTTTTACCATTTTTGGAAACAACCGAGGATTATACAATGGCAACAGTAACAGCTGCTCTAGTTAAAGAATTGCGTGAGCGTACTGGCGCAGGCATGATGGATTGTAAAAAAGCGCTTGTTGAAGCGAATGCTGATATTGAATTAGCAATCGAAAACATGCGTAAAAGCGGTGCTGCAAAAGCGGCTAAAAAAGCGGGTAACGTTGCTGCTGAAGGTACGATCCTAATTAAAGAAGGCGAAGGTTTCGCAGCACTTCTAGAAGTGAACTGTCAGACTGACTTCGTAGCAAAAGATGCTAACTTCCTAGGTTTTGCTAACTCTGTTCTTGACGCAGCAATCGCTGAACGTCTTGACGTTGAAGCACTTCAAGCTAAGTTTGAAGAAACACGTATTGCTCTAGTCGCTAAAATCGGTGAAAACATCGGCGTTCGTCGCGTTGTTTACATTGAAGGCGCTAAAGTAGGTTCATACCGTCACGGCGAGCGTATTGGCGTAGTTGTTGCGGGTGATGCAGACGAAGAAACTATCAAGCACGTTGCAATGCACGTTGCAGCTTCTAAGCCTGAATACGTAAACCCTGAAGATGTTCCAGCAGACGTGGTAGCTAAAGAGAAAGCGGTTCAAGTTGAAATCGCAATGAACGAAGGCAAACCACAAGAAATCGCTGAAAAAATGGTCGTTGGCCGCATGAAGAAATTTACTGGTGAGGTTTCTCTTACTGGTCAAGCATTCATCATGGAACCTAAGAAAACTGTTGGTGAATTCTTGAAAGAGAAAGGCGCTACAGTAACTAGCTTCGTACGTTTAGAAGTTGGTGAAGGTATCGAGAAAAAAGCTGAAATGAGCTTTGCTGATGAAGTTGCAGCGGTACAAAAAGGTTAATCCCTGTTTTGTATAGCGAACCTAAAGGACCGTAGCCATGCTGCGGTCTTTTTGTAATAAGTTTTTAATTGTTATGAATAAATAACGAAATTACTAATCTCGACACTGTTTATTAATGCTTAAGTGAAAAGTGTTACAAGCGATGAGAATAGGATGATGTTTATCCATAACAGTTAATCAAATCACATTATTTGAGGGTACACTCCATGACAACGAATCCTAAGCCTGCATATCAACGTATTTTGTTAAAACTCAGTGGTGAAGCCTTACAAGGTGCTGAAGGTTTTGGTATTGATCCAACGGTTTTAGACCGCATGGCTCAAGAAGTGAAAGAGTTAGTCGAACTTGGTGTTCAAGTCGGTGTCGTGATTGGCGGCGGAAACTTATTCCGTGGCGCTGGTCTTGCAGAAGCTGGCATGAACCGTGTTGTGGGCGATCATATGGGTATGTTGGCAACCGTGATGAATGGTTTAGCCATGCGTGATGCACTTCACCGTGCTTACGTTAATGCGCGTGTTATGTCTGCCATTCCACTTAAAGGTGTATGTGATGATTACAACTGGGCCGATGCGATTAGCCAATTACGTCAAGGTCGTGTGGTTATTTTCTCTGCCGGTACAGGCAATCCTTTCTTTACTACCGATTCTGCAGCGTGTTTACGCGGGATTGAAATTGAAGCAGATGTAGTATTAAAAGCCACCAAAGTGGATGGTGTTTATACAGCCGATCCTGTGGCTAACCCAGATGCAGTTTTGTGTGATAAGCTAACCTACAACAGCGTATTAGATAAAGAATTAAAAGTAATGGACTTAGCTGCCTTTACTTTAGCTCGTGACCATAAAATGCCAATCCGCGTATTTAACATGAACAAGCCTGGGGCACTACGTCGCGTGGTAATGGGTGAGCAAGAAGGCACATTAATTAGCGATACTGATCAAGCTGAATAAGTTTGACCAGGCAATTAATCGATGGAACTGATACTAAACAGAGTGGATGGATTCATTCGCTTTAACAGATAAAACACAAGGTGATATTGTGATTAACGAAATTCAAAAAGACGCTCAAGAGCGCATGCTAAAAAGTGTCGATGCACTAAAAGGTAACCTATCAAAAATTCGTACCGGTCGCGCGCACCCAAGTATTCTACAAAATATCTCGGTTGAATATTACGGCGCACCAACACCGCTTAATCAACTTGCCAATATCATAGCCGAAGATGCACGTACTCTGGCTATTACGGTTTTTGATAAAGAGCTAACCCCAGCGGTAGAAAAAGCAATCATGAAGTCTGATCTGGGTTTAAATCCAATGTCAGCCGGTACCGTTATTCGTGTTCCACTTCCAGCATTAACCGAAGAACGTCGTAAAGATCTGGTTAAGATCGTACGTGCGGAAGCGGAAGGCGGTCGTGTCGCTGTGCGTAACATCCGCCGTGATGCTAATGGTGACTTTAAATCATTACTGAAAGATAAAGAGATTTCAGAAGATGAAGATCGTAAAGCACAAGAAGATATTCAAAAAATCACTGATGTCGCAATTAAAAACATTGATGAGCTGCTAGCGGTTAAAGAAAAAGAGTTAATGGAAGTTTAATTTTTTTAAGTATAAAGCGCTATGCAGGCTTGTTCTACCTTGCCCAGCATAGCGTTTTTTAATTTTGTCACTCCGCTATTTGGACATTCCTTTTAATAGTCGGATTTATTCTAAAAGATATTGATATGGCCGATCCCCAAGTTTCAGCAGAACTTTTACCGCAACATATTGCCATCATTATGGACGGTAATGGACGTTGGGCGAAGCAACAAGGTAAACCTAGACTTTATGGGCACCGTGTTGCGGTAAAAGCTGTGCGAGAAACGATCAGTACCGCATCTCGTTTGGGCATTCAAGCGGTGACATTATTTGCATTTAGCAGTGAAAACTGGAGAAGACCTCAAGAAGAAGTCAGTTTATTAATGGACTTGTTCATGATGGTATTGACCCGGGAAGTAAAAAAGCTGCATAAAAATAATTTAAAATTGCAGATCATTGGCGACAAAACTCGGTTTAGTTCACCATTGCAAATAAAAATAGCGAAAGCTGAAGCCTTGACCCAAAATAATACGGGTACGGTCGTTAACGTAGCCGCTAACTATGGCGGCAAATGGGATATAACCCAAGCAGTTAAACAATTAGCCATGACGGTTGATAGCGGTGAACTTGCGCCAGCAGACATCACCGAAGAAACAATTTCTCAGTACTTGTGTTTATCTGATTTGCCGGATGTCGATTTGATGATCCGCACCAGTGGTGAATGCCGCATTAGCAATTTCTTATTATGGCAAATGGCCTATGCAGAATTGTATTTTACCGATTTATTTTGGCCAGAGTTTGGTGAGCAGCCATTATTAGATGCCATTACTTGGTTTATTAACCGTGAAAGACGTTTTGGTTGTACCAGTGAACAATTGCAATTATTTATGAGCCAAACCGCGTAAGGATAACAGTTTGAAACAAAGAATTATTACCGCCTTGATTTTAGCCCCGTTGGTTGTATTGGGTATTTTCCTGCTGCCTATTCCATTTTTTATTCTCGCGTTAACCGCGATTGCCATGCTTGGTTTTTGGGAGTGGACCCAATTTGTCGAACCAAAATCTCGTATAATGAGCCTTCTCCCAGCCTTGGTTGCTGTAGCCGCAAGTTTTTTCTTTATTCCATTTGATAGTGTCAGTTTGGGGCAAGCTTCAGACGTTCATTACGCAATTTTATCAACCGGCAGTATGTGGTGGTTAGTGGCAAGTTTGTTAGCCTTAACCTATCCTAGAAGTACCTGTGTATGGCAAAAAAACATCCCATTACGACATATTTTTGGCATTTTATCCCTACTGCCGTTTTTATGGAGCGTGTTTATGCTACGAGCCGTAGATTACGCTTTCGATCCGCTGCATGGTGCTAAACTTGTGATGTATGTTTGTTTACTAGTTTGGGCAGCTGATACGGGGGCGTATTTTACCGGTAAAGCTATTGGAAAGCACAAAATGGCACCCAAAGTCAGCCCCAATAAAACCATTGAAGGTTTGCTAGGTGGCGTGGTGCTGGCGATGGTCATTGGTTGGTTTGTGGCTAAATTATTTAATATTCATTTTGCTAGCCTGACCACGATGTTGTTGATCACCTTTGTTACCGTAGTGATCTCGGTGTTGGGTGACCTCGTTGAGAGCATGTTTAAGCGTGTTTCAAATATTAAAGACAGCAGTAATATTATCCCTGGGCATGGTGGTATTCTTGATAGAATCGATAGTCTAATGGCGGCCTTCCCAGTCTTTGCGCTGTTGTATTTCTTCTGCCAGTAGCTTGTACTGCGTCGTTTCTCTCTTTTTAGTGGTTTGATTTTATGCAAAAGATAACGATTTTAGGTGCAACTGGTTCGATAGGTGAAAGTACGCTTTCCGTTATTGAGCACAATCCTGAACAATTTAGTGTGTATGCCTTAGCGGCAGCATCCAATGTGGATAAAATGTATCAGCTTTGTGTTAAGTGGCAACCTGAATATGCCGCAATGGCCGATGTTAGCGCCGCTTTATTGCTTGAAAAAAAACTTAACGATTCCAATGTCACCACCAGAGTTGTCGCGGGTTTAGAGGGCTTATGTGAAGTGTCCTCTGCCGACGCAGTTGATATGGTGATGGCGGCGATTGTAGGGTCGCCAGGATTATTGCCAACCATGGCCGCAGTAAAAGCAGGTAAACGAATTCTCCTTGCCAATAAAGAAGCACTCGTGATGTCGGGGCAGTTTTTTATTGACGCAGCAAAACACTATGGCGCGCAGATCCTACCGGTTGATAGCGAACATAATGCAATATTTCAATGTTTGTCTCAAAGCGTGCAAACCGATTTAGGTTATTGTGACCTTGATGCGAATGGTGTGCATTCGATTTTACTGACCGGATCTGGTGGACCATTCCGTTATAGTGACATCGCCTCGTTAAGTGATGTGACCCCAGAAATGGCAATTGCGCATCCTAATTGGTCGATGGGCCCTAAAATTTCAGTCGACTCTGCCACTATGATGAACAAAGGCTTAGAGTTTATTGAAGCTAAATGGTTATTTAATGCCAAACAAGAGCAACTCAAAGTCTTGATCCACCCACAATCTGTTATTCATTCTATGGTGCAATACAATGATGGTTCGGTGATTGCTCAAATGGGGGAGCCCGATATGAGAACGCCAATAGCACTGTCGATGTCATATCCAAATCGTATTCCATCCGGCGTAAAACCGATTAATTTTACCCAACTTAATGAATTGACTTTTTTAGCCCCCGATATGGCGAGATACCCCTGCTTACAGCTCGCGATAGATGCTTGCTATACCGGCCAGCATGCCACCACTGCTATTAATGCAGCCAACGAAGTATCGGTTGAGGCATTTTTAAATCGACAACTTAAATTTACCGATATTGCACTCATTAATGAGGCAGTAATGTCGAAAGTGTGTGGCTTATCCACTCTTGATACTCAGAGCTTGGAAAGCTTATTAGAGCTAGATAAAATAGCTCGCCAATACGCAAGAGAATTATTAATAGAGCGTTCATAATGACTAGCATAATATGGAATTTAGCGTCGTTTATCGTCGCGCTTGGCATTTTAGTTGCCGTGCACGAATTTGGTCACTTTTGGGTGGCGCGCCGTTGTGGTGTAAAAGTTGAAAAATTCTCGATTGGTTTTGGTAAATCAATCTGGAGTCGTAAAGCCAAAGATGGGGTGGAATACACTATCGCGATGATCCCGTTGGGGGGCTTTGTAAAAATGCTCGATTCGCGTGTCGATGATGTGCCTGATGAGCAAAAACATCTCGCTTTTGATCATAAAAGCCTCTGGCGTCGTAGTGCGATTGTGGCCGCCGGACCCGCCTTTAATTTTTTGTTTGCCATCCTTGCTTACTGGTTAGTCTTTATGATCGGTGTACCGGCACTTAAACCGGTAATAGGTGATGTCGCTCCCAGTTCTATAGCATCAAAAGCTGGGATCACATCTGGGATGGAACTAAAATCCATTTCTGGTATCGAAACCTCTGATTGGGAGTCTGCTCATATGGCATTGATCTCTCATATCGGAGATAAGCAGATCGTGCTGAAGGTTACTTCGCCACAAGATGTTGGTATTGAAACCAGTATCACCTTGGATACCCAAGATTGGTCTTTTGATCCTGAAACGGATTCAGTAATGCAAACGCTAGGTTTTCAGCCATATCGACCAGCCTTAACCATGGTGATTTCTAATGTCAGTAAAGACAGCGCAGCTGAACAAGCCGGATTTAAAGTTGGTGATAGATTATTAGCGATTAATAATAAACCTGTCACCCAATGGCAAGCTTTTGTTGATGCAGTAAAATTCAGCCCAGAAAAAATGCTTAATTTACAGATTGAGCGTAATGGTCAGCAACAAACAGTGGCATTGATTCCACGATCAAAAACATTAACTGATGGGACTAAAATTGGTTTTGCTGGTATAGCACCATCAATGGAGTCTTGGCCAGAAGAGTACCGGTTTGAACAAAAATACGGCATTTTTGCGTCAATCCCCAAAGCTATCAATAAAACAGGACAAATCATTGATTTAACCATTACAATGGTCAAGAAACTGTTTACTGGCGATGTCGGAATTAATAACTTAAGTGGTCCTATCACAATAGCGAAGGGCGCTGGAGCAACTGCCGATTATGGCTTAGTGTACTTTTTAGGGTTTTTAGCGCTAATCAGTGTTAATTTAGGTATTATTAACTTAATGCCGCTCCCCGTTTTAGACGGTGGGCACTTGTTATTTTTTGCAATTGAAGCCATTATTCGCCGACCTGTTCCCGAGAAGGTACAAGAGATTGGTTATCGTATTGGTAGTACAGCTATTTTCGCTTTAATGTTAATAGCCATTTTTAATGATTTTGCTCGCCTGTAGTGCCAGTAGTGGTTTTAATAAGGCATAGATGTCTAAAGGATTTATGAACAAGTTTATAGCGATCAAGCGAATTTGGATTTTAGCTTTACTGATAGTTAGTTCAGTAGCTCACGCCGACGCATTTAAGGTGTCGGATATTAAAATTGAAGGCTTACAGCGCGTTGCACTCGGTGCCGTGCTATTAAAGATGCCTGTCCGTGTCGGTGATAGTGTCGATGAGCAGGATGCTTCTGCAATTATTAATGCCTTATATTCTTCAGGTAACTTTGAAGATGTGAAGGTGTATCGTGATGGCACCGTTTTGTTATTGAAAGTAAAAGAGCGCCCAACCATTGCTGATATTTCTTTCTCTGGCAATAAAGCGATCAAAGATGAGCAGCTACAACAAAACCTTGATGCTTCTGGTATCCGTGTCGGTGAAGCTCTGGACCGCACTAAATTAAGTACCATAGAAAAAGGGTTAGAAGACTTTTATTACAGTGTGGGTAAATACAACGCCACAGTGAAAGCGGTCGTCACTCCGCTGCCTCGTAACCGTTCCGATCTTAAGTTTGTCTTTACTGAGGGGGTTTCGGCCAAAATCCAACAAATTAACTTTATCGGTAATAAAGTGTTTACCGATGATCAGCTAGAATCGCGTTTTGATCTTAATGCCGATGTGCCATGGTGGAACTTTCTCGCCGATGGAAAGTATCAAAAACAAGTGCTAGCAGGTGATATTGAAAACCTCAAAACCTATTATTTTGATCGCGGTTATTTAAAGTTCCGTGTGACGTCTACCCAAGTTTCGATCTCACCGGATAAAAAAGGCGTGTATATCACGCTCAATGTGACTGAGGGTGAACCTTATATCATTAAAGGTGTGAAGTTTCGTGGTGATTTAATTGGCAAAAAAGATGACTTTAAAGCCATGATCCCATTTGAAGATGGGGATACTTATAACGGCTCTTTAGTGACCAATCTTGAAGATGGGATTAAAAAAACCTTAGGTGAATCTGGCTATGCTTATCCAAAAGTACAAACGATTCCTGAATTTAATGATAAAACTAAAGAAGTTTCCCTAACAGTGCAAATCGATCCGGGTAGCCGCATGTATGTGCGTGATATTCGTTTTACCGGTAATACCATTACTAAAGATGAAGTATTGCGTCGTGAAATGCGTCAAATGGAAAGTTCGTGGTTAAATTCTAAATCGGTGGATACTGGTAAAGCGCGTTTGAATCGTTTAGGTTTCTTTGAAAAGGTAGATGTACAAACTCAGCGTGTACCAGGTACCGATGACCAAGTCGATGTAGTGTACAAAGTAAAAGAAGCTAACTCAGGTAGTATGAACTTTGGTATTGGTTACGGTACTGAATCCGGGGTGAGTTTTCAGGTTGGCCTACAACAAGATAACTTCCTAGGTACCGGTAATAAGATTGGTATTAATGCCATGACCAATGATTACCAGAAAAACATTAGCTTGGACTATCGCGACCCGTTCTGGACATTGGATGGCGTAAGTTTTGGCGGTAAAATATTCTATAATGAATTCGAAGCATCTGAAGCGGGTATTGTCGATTATACCAATGAAAGTTACGGTACTAGCTTGACTTGGGGTTTCCCTATGGATGAGCTGAACTTTATTGAATTAGGGGTCGGCTATACCCATAACAAAATCTCGAATCTTGACCCTTATGTACAGAACGAAGGATTCCTTACCACTCAAGAAGCGGCGGGAAATTATGATCAAGAATCAGGTGAGCTAAACGTTAATGACTATGATATCAACATTTCATGGACACGAAATAACTTAAACAAGGGGTATTTCCCAACGGCGGGTAACCACCAAAGAGCCTTCTTCAAGATCACAACACCAGGCTCGGATGTGCCATATTATAAAGTTCAGTATGATGCTAAACAGTACATTCCGTTGACTAAAAAGCAAGATTTCACCGTATTATTACGTGGACGTTTAGGTTACGGTAATGGCTATGGTTCAGAGAATGGTAATGATAACGTGTTCCCATTCTATGAAAACTATTATTCAGGTGGTTTCTCTACTCTGCGTGGTTTTGGATCAAACTCAGCCGGTCCGAAAGCTGTGTATGATGAAGGTGGTTCAACTGGTGGTAACAACCCTAACTATGTTGCAACCGATAATTCAGTCGGTGGTAATGCCACTATGGTTGCCAGTGTTGAGTTGATCGTACCAACACCGTTTGCATCAGAAGAGTTGGAAAATTCATTGCGCACTAGTATCTTTGTTGATGCTGCCAGTGTGTGGGATACTCAGTTTAACTACTTAGAACCGGGTAATAATATGGCGGGTAAGAAGTATTACTACGATTACTCAGACCCGTGGAATTTCCGTTATTCTGCCGGTGTGGCAATGCAATGGATGTCACCAATGGGACCACTTGTGTTCTCAATTGCGACACCACTTAAAATTTATGAAGGTGATGATGATGAATTCTTTACCTTTACTATTGGACAAACATTCTAATTTTAGATTCTCTTTGTAAGGAAATGATTGTGAAAAAATTAATTAAAGTTGCTAGCCTTAGCTTAGTGGTATTGACCGCATCTCTAACTGCGACAGCGGCTCAAGCAGATCAAAAAATTGGCTATGTTGACACAGCAAAAGTATTCCAAACGGTGCCTCAAGTACAAGCTGTAGAAAAAAAGCTGGAGAAATCGAGTAAAGACAAACGTGCAGAGTTAGATAAATTGAAAGGTCAAATTCAAGCAAAAGCAGAAAAACTCAAACGTGATGCACAGTTAATGTCATCAAGTGATGTTGATAATCTGCGTATCGATATTCAATCAATGCAAGCCAAGCTAGAAGTGAAAGGTAAATCTTTCCAAGCTGATATGAATAAAATGAAGCAACAAGAAATGCAGAAAATCAATGTGAAGATTAAATCAGCTATTGATAAAGTTGCGAAAAAGCAAGGTTATGATGTTGTGCTAAATGGTCAAGCGCTTGTTTATGCAACGCCGGCAGCTGATATGACTGACGCTGTTATCAAAGAATTAAAATAATTACCATTAATCACTAGAAAGATTCAACCTATGCCAAAACTAACACTTGCTGAATTAGCCACAATTACGGACGCAGAACTACACGGAGACGGTGATTGCATCATATCTTCTGTTGCTGCGATGGATAAAGCCGGTGTTGGTCAAATTACTTTTTTGACCAATGCAAAATACCGTAAACATTTATCCGAGTGTCAGGCAAGTGCGATACTGATCAAAGCTTCTGAGCTGGAAGTCTGTAGCACCAATGCACTCGTAGTAGATGATCCATACATTGCTTATGCCTTAATCGCTCAAGCATTGGATAGCACCCCTAAACCAGCCGATTGTATCGAATCAACCGCTGTGATTGCATCCGATGCGATCCTTGGTGAAGGGGTATGTATTGGTCATTACTCGGTTATCGAAACGGGTGTTGAGCTTGGTGATAATGTGGTGATTGGCGCCGGTTGCTTTATTGGTAAAGATACTAAAATTGCTGCGAATACCACCATATGGGCTAATGTAACCGTTTACCACGGTGTGACGATTGGTGAATCTTGCTTAATTCAAGCGAATACCACCATTGGCGCTGATGGTTTTGGTTATGCTAATGCGCGTGGTGAGTGGATTAAAATTCCTCAAACAGGTGGTGTGGTAATTGGTAACCGTGTTGAGATCGGCTCTTGCAGCACTATTGATCGTGGCGCATTAGATGATACCGTGATTGAAGATAACGTTATTTTAGATAATCATCTTCAAATCGCCCATAACGTCCATATTGGCTATGGCACAGCAATGGCTGGTAGCAGTACGGTTGCGGGTAGTGTTAAAATTGGTAAATATTGCATCATCGGCGGTGCATCTGTGATTAATGGTCATATTGAAATTACCGATGGCGTGACTATTACTGGTATGGGAATGGTGATGCGCAGCATTACTGAAAAAGGGGTCTACTCATCAGGGATCCCATTACAAACTAATAAAGAGTGGCATAGAACCGCGGCTCGCACTTTGAAAATTGATGATATGTACAAACGTCTAAGAGCGGTTGAGAAAAAACTGGCAGACTAAGTTTTATAGTTAAGAGCAACGATTGTTATTTTAGATGGCTCTTAAGATGACAAAAGATCTGCTAGTAGCAGATCTTTTTCGTCTATTATCAATGATATATTAAAAACATTTATAGGAAGTTGATTGTGACTACTGAAAAGAAAACATTAAATATTACAGAAATTAGAGAACTACTGCCTCATCGTTACCCATTTTTGCTAATCGATCGTGTGACCGATTATGAAGAAGGTAAATATCTGATTGGTTTGAAAAATGTTTCTGTTAATGAACCTCAGTTTACAGGCCATTTCCCTCAACTACCGATCTTCCCTGGTGTGCTGATTTTAGAAGCAATGGCACAAGCGACCGGTTTATTGGCCTTTAAAACCTTTGGTGCGCCAAAAGAAAACGAGCTTTATTACTTTGCTAGTATAGATAAAGCGAAGTTCCGTAAGCCGGTAATGCCGGGAGATCAACTGATTATTGAAGTCGAATTTATTAAAGATCGTCGCGGGATCGCGCTGTTTAATGGTGTGGCCAAAGTTGACGGTGAAGTTGTGTGCTCGGCTGAGCTTAAATGCGCGCGTCGTGAATTTTAAAAGGTGACCGCTATTATGAAAACAGCAACAGCGATCCATGAAACGGCTCAAATTCATCCTTCAGTTGTGATTGAAGAAGGCGTGAAAATTGGGGCTAATGTCAAAATCGGTCCGTTTACCTATATTGGTGCCGATGTTGAAATTGGGGAAGGAACCGAAATTTACTCGCATGTTGTGATTAAAGGTCCAACAACCATTGGTAAAGAGAACAAAATTTTCCAGTTTTCCTCTATTGGTGAAGCTTGTCAGGATCTAAAGTATAAAGGTGAACCAACTCGCTTAGAAATTGGTGATCGCAATGTGATCCGTGAAAGCGTGACCATGCACCGTGGTACTACCCAAGATAAGCATATTACCAAAGTTGGCAGCGATAACTTGTTTATGGTTAACGTCCATGTCGCTCACGACTGTGTGATTGGTAATCGTTGTATCTTAGCTAATAACGTGACTTTAGCCGGTCATGTCACGGTCGAAGATTTTGCCATTATTGGCGGTATTTCGGCGGTGCATCAGTTCTGTCATATTGGTCAGCATTGTATGGTTGGCGGCGCTTCTGGTGTGGCACAAGATGTCCCTCCGTTTGTTATCGCGCAAGGTAATCATGCCACTCCGTTTGGAGTTAACTACGAAGGGTTAAAACGTCGTGGTTTTGAAAAAGCAGAAATTCATGCCATTCGCCGAGCTTATAAATCTCTTTACCGTAATAAAAACACCCTAGAAGAAGCAAAAGCAGAAATGGCGCAAGATGCAAAAGAGTATGCTTCTGTGCAAGTGCTGATTGATTTTATCAATAATTCTTCTCGTGGCATTATTCGTTAGTTTACGATTTTAGCCAATAGTCTCAATATTATTGATATAAAAAGGCCTAACCTGTTTAGGCCTTTTTTTGTTTAAAAGGATAAAATGTATGGATCGTCCATTACGAATTGGTGTGGTTGCGGGTGAATTATCAGGTGACACTTTAGGGGCCGGGCTAATCAAAGCGATTAAAGCCCTTCACCCAGATGCTGAGTTTGTCGGTATTGGCGGTCCACAAATGATCGAACAAGGCTGTGATTCTTTGTTTGATATGGAAGAATTGTCAGTGATGGGCTTGGTTGAAGTGCTTGGTCGCTTACCACGTTTACTTAAAGTGAAAAAGACCATTACCAACTATTTTATTGATAATCCGCCCGATGTTTTTATTGGTATTGATGCGCCTGATTTTAATCTGCGAGTGGAATTAGCACTTAAAAAATCGGGAATTAAAACTGTGCATTATGTCAGTCCTTCGGTCTGGGCTTGGCGTCAAAATCGCATTCATGCCATCGCGGCGGCCACCAATTTGGTGTTAGCATTTTTGCCGTTTGAAAAAGCCTTTTATGACAAATTCAACGTGCCTTGTGAATTTATTGGCCATACTTTAGCCGATGCTATTCCACTACAAACCGATAAATTAGCCGCGCGTCAAAAGCTGAATTTAGATACCAATAAAACTTGGTTGGCGGTATTACCTGGCAGTCGTAATGCTGAGTTGAAAAAGCTGTGTGAACCTTTCATTCAAACTTGTCAACGATTAGCTCAAAACCACCCTGATCTTGGGTTTGTGGTGGCGCTGGTCAATCAAAAACGTCGTGACCAATTTGAAGCGGCTTGGAAGGAACTTGCGCCAGAGCTGGATTTTAAATTAATTGATGGCACCGCTAGAACAGTGTTAGAAGCTTCCGATGTGGTGATGCTCGCCTCTGGCACGGTGGCATTAGAGTGCATGTTAGTTAATCGCCCTATGGTGGTGGGTTATCGTGTTAATGCATTATCGGCAGCCATTGCCCGTCGAATGTTAAAAACACCTTATGTCTCATTGCCAAATATTTTAGCCGATCAACCATTGGTCAAAGAGCTACTACAAGAAGACTGTACCGTTGATAATTTAAGCGCAGAAATTGAACGCTTAATGAGCGCAGAAGGCGAAGTGATGCAAGCTAAATTCAACCAGATGCATCAGTGGATCCGTAAAGATGCCGATAAACAAGCCGCGCTCGCGGTTTTAACCTTGATTGATCCAACCCTTGTCGATATCAATATTGTCGCTTCAGATCAAAATATAAAAAGTGATGTTTTATGAAAGTAGAATACCCAGAGTTCGAATATCCACAAGGTTTCCTCAATATTGCCGGTGTCGATGAAGTTGGTCGCGGACCCTTGGTTGGCGCCGTGGTCACCGCTGCCGTGATCTTAGATCCAAATAATCCGATTGAAGGGTTAACCGATTCGAAAAAATTATCAGAAAAAAAACGTCTGGCGCTATTCCCCGAAATAAAACAAAAAGCGTTGGCGTGGTCAATTGGCCGTTGTGAAGCATGGGAAATCGATAAACTGAATATTTTACAAGCGACGATGGTGGCGATGCAGCGCGCGGTAGAAGGGTTAGATATTCAACCTGATTTTGTCTTGATTGATGGCAACCGTGTGCCGAACTTAACCATGGCCAGTCAAGCGGTAGTCAAAGGGGATTTACGCGTGGCCGAGATCAGCGCCGCCTCGATCATTGCTAAAGTGACACGCGATCAAGAAATGAAACAACTGGATGTGCAATATCCACAATTTGGTTTTGCCAAGCACAATGGTTATCCGACTAAAGCACACTTAGCCGCGATTGAACAATTTGGTATTAGTCATGATCAAGCTTTACTTGAGCAGTACCGTAAAAGCTATAAGCCGGTAAAGAAGGTTTTAGGACTAACGGATTAATACTTTTTTCATTGTGATGGCTTGCGTTAAGCCGTAAACTTTCATCTATTAAAAATTGAACCACTCAAGCACACAACCTGAGCAAAAATTAAAATTTATGTCTGATCCTAAATTTGTACACCTGCGTATTCACAGTGACTATTCGATGGTCGATGGCCTGTCTAAAGTGCCGCCATTGGTAAAAAAAGTCGCTGAATATGGTATGCCAGCGATGGCGCTCACTGATTTTACTAACTTGTGTGGTTTAGTGAAGTTTTACGGTAATGCGCATAATCATGGCATCAAACCCATTATCGGAGCGGACTTTACCCTTCAATCCGCCGATTTTGGTGATGAACTGACCTCACTCACGATTCTCGCTAAAGATAATGTTGGTTATAACAACCTGACCTTGTTGATTTCAGAAGCCTATCAGCGCGGGCATGTACAGCATCAACCGGTGATTGATAGAGAATGGTTGGTGAATCATAAAGAAGGATTGATCATTCTTTCAGGCGGTCGAGTTGGTGAAATTGGGCGCGCTTTACTGAAAGGCAACAAGCCCTTAGTCGATGGTTGTATCGAATTTTATCAAACTCATTTCGCCGATCATTTCTATTTAGAACTCAGCCGTACCGGTCGCGCCGATGAAGAAAGTTATCTGCATTTTGCCTTAGATCTGGCTGAACAATACAATTTGCCAGTGGTCGCAACCAATGAAGTGGTGTTTATCTCGGCTGATCAATTTGACGCCCATGAAATTCGGGTGGCAATTCATGATGGCTATACCTTAGTCGATCCTCGTCGCCCTAAAAATTACAGCCCGCAACAATACCTACGCACCGAAGATGAAATGTGCCAGTTGTTTGCCGACATTCCTGAAGCGCTGCAAAACTCGGTTGAAATTGCTAAACGTTGTAATGTTACCGTTCGTTTAGGTGAATACTTCTTACCGAATTTCCCCACCGAAGGGATGTCAATTGAAGACTTCTTGGTCAAAAAATCGCAAGAAGGTTTAGAGCTTCGCTTAGCATTTTTATTTCCAGATGAAAAAGTCAGATTAGAAAAACGCCCAGCTTATGATGAGCGTTTACAGATTGAACTCGACGTAGTGAACCAAATGGGATTCCCCGGTTATTTCTTGATCGTTATGGAATTTATCCAGTGGTCAAAAGATAACGATATTCCAGTTGGACCTGGACGTGGGTCTGGTGCCGGTTCATTAGTGGCCTATGCCTTGATGATCACCGATTTGGATCCATTGGAATATGACTTACTGTTCGAACGTTTTTTGAATCCAGAACGTGTTTCTATGCCCGATTTCGATATCGACTTTTGTATGGATAAACGCGATCAGGTTATCGATCACGTAGCTGAAATGTATGGTCGTGATGCGGTATCCCAAATTATCACCTTCGGTACGATGGCGGCCAAAGCGGTGATCCGCGATGTGGGCCGCGTGCTCGGTCATCCGTATGGTTTTGTTGATCGTATCTCAAAAATGGTGCCACCGGATCCTGGCATGACACTGGCAAAAGCCTTTGACGCTGAGCCGCAATTAGCTGAAATTTATGCTGCCGATGAAGATGTCAAAGAACTGATCGACATGTGCCGTATTTTGGAAGGTTGTACCCGAAATGCCGGTAAACATGCAGGTGGGGTGGTTATTTCACCCACCACCATCACCGATTTTGCACCAATTTATTGTGACTCAGAAGGCCACTTCCCAGTTACCCAATTTGATAAAAATGACGTCGAAACCGCTGGCTTAGTTAAGTTTGACTTCTTAGGGCTAAGAACGCTCACCATCATTGATTGGGCATTAGGATTAATCAATCCCCGCTTGAAAAAAGAAGGAAAAGAAGCGGTACGGATTGAATCGATCGATCTGCAAGATCCAGCTTGTTTTAAAGTGCTGCAAAATTCAGAAACCACCGCGGTATTCCAGCTTGAATCGCGTGGTATGAAAGATTTGATCAAGCGTCTACAACCGGATAGCTTTGAAGACATTATCGCTTTGGTGGCGCTATTTCGACCGGGGCCGTTGCAATCGGGCATGGTAGATAACTTTATCGACCGTAAACATGGCCGCGAAGAAGTATCATACCCTGATGCAACTTGGCAGCATGAGTCACTAAAAGAAACTTTAGAGCCCACTTACGGCATTATCTTGTATCAAGAACAAGTGATGCAGATCGCCCAGATCTTAGCGGGTTATACCCTAGGTGGCGCCGATATGTTACGTCGTGCGATGGGTAAGAAAAAGCCAGAGGAAATGGCGAAGCAACGTTCGGTATTTAAAGCCGGCGCCGAAAGCATTGGCGTTGATGGCGAACTATCAATGAAAATCTTTGACTTGGTAGAGAAATTTGCCGGTTATGGCTTTAACAAGTCACACTCTGCAGCTTATGCTTTGGTGTCTTATCAAACCCTGTGGTTAAAAACGCATTATCCGGCTGAGTTTATGGCTGCAGTAATGACCGCCGATATGGACAACACCGAAAAAGTGATTGGTTTGGTGGATGAATGTATCCGCATGAAAATCACCTTGCTGCCGCCAGATGTTAACTCCGGCCTCTATCGTTTTAATGTCAATGAAGAAGGCGAAATTGTCTACGGCATTGGTGCGATTAAAGGGGTGGGTGAAGCGCCGATTGAAAATATTATCGCTTGCCGTGAAAAAGGTGGTCATTTTAAAGATTTATTCGATTTCTGTGCACGGGTCGATTTAAAAAAATGCAATAAACGCGTGATTGAGAAGTTAATTCAAGCGGGCGCATTAGATCGGTTAGGACCGCACCGCGCAGCATTGATGGCGTCAATGGAAGAAGCGGTCAAAGCGGCAGGGCAATTTCACCAAGCCGAATCATTTGGCCAATCGGATATGTTTGGGGTATTAACTGAAGCGCCAGAAGAAATCGAACAAGCGTATGCCCAAGTGCCTGAGTGGCCAGAAAAAGTATGGCTTGAAGGTGAGAAAAATACTTTAGGGCTGTATCTAACCGGTCACCCGATTAATGCTTACCTAAAAGAGCTGAACAAATATACTCAATGTCGCCTGAATGATTTACAGCCAACTCGTCGTGATCAATCGTTAACCGTGGCAGGGTTAGTGATCGCATCACGCGTTATGACCACCAAGCGTGGCACCCGAATTGGCTTAATGACATTGGATGATCGATCCGGTCGAGTGGAAGTCATGCTATTCTCAGATGCACTCGACAGGTATGCCGAATTACTCGAAACCGATAAAATAGTGATAGTTTCGGGACAGGTCAGCTTTGATGATTTCAATGGTGGGCTTAAAATGTCGGCGCGAGAAGTCATGAGCTTGGCGGATGCGCGCGAAAAATACGCACGCGGCTTATCGATTTCATTAAATGAAACGCAAATTGATGGCGTATTCTTTGAGCGGTTCACCCGAATTTTAGAACCTTACCGAGCAGGAACTGTGCCGGTCAATATTTATTATCAACGCCAAAATGCCCGAGCAAAGTTGGCGTTAGGCGTTGAATGGCGAGTGACACCAGAAGATGAATTACTCGACCAATTGAAACTTCTCCTCGGTTCTAAGCAAGTAGAACTCGAATTTAACTAAAAAACAGGGCATTATTAACGCATTAGCGAAAATATGCACTGACTGTCTTTTATTCGTACTTTGAAGGCGAGTAAAAAGCAACTAAATGATATTAAAGGATCCATTGATGAGCCTAGATTTTCTTGAATTTGAAAAACCTATCGCAGAATTAGAAGCCAAAATTGAAGCGTTGCGTGAAGTTTCATTACATGGTGGTAACTCTTCTGTTGATTTAGGTAAAGAGATCAGCCAACTAGAAACCAAAAGTTTAGAGCTGAAGAAAAAAATCTTTGGCGATCTTGGCGCATGGCAAGTGGCACAACTTGCCCGTCACCCAAGACGTCCTTACACTTTAGATTACATCGAACACGCATTCACTGAATTTGATGAATTAGCAGGCGATCGCGCCTACGCCGACGATAAAGCTATTGTGGGTGGGCTAGCGCGGTTAGATGGTCGTTCAGTGATGATTATTGGTCATCAAAAAGGTCGTGAAACCAAAGAAAAAATCCGCCGTAATTTTGGTATGCCTCGCCCTGAGGGTTACCGTAAAGCGTTACGTTTAATGGAAATGGCGGAACGTTTTAATATTCCAGTCATCACCTTTATTGATACTGCGGGCGCCTACCCTGGCGTTGGCGCAGAAGAGCGCGGTCAATCAGAAGCCATTGCTCGTAACCTTAAAGTCATGTCTGGCCTTAAAGTGCCAGTGATTTGTAATGTGGTTGGCGAAGGTGGTTCTGGCGGTGCATTGGCGATTGGTGTTGGCGATTACGTTAACATGCTGCAATACTCAACCTATTCTGTGATATCACCAGAAGGTTGTGCCTCTATTTTATGGCGTGATTCAGATAAAGCGCCACAAGCGGCGGAAGCGATGGGCTTAGTTGCACCTCGTTTGAAAGAGCTTGGCCTAATTGATCAAGTGATTGAAGAGCCATTAGGCGGCGCGCATCGTGATAAAATTGAAGTGGCAGAGAACGTGAAAGCGGTGATCTTAAAGCAACTTGAAGAGCTCGATCAAATGGATCATGACAACTTGCTTGAGCGTCGATACCAACGTCTTATGAGCTACGGTTACTGCTAAACGCCAACTACTTTGAGTGTTTAGGATTGGTTATATATAACTATATGAATTGAAGCGGGCTGAGGCTCGCTTTTTTTATATCTATTGATTATTATCAAATGCTCTATTGAATTAGCTTATCTAACGAGTTATTGATGTTATATCCCGCGTTCTGCCAACAACTTAATGATCCTACGTTATCCCACGCCCAGCCTTCGACTCATTTTGTGTTGGGCCTAAGTGGTGGGGTCGATTCACGGGTAATGCTGCACTTGCTCGGGAAATTTAAAGCGCAGTACCCAAAGCATCAATATCGCGCGGTGTATGTCCATCATGGTCTCAGTGATAACGCTGATCATTGGCAACGGCAATGTGAGCAATATTGCCAGCAAGCCGATATTGATTTTCAGGTTGAGAAAGTGACCTTAGCGTTAGGCGCGCAAGTAAGCATTGAACAAGCGGCGCGTGAGGCTCGTTATCAAGCATTGTCTAAGCATATTGATTCAAATGGGGTGTTATTAACCGGCCAACATGGCAGCGATCAAGTCGAAACCTTTTTATTAGCGCTTAAACGAGGCAGTGGTCCCAAAGGGTTATCCGCTATGCCCGCGCAAGCCGAGTTTGGTAAAGGACGGTTGCTTCGCCCATTTTTAACTTTACCTCAAAGCTGTATTCAAGATTATGCCCAGCAGCATAAACTTAACTGGATAGAAGATGAAAGCAATCAAGATACCCGCTTTGATCGCAACTTTATTCGCCACCAAATCACGCCAATATTAAAAGCACGTTGGCCACATATTGAAAGTACCATTGCTCGTAGCGCCGGACTGTGCGCCGAACAAGAAGACTTACTGCAATCGCTTCTTTCTGAGCGCCTGAAGAGCATGATGCTGCCGGATGATTCGATATCAATCGAAAGTCTTAAACAGCAAACTAAGCCTGCGAGAGACGCCCTACTGCGCATGTGGATAGGGCAGCAGCACCATTTAATGCCAAGTGCCAAGCAATTACAGCAAATATGGCAAGATGTGGCACTGGCTAAAACCGACGCTGCGCCTAAGTTTCGTTATGGTTTAACTCAGCTAGGTCGGTTTGAAAATAGATTGTATGTGTTCGTGGTAAAACCGGATATTAGCAGTCAAGTATTGGAATGGAATGTAGCTGAAGAACTTGAACTTCCCAACGGATTAGGTCATCTGCAACTTATCTCTGGTAATCAAACGGGTGGATTGATGGCGGAGGATGAGAATATTATCACTCTGCGTTTACCTGAAGATATTCAGCACTTACAAGTGCAGTTTTCATTTAATGGCATCACCGCTCACCCCGAATCGCGTCAACACAGCCGCAAGTTAAAGAAACTGCTGCAAGAGTATAAAATCCCAACTTGGCAACGTGATCAAATTCCTTTGTTAATGGATAAGGGAGAGCTGGTGTCGGCGCTGGGCTTATTTGTGTGCAAACCTTACAGTGGTTGCTCGCACCAGTTAAGATGGTTCAAGATGGAAAATGATATTTAATTAATCTAAAACTCAGATGTTACGCTCTTTTCAGTCTTGAGCGAGGTGCGTATACTAAGCTAATATTTCAAGCATTTAGGGACAAAGTAATGAAAAAAATTGAAGCAATCATTAAGCCATTTAAACTAGATGACGTGCGTGAAGCGTTAGCTGAAGTGGGCATTACCGGTATGACAGTATCAGAAGTTAAAGGCTTTGGTCGTCAAAAGGGTCACACAGAGCTTTATCGCGGCGCAGAGTACATGGTCGATTTCTTGCCAAAAGTAAAATTAGAAATCGTGGTGTCAGATGATGTGGTAGAAGATTGCATCGATTGCATTATTAAAACCGCGCAAACCGGTAAAATTGGTGATGGGAAAATTTTTGTCTCTGATGTATCACGCGTGATCCGTATTCGTACCGGTGAAGAAGACGATGAAGCGGTATAAATAATAAGCTATTTGTTTTAAATCATTGCAATCAAGATGGTAAAAGGGGAGCATTATGCTTCCTTTTTTTGTTTTTGATTCACTAGGTTACGAGCTATGAAATTTAAGCGATTGAGCAAGCCGTTAGGTGCGACGGCGGCGGTGACTTTGCTGGGTTTTGTTGGTTTTCAATGGGTATTTTCAGTACCGGATAAACCGCAATTGATCTCGATTGATGATAATCAGCAACATATCGACTGGAACTGCTATCAAGCTGAGCAAACGAGCAGCAGCGAAAACCAATCTTCTCCGATAGATAAACAAGGGGAATTGAATGTGCTGGTGTGGAATATTCACAAACAAGGTGATCAAGGTTGGCAGCAAGCACTGCAAGAGTACAGCTCTCAAAGCAACTTGATGTTATTGCAAGAAGCCAGTTTAACCCCAGAATTGAATCAATGGATTGGCGAGCAAGCATGGGGCGCCAGTTATGTTAATGCTTTTAAAGCGTTTGGGGTGAGTGCGGGAGTGCTTAATTTATCCGACGCTCTGCCGATTAAAGCGTGTGCTTATACTGCGCTAGAACCATGGATTTTATTACCAAAGTCTGCGCTATTCGCACAATATGCTTTATCGAATGGACAGCAATTGGGGGTGATTAACCTGCATTCGATTAATTTCACCTTTGGCACCAAAGAGTTCCAATTACAAATAAACCACTTATCTCAAGCGGTAAAAAGTCATATTGGTCCGTTAATCATTGCGGGTGATTTTAATACTTGGAGTGAGACTCGCACCAAAGAAGTGCGAGCTAAAATGGCTCAACTGGGGATGCATGAAGTCCATTTTTCGGTTGATAATCGACGTCGCTTTATTAATGGTTTAGTGTTTGATCATGTTTTTTATCGTGACTTAGAATTAAACAGCGCCATGTCACCTAAAACGACTGCTTCAGATCATAATCCAATGTTGGTGAAATTTACGCTACAAAACCAACATTAGGACAAAAGCTTCTCGCTAAAAATGATAGGGTAAAAAGCAAAAAACGTCTTACCAAAATAAATGGTGAGACGTTTTTTTGTTCGTACTTTAGTCAATGAGCTTAGACGCTGCCTACTTTTGTCACATCAACATGGAGCTTGAGTTTTTGTCCCGGCTTTAAGTACTTTTGTTTATCAATGCCATTCCAATCAATAATATCGGCTGATTTTACTTTGAATTTTTCAGCTATATCACCAAGGGTGTCACCATCACGAACACTATAGTAGACGGTACGCATGATGGCACCGCTGCTATTGTTCTTCCAAATTACTAACTTCTGGCCACTGCGTAGTGAATCTTTTGGCGCCATGCCATTCCAACGAGCTAAGGCATCTACGGTCACTTTATGTTGCTTGGCAATTGACCAAAAGCTATCCCCACTGGCAACAGTGTAATTGGTCTTATATTTACCGCGTGCGACCGATTGGGTTTTAGCTAAGCGGTTACTTGCGCTTAAAGCATAAGCTTTATTATTTTTAGTTGAGCGTGGCACTAACAAATATTGACCAATACGGATGTTGGCGTTATCTAAACTATTGGCTTGTTGGATCACTTTAGTGGTGGTTTGATTTTTTTTGGCTATCACGCTTAAGGTATCGCCAGATTTCACTTTATAACGAATTAATTTTACGCCTTTCCCGCGATTTTCGACCGATTTTTGATTAAATTGTTCAACTTTCTCAATTGGGATCAAGAAGTTGTAAGGTCCATTAGGCGCGGTGGCCCATTGATTAAACCCAGGGTTATAGCTTTGAAGTTCTTTAACTGAAATACCGGCGTATTGAGCAGCAATCGCAAGATCCACTTGCTCTTTCGGGTTGACCTTTGCCAATACGGGTTTATTGGCTATCGGTGGAACTTCAATCCCATACTCTTTTTCGTTGGCTAAAATATCGGCCAAGGCTAATAGTTTTGGTACATAGCTACGAGTTTCTTTCGGTAGATCCAATGAGAAGAAATCGGTCGGTTTGCCCGCTTTCTTATTTTTACGAATGGCGCTAGAAACACGGCCACCACCACTGTTATAAGCCGCTATCGCATTTTCCCAATCACCATCAAAGCGATTGCCTAGGTAAGTCATGTAATCAAGCGCAGCATCGGTTGCGGCATCGACATCGCGGCGTCCGTCATACCAGTAGTTGCGCTCTAAACCAAATCGGTCTGCGGTAACAGGTACAAACTGCCATAAGCCTGCAGCACTGCCAAAAGAGTAAGCAAACGGGTCAAATGCACTTTCGACTACGGGCAATAAGGTGAGCTCTAAAGGTAAACCACGATCTTCAATACGAGTGGTGATCATGTAAAGAAAAGGTTCGGCACGTTTCGAGACAGTTTTCAGATGATCGGGATGCGTTAAATACCAAGTGCGATAGTAGTTGACGGTTGGATCATCATTTGGGATCGGCAGAGTAAACTGCATCGAAATACGCTTCCATAAATCGGTTTGTTGCTGCGCCGTGAGCGGTTTAGGTGGTTCCACTGGTTTTACTTTTGTCGGTTCTGCTTTGACTGTTTTTGCTTCGTTGTCCGATATTTTGGCATTATCGTTAGTTGAAGGGGCAGTTTGGCAGCCGGCTAAAAGCAGGACCAATATCCAGATAAACGGTTTCATTCATGTCGCCTTTTCGAAAATGGTTGCAAATAATACGTGGATTAGTGATTTACTGGCAAGTTAGAAAACGGTCAAATTAGCATAAACTTTGATTTTAATGGCTTTTAAAATCGTAACGGGTTGTATATAGCGACATGGTTAATATTTACACTACGACCGTTTGATGTTTTTCATCACTAGGGTTACATATTGCTTACAAATTTAACAAAAAAGGTGCAAGTTATTAGAAGTCGTTTTTCCAATCGCGCAAAGCGGTGAAAACAGAAAGCGCGGACAGATCATCGGTTCTGGCTGATACCGCTTTCATGACATTAGGCTCTTGGCAGCGCAGAAAAGGGTTGATCCACTTTTCTTGGCGCAGTGTGGTTGGGATGGTAGGTTTATCTTGCGCTCGTAAGCGGTTCACTTCATCACGATATTGATGTAATAAATCGTTTTCTGGCTCTACCGCTAATGCAAAAGAGAGATTGGCCGAAGTATATTCGTGGGCGCAGTAAACTTGGGTCTCTTGTGGTAGAGAAGCTAACTTTTGTAATGAGTCGTACATTTGTTGGTAAGTGCCTTCAAATACGCGGCCACAGCCAGCCGAAAATAACACATCACCACAAAATAATTTTCCATCACCCACATAGGCAATATGCCCAGCAGTATGGCCGGGTACATCAATGACAAGGAAAGTTTCGCCAAAAATATCGATACGATCGCCACCGTGCACTGATTGAGTCAGCATCATAACCGGATCATTGGCCGGACCAATCACTTTGGTTTTTGGATAATGACGTAGCAACTCGGCAACACCACCAACATGATCGGCATGATGATGGGTTAGAATAATAGTGTCGAGATCTAAGTTATGTTGCTGTAGATGAGACAGAGCGGGCGCAGCTTCACCGGGATCGACTAATACACAACGTTGATCATGATTTTGAATCGACCAAATGTAGTTATCATTAAATGCTGTTATGGTTTCTATCGTTAAGCCAGTTATCGATAGTCTTGCTATATTTGTTTCTGTTAACATTGTGATACTCCAATCTTGCCGCTAAGAGATAAAGTCTATGAAGCCAGCACGAATTCAAAAAACGTTTGCCCAACCGCATTCTTGGCAGCAATTGAAAAATGCGCAATGGGCTTTTGATTCGATCCAATCTCGTCTTGATGAATGGTGCCCTAAATTGTTTGGCTACCATATGTTAAAGCTGGGTGGTTTAAGCTGTGAGCTTGAAACAAGCCACTGTAATATCAAGCATCAAGTCCATCTTGATATTACTAACCCACGCCATACGATTATTGCCGACGCTTTCGACTTACCTTTTATTGAAAAGAGCATTGATACCGCATTGGTTTGCCATCAGCTCGACTATTGTAGCGATCCTCACCGACTGTTGCGAGAGGTTGATAGAATAATTATCGATGACGGCTATATTATCCTGACCGGTTTTAATTCAATCAGCTTAACAGGATTGGCAAGATGGTATCCGTGGCGCAAGAATAACTTACCTTGGAGTGGGCGTATGTTTAGCCCTTATCGCATCAAGGATTGGTTAGGGGTTTTGAACTACGAAGTTATTTATTCTGATTGCAGTGGTTTATTTCCGTCTAAAAAAGGAGAAAAGCCGTTCTCGATATGGTTGGAGCATAGTTTAGGTCGCTGTGCTTCTACTTTTGGTGGGATGTATTTTATCGTAGCGAGAAAGCGCACTTGCCCATTAAAACCTCTTAAACCTCACTGGGAACTCAAGCGTCGTTTAGCACCTGCCAGTGTGGGTTTTAACAAAAATGCCTCTAGTAAAGCATCTTGCAATAACCAAAATCGCCTTAAATAATCGTAAAGGAACAGTATGAATTTTCCATCCCATCCATTTGGAATTGAGATCACCGAGCAACACGTGATTAAAACCATGCAATCTTTTACCAGTTGGGAAGATCGTTATCGCCAAGTGATCATGTGGGGGAAATTATTGCCTAAAATACCGCCACAATTAAAGCAAGATAATGATCTGGTTTCTGGTTGCGAAAGCCAAGTGTGGTTACTCTCTGAGTTTGATGGTGAGGTTTGGCATTTCTTTGCCGATTCGGATGCTCGCATTGTTCGTGGTTTGATTAGCTTGGTATTAGCGGCTTTTAATCATAAAACCCAGCAACAAATTGATGACTTTGATACCCAAGGATATTTTGAACAGTTAGGCCTCATTGAGCATTTAAGTGAAACTCGTGGCGATGGACTGCGCGCCATTGTCGATAACATTAAGAGTGCACAATCTTAAGTTGCATTTAAAATACCACTTTATGGGGATGTATTGAACACAATGAAAGGCATAAGCTGTCTTTTCTATTGAATTAGTAAGGTGAATGAATATGTCGATGCAAAGTGGTGAACATAATTTAACCCAAGACCAGCTACAACAGCTAAGTGAATTGCCATTAGACCAGTTAACTGATGTGATTGTGGCGGGGCATCATGACTATATTCGAGCCACTGGACCTGAATTAATTTGCCTTGGTGATACATTATTGAATGTACATGGCGCAGACTCTGACATTATTCGTGCATTGGTGCCGTTAATTCACGCGCTGGTGGATGATTTAACCCCGCATTTATATAAAGAAGAACAGATCTTATTTCCGGCGATTCAAGGATTGGCAACCGGTCAATCGGTGCAAAGCTGCTTTGGTCATGTGAGCAACCCTATCCGCATGATGATGCACGAACATACCGAAGCGGATAATCTTGCCGTGGCAATGCAAAAAGTGACCAATCATTTTAATGCGCCAGAAGGGGCTTGTAATACCTGGCGTAAATGCTACCAATTGCTAGAAGAATTCTGCCAAGACTTGGTTAATCATATCCATGTTGAAGATACGATTTTGTTCCCTAAAGCGATTACCTTAGCGGATGCTTAATCTCTAATCTCTAATCTCTAATCTCTAAGATCTAAGATCTAAGATCTAAGATCTAAGCGTAAGCAACTGATTAGGTAATCTACCCTGATAAGTTTCTAGCTAAAATCGACTGTTACCGTTCTGTATCTGTATTGTTCATGGAGAAAAGTGTCAAAATACATGGATGTATTTTTCCAAGTGCCCATGGATGGTTCAAACGTCTTTTCGTAATGGGCAATATGGATTGGATACTCACAAGGATATCCCTAAAGCAATTCGATACATTTTGTTAAGGCGTGTAATAGTGCCTTGATATCATCACTATTGGTATAGATACCAAAAGACACGCGAACGGTTCCATTAATCCCTAGCGCATCCATCAATGGGTGAGCACAATGGTGACCTGAACGCACCGCAATGTTTTGTTGATCCAGCAAGGTCGCAATATCTTGATGATGGATCACTTCGCCTTCAATCACCAACTGAAAACTCACCACCGAACTATTTGGTTGTAAGCCGATAAGCACCACTTCATCTAATGCGGTTAAACCTTGAATGAGCTGTTGATGCAAATGATGCTGGTGGTTATGGTGTTGCGTTTGATCAATCTCCGCTAACCATTTAATCGCAGTAGCCAGTGCAATTGCGCCTGCGACATTGGGGGTCCCCGCCTCAAACTTCGCTGGCAGCTCAGCAAAAGTGGTGTTATCAAAACTGACTTGTTGCACCATTTTACCGCCGCCGTGCCAAGGTGGCATCGCTTCTAATAAAGCCAATTTACCATACAACACGCCAATGCCTGTCGGGGCGTACAATTTATGCCCTGAGAATACATAGAAATCACAATCAAGATTTTGCACATCGACGCTTTCATGCACCACACCCTGCGCGCCATCGATCACCGTCACCGCATTATAGTGATGCGCCGCTTGGATGATCGCTTCAATTGGTTGGCGAGTTCCGGTGACATTGGTCATGTGCGCCGCGGCAACGATTTTGGTTCGGCTGCTTAATAAGGCATGAAAGGCATTCATATCCCATTGGCAGCCTGGCGTCATTGGCACTTTAATCACTTTGGCGCCAGTTTGCTGGGCCACAATTTGCCAAGGTACGATATTAGCGTGGTGCTCCATTTCACCGACTAAAATTTCATCGCCCGCTTGTAGGGTGTTGCGAGCGTAAGTTTGAGCAATAAGGT
Source organism: Vibrio sp. S11_S32 (assembly GCF_014694465.1). Classification (NCBI taxonomy): domain Bacteria; kingdom Pseudomonadati; phylum Pseudomonadota; class Gammaproteobacteria; order Vibrionales; family Vibrionaceae; genus Vibrio; species Vibrio sp. S11_S32. The sequence continues at coordinate 233,385 of NZ_JAAUWS010000001.1, read as the reverse complement.
TAATAGCTTCGGTTGCGCCGCGCGTCCAAATGACTTCTTTATGCTGTTTTGCCTGAATAAAGCGTTGTACTTGGCGGCGAGCCTCTTCAAATTGCGCGGTGGCATTGGCGGTTAAGCTATGACTGCCTCGGTGAACATTAGCATTTTGCTTGTGATAATAGTCACTGATGGCATTGATGACACACAAAGGTTTTTGAGTGGTAGCGGCGCTATCTAAATAAACGCTGCCATCAGGTGAAGTCAGAGCCGGAAATTGAGAGCGGATAGTGTGGACATCAAAAGTCATGCAACAACTGCCAAAATAAAGAATGAAATGGGCGCTTAGTATAAATTAAATCTGACCAGTCTCTAGTTTTTTTCAATGCGCATTTTTTACTGCATATGTTTCAGCGTGCATTGATGAGCTGATGATACAACGCAAGGTTAGTGGGCACGTCAATATTATGCTGCGCTGCGCTACGAATGAGGTAGCCGGTGATAAATTCGATTTCGGTTGGGCGTTGATGGGCGACATCTTGTTGCATGGAAGAGTAATTATGCTGAGTCGCATTGATCACTTGATAGATAGCCTTATGTAATGCTTGCTTTGAAATCGGAACCGCTTGTGCTTGCATCACTTGATGAATTTCTGCGATCAACTTGGATAAGGTTGCGTCAAAGCGGTTATTGGCCAGTTCACCATTTTTGCATTGATGAATGGCGGTTAATGGATTGATGGCGCAGTTAATCGCCAGTTTATGCCACAATGCGGTTTGAATATCATGGTGCCAAGTGACGGGCGCAAGAGCGTGGTTGAGCGCGGTAAGGATTCTGGGATTGATGATGCTATTTTCGATTGAATTTCTGTGTACAGAGCTTGCCTCATAGGCACCAATGAATGTTTCTCCTAAGCCGGTATGTTCAACCTGATTGGCTTGTGGTTTAAATGCCGCTTGGGTGGTGGTCGCAAGATAGGTTGGAAACCGGTTTAATTGATCTTGGAATACATCGATAGCGCCCATGCCGTTGTGCATAAAGATGATGGTAGTATTTGAGGATAAATACGGAAACAAAGGCGTGATGGCATCCATGACTTGGGTCGATTTTACCGTCACGAGCACGCATTCACATTGAGCGAGTTGTTCAAGATTGTTAGCATCAAAACGACAAGTAGGGCGATTATCCAGTTGCACCTTAATGTGGCTTTGGTTGGCATGACGAGTATAAGCATAAACATTATGACCGCTTTGTTGCAGCTTGACCGCCCACAATGATCCTATTGCGCCTAATCCCACAATGCCTATTTTCACCTTGTTTCCTTTTCATATTTGATTTGTGGGTAGTCTATATCCATACACATACCCATTGTTGATGATATTAAAGTATGGGGTGAGTTAAAAATAGCACAAAAAAAGCGCAGACTTCAAAGTCTGCGCTGTTTAAATTTTGCTTAATATCAAGCTATGTATTCGAATCGATTAGAACTTGTAAGTGACGTCGAAGTAGTGAGCAACACCACTTGATTGAAGTTTGTCACCACCGCCGATATCTAGGTTATCTTCTATACCATAGACGTTGTGGTACAGTTTTAGACCGTAACCAATGGCAAAATGTTGGCTATGCCAGTAAATACCGTTAAACATCGCGCCGCCATTGTCAGCTGTTGCACCTGCTGATTCTTTCATACCAAATTGGTAATCGATGTAACCTTGGTAGGAAATGAAAGTGTCATTGCTGAAGGTATAGAAAGGTTTAAACCAGTTGGTCGAGATTTGACCACCGTTCCATTCTTTAGCATTTGAATCATAGGTACCGTAAAGGTTTAAGCCCATTTTACCGAACCAAGGTACGTTGATATCTGAACCTAAACCGATTTTTTGAGTATTAACACCACCGATACCGCCATCCCACTCCATAAGAGTAGCAACGTAAAGCTCTTGTACAGGGCCAAACGATAGGTCTTTACCTGTTAACGCATCAAGTGACATACGTGGAGCAAACTTCATAAAGATTTTTTGCGAATCTTTTTTATCGTTTTGGGCATTATCACCTGACGTCAGGTTAAATACATCCACATAGCCGTAAAGATCGAAGATCCCAGAGCGACCGCCGTATTCCATTTCTAAATAGTCATGACCAGAATTACCTTCTGATTTAGCTTGCGGCTTTTCATTCAAAGCGTACATCAAATTAAAGTTTAGGAACTTGTAATCATTCTTGTGAATATTGTCTGAGTAGTCAGCGGCTAAAGCAGGTGCTGCAGCAGCAACTAGGCTAAGAGCTAAAAGTGTTTTGCGCATAAGTGGACTCTCTCGTCATTAAATGGCTGTGTGCATCCATCCGTGATGCGGTGTTCCTTAATGGGGCTGATAATATAGGTTTCAATCTCATTTGTAAGTGAAATAGGCTGCAAATTGGCAATTACTTTGTGACAGTGATCACACTAACAAGATCTTGCTGGAACTTTAAATAAAAAGTTGAACAATAAATTATCAATTGAATAAAAAACACCCAAGGCAAGCGATTGCCTTGGGTGTTTAGAAGTTTAGTCACGAAAGTTCAGCTTTGCTTAGTATTTATCTCAGTAATATAAAAGCCGTTATGGTTTATATTTGGCCTTTTCCAGCAAGTCATTAAAATAGTGTCGCAGTGAATACAACATAATAAGACTTGGGATCACCATTAAGGCTGTAATGACAAAGAATAATGGCCAGTTATTTAAGTGATCGACCAGCTCACCACTAAAGGAGGCGAGGGTGGTTCGACCAAAGTTGCCTAAAGAGGCCAGTAACGCGTATTGAGTGGCCGAGAAGGCTTGACCAGTTAATACCGTTAAGAAGGAGACGAATGCCACGGTAGAAAACGCAGTGGTGAAATTATCGACCAATATCGTGGCAAGGAATAAATGCTCATTGGGCCCGACTGAGGCTAACCAAGCAAACATCAAGTTACTGCTTGCCATGGCCACACCGCCAATCATTAAGCCTTTAACGATACCAAAGCGGACGTTAAACATGCTGCCGACAAAAGTGAATAGCATGGTTGCGCCCCAACCAATTAGCTTAGAGTAGTCTCCAATTTGTTCGTTACTAAAGCCGACTTCTTTATAGAAAACAATCGACATCCGGCCTAAAAAGGCTTCACCGATTTTGAATAGGAAAACAAACAACAATAAGGTGATCGCAACTTGTACACCATTACGACGGAAGAAATCAAGGAAAGGTTCAATTAAGGTCACCGATAACCAAGCGGTAATTTTGGATTTAATCACTTTATTATGACGTTGTTCTGCTTGATGCTGCAATTCGTCTCGGTTAGTGACAGGCTCGCGAGCCAATAAGGTAAAGACCATCAGCAAGCCAATCACGCCAGTCATACCATAGTAAATATTGTTCCAACCTAACGCGTCGGCATTGGCAAAAGCAAAATAGCCGGGCAGTGAGTAACCGGTCCACCAACCAATTACTGACATAGCTGAAGCTTGCGGTAATTTACTGTTGTTGCTTTTAGGGAAGCTATCAATACGAAAGGCATCAATCGCGATATCTTGAGTGGCGGAGGCGGTTGAAATCGCCAGTGCAATTGCCGACATTAAAATAAGGTTATGAGTAGGATTTAGCCCTGCAATATAGAAGGTGCAAACTAAAATAATCGCTTGGCAGAAAAAAATCCAACTACGACGCTGGCCCAATAAAGGGTGCAGAAAAGGTAATTTGACCCGATCCACTAACGGCGCCCATAAAAAGTTTATCGCATACACCGCAAATACTGAGCCAAAATAGCCAATCGCGCTGCGGGTAAGCCCTGCATCGGTTAACCAACCAGACATGCTTGAGCCAATCAGTACCCATGGAAAACCGCTTGAACAGCCCAACATAAAAACCCACAACAATCGTTTGTCTAAATAGGATTTAAAGGTTTCTTTCCACGTCATTGAAGCCATTCAATATTCCTCGGTACCGCTGAATTTATTAGGGGAGATATGAGTAAGCCATCACAGGGATCTATGATGGCTTTAGATGTCGCGTATTTACGGTCGCTGGATTACTTAACTAAGGTCATTTTGGTGATCAAAATTGGCGTAACCGGTACATCTTGCATACCACCTTGAGTAGTAGTTGGTTTTTGCGCCATTTTTTGTACTACATCAAAGCCCTTGGTTACCTTACCAAACACGGCATAACCTGGGTTGCTACGCGCGTAGTTTAGAAAATCGTTATCGGTCAGGTTAACGAAGAACTGACGTGTGGCAGAGTTAGGATTACTAGTACGCGCCATTGCAACAGTAGCGGTATTGTTTTCTAAGCCATTGGTTGCTTCGTTGCGAATAGGTTTGTAAGAGGATTTTTGGTTAAGATCTTTATCAAAACCGCCACCTTGCGCCATAAAGCCTGGGATCACACGGTGAAATTGGGTGCCCACATAACTGCCATCATCGACATAACGCAAAAAGTTTTTCACTGAAATTGGTGCCATTTTCTGATTTAAATCGATAGTGAAATTACCTATTGTCGTTTCAACATTGACCAGTGGGGCCGCAACACTTGATACGCTAAATAGCATGGCAAGAGAAATTAGAAGCTTCTTCATTAAAAGTTACCTTTCATATAATTAGTGAGTTCAGAATCTTTAGCAATATTGGCTAATACATTACTTGAAACGCGATTGAGCACTTCTTCAATGTCTTTGGTGTCGGCAGTAAAAGAGCCGGTTTTAGTCCCGCTGCCTTGGTAGCTTTTAACAAACTTGCCATTTGGGGTTTCAGCGGTGATTTGAATGGTCACTTTACCGTCAATGGCATACTTGACCGGTTGTTGAGCAACTTTAACCACAGAGTCAACCACTTTGATATTTAAGGTGTTATTGCTATTTTTGGTTTTGGCAAAACCTTGCGAATAGAATTGCTGATAAATCGCATTAGCATAAGCCTCACGGACATTTTGTTTAGCATGCAAAGGTTGAACTTGTTCTTGTCCATCCATTTTTATTTCTGCTATGTATTGCGCAGTGCGGATATCTTGACTGGTTAAAGCGAAGGTTTTACCGCTGACAATTTGATTGGCGCTCAAGGTTGAAGAGGGAACTAAGTTGACCAAATCATTTTGAGAAATACTGGCACAAGCCGAAAGCATCACAGTGGCGCTTATTGCGAGCAGTGTTTTGAATTTTTTAGGTTTTATGAAGTTCATTATTAACGTCCTTTTTGCAGATCATTCTTTTTCAGATCATTGTTCTTGATAGCTTCAATGATCATAAATTTTGAGTTTTCAGCCACAATCGCCACTTGCTGTTCACCAAATAAACGCTCGAGTTTAATGTGATAATCAAGGTGACGATTTCCTACGACCAACAATTTACCATCATGGTTCAATGTATCTTTCGCATCACAGAACATTTGCCAAGCGATGTGATCGGTAATGGCATTTTGCTGGTGGAAAGGAGGATTACAAATGACCAAGAAGCTGCTGTTTTGTTTCATACCATCAAGGCAGTTATTGGCCAGTACTTGGATGTTGCGCTCTGAGCCTAAGTTGCGCTCAAGATTCTTTTTAGCTGATTCCACCGCCATATAGCTTTCATCAATACAAGTAATGCGAGCTTGTGGGTTGAGTTGACCAGCTTTGATGGCCAAAATGCCATTACCACACCCTAAGTCGATAATATGGCGTAAGTCGTCAACTTGTGGCAAGTAATCGAGCATAAAACGAGCGCCAAGATCTAAGTTTTCACCTGAATACACATTGGCATAATTAGACAGCACAATATCTTCACCATCGACTGGCCATTCGCATTCGGCCGCGACAGGGTGAATGGTTGAACAGTTAGCATGAGAAAACACTAAGCGGTGCTTTTTCTTGGCAAGAGAGGTGGTAGTGGTGCCAAGATGCTTTTCAAATAAATCGAGCGTCGAAGTATGAATTTCTTTGGCTTTATTGACACCAATTACCGGGCAATCAGCCGATAACGATGCGCGTAATTTAGACAATTGCCAAGTCAGTAGGCGATTACTTTTAGGCAATTGCATTAAGACTAAATCGATCTTGGCTGGGATGTCATCAAGGCAGTTAAGAAATTTGACTCGGTTGCATTGATTTCGTTGTAGGTTTTTAAGTGCGCCGCGATGAGAGATAAAAGAATCGCTCATCATGGTGACGGTATGGTGTTCGGAAAACCAGCAAGAGAGTGCGCCAAAATTATCATTTAAGATTAAAATATTTTGACCGTCTGGAAGGGCTTTTTCTGTGATGTGGTTAATTAAGTATTCATCACCGGCATCCCATGCTTGTAGCGTTTCATTGGCACGCTTGGGAAAACGGAAAAGTGACAGTTCGCGATCATGTAAAGCTAATAATGTATTCATCTTCAATCTATAATATTGAATCGCATGGCTGCGATATTTGGGCACAAATCGTATGATAGCACGTTAAAAGTCGCTACAGGTTAACTCGGTCATGCAATAATGACGAAAAAATGACGTGAGCGAAGAAAAAACAACCATGTAGCATCAAAGTAAACCCGTCCACATAACTTAATATCTTATAAGGGTAAATTATGATCCAAGACCAAGTTGAAAAAAAATTGCACCTGACATTTAATCCAATCCATTTACAGGTGATCAACGAAAGCTATATGCACAATGTTCCCGCTGGCTCTGAAAGTCATTTCAAGGTGGTAGTGGTGAGTGAGCAATTTGAAGGTAAGCGTTTATTAATGCGTCACCGTGCCATAAACAGTGCGTTGGCTGATGAGTTAGCGAATCATATTCATGCACTATCGATCAATGCTTATACCGATAGTGAATGGAAATCCTTAAGTGGCATTCCTGAGTCACCAAAGTGCGCTGGTGGCGGGAAATAAAGAGGTATATCGCGAACAATTAGATCTCAGCCGATTTTTTGAAATGACTATCGAGTTACTGTCAAATAAAGCGTGTAAAAAACCAACCAAATGTTTAATTTACGTACATAACTATGTAACGAAAAGGCTGACAGAAGCTAGCGTGTCTAATTGGTTCGGTATTTATTTCTAAGCGGTGATAAAGCGTTTGTTATATTTGTGCGGCGCCTCAAAAAACTGCGTTTTAACGTTGGTTTGATGTCGGTCGAGGGTCAAATAAATGTAGGAATCCTGTGAATCATCATGGCAAGGGATTCCAAAAAAGTGTTAGAATATGTCAACTATAGGTTTGTTAATGTTAAAAACCGCTCTAAAAGCCGAAATTGAATGAATTCGGCTTTTTTATATGGATGTTGCGATTTTGGTTACTGATAACTGAAACCGGACACAATAAATTGTCGTGTCTTAAATTGCGCAATAAAGAATCTTATTTCCTTAAATAAAGTAGTGCAAGTGCGTATGATTACAATAAAAAAGGGTCTGGATCTTCCTATTGCTGGAGTTCCTGCTCAGGTGATTAGTGATGGTCCTACCATCAAAACAGTCGCCTTGCTTGGCGAAGAGTACGTGGGTATGCGTCCAACAATGCATGCTCGCGTGGGTGATGAAGTGAAAAAGGGTCAAGTTCTTTTTGTCGATAAGAAGAATCCTGGCGTGCAATACACTTCACCTGCAAGCGGTAAAGTTATCGAAGTGAATCGTGGTGCAAAACGTGTTCTTCAATCGGTTGTGATTGAAGTTGCAGGTAATGACCAAGTGACTTTCGACAGCTACACAGCCGATCAACTGGTGAAACTAGACCGCAAGGTCATCGTTTCTCAATTGGTTGAATCAGGCATGTGGACTGCATTGCGAACTCGTCCGTTCAGCAAGGTTCCAGCAATCGAATCGACTACTCAGGCGATTTTCGTTACTGCCATGGATACCAATCCATTAGCGGCTGACGCGTCGGTAGTGATTAATGAACAACCAGAAGCTTTTAAAGCCGGTTTAGATCTTCTATCCGCTTTAACTGCTGGTAAAGTTTATGTCTGTAAAGGCAATCAAACGCTACCAACGTCTTCTCAATCGAATGTTGAAGAGCATGAGTTTGCGGGTGTGCATCCAGCCGGTCTAGTCGGTACACACATGCATTTCTTGTACCCTGTTAGCTTAGAAAATATCGCTTGGAACTTAAATTATCAGGATGTGATTGCATTCGGTAAATTATTCCTAACCGGTGAAATTAACACCGATCGCGTGATTTCTTTAGCGGGTCCTGCAACTAAGAATCCACGTCTTGTTCGTACTCAAATAGGTGCGAACCTTGAGAACGTCACTGAAGGTGAAGTATTACCTGGTGAAGTGCGTGTTATTTCTGGTTCAGTTCTATCAGGTACTCAAGCTTCGGGTCCACACGCTTACTTAGGCCGTTATCACATGCAAGTTTCTGTATTGCATGAAGGTCGTGAGAAAGAGTTCTTAGGTTGGGCTATGCCTGGTAAGAATAAATTCTCAGTAACGCGCTCATTTTTAAGCCATCTTTTCCCTGGCCGTGTATTCAATATGACTACAACGACCAATGGTAGTGACCGTGCCATGGTACCAATTGGTAGCTATGAACGTGTTATGCCATTAGACATCGAACCAACAGTGTTGCTTCGTGATCTATGTGCAGGAGATTCAGACGGTGCTCAACGCTTAGGTGTGTTGGAGCTTGCTGAAGAAGATTTGGCATTGTGTACCTTTGTATGTCCAGGCAAATATGAATATGGCGAATTACTTCGCGATTGCCTAGATACGATCGAGAAGGAAGGGTAATTCATGGGCCTTAAGAAATTTATTGAAGATTTAGAACCGCATTTTGAACCTGGTGGTAAGCATGAGCGTTGGTTTGCTTTATATGAAGCAGCCGCAACCTTAGCTTATACCCCTGGTACGGTTACAAAGCGCAGTTCTCATGTTCGTGATAGTGTGGATTTAAAACGTCTTATGATCATGGTATGGCTGGCTGTATTCCCTGCTATGTTCTGGGGAATGTACAATACTGGTCATCAAGCGATTGATGCTTTAAACCATATGTATGCGGGTGATCAGCTTGCTTCTATCATATCAGGTGATTGGCATTACTGGTTTACCGAAATGCTCGGTGGAACGATAGGTGCGGGAGCCGGTTGGGGCAGCATGATGCTGCTTGGAGCGACTTATTTCTTACCTATCTATGCGACGGTATTTTTGGTCGGCGGTTTCTGGGAAGTTTTATTCTGTATGGTGCGTAAGCACGAAGTGAATGAAGGTTTCTTTGTTACCTCTATTTTATTTGCGTTAATTGTTCCGCCAACCCTTCCTCTTTGGCAAGCAGCTTTAGGTATTACCTTTGGTGTGGTTGTCGCAAAAGAGATCTTTGGTGGTACAGGTCGTAACTTCCTAAACCCTGCATTAGCGGGTCGCGCCTTCCTGTTTTTTGCATATCCTGCTCAAATTTCAGGTGATGTGGTTTGGACGGCTGCAGATGGTTTCTCTGGCGCAACTGCATTAAGTCAGTGGGCTCAAGGCGGACATGGCGCATTAGTGAATACCGTTACAGGTCATTCAATTACTTGGATGGACGCCTTTATTGGTAATCTTCCAGGAGCCATAGGTGAAGTATCTACATTGGCGCTAATTCTTGGCGGCTTAATGATCGTTTATATGCGTATTGCATCTTGGCGTATCATTGCTGGTGTCTTAATTGGTATGGCGGCCGTGGCTACCATCTTTAATGTCATCGGTTCAGCAACTAATCCAATGTTTGCTATGCCTTGGTATTGGCACCTAGTATTAGGTGGTTTTGCTTTTGGTATGATTTTCATGGCAACCGATCCTGTTTCGGCTTCATTTACTAATAAAGGTAAGTGGTGGTACGGAATGCTGATTGGCGCAATGTGTGTATTAATTCGAGTGGTTAACCCAGCGTACCCTGAAGGTATGATGCTAGCGATTTTGTTCGCTAACCTATTCGCACCATTGTTCGATTACTTTGTCGTTGAGAAAAACGTCAAAAGGAGATTAGCTCGCTATGGCAAATAATAATGATAGCACCAAAAGAACGCTGATCACGGTTATCGCATTGAGCTTAGTGTGTTCAATTGTCGTATCGACAGCAGCGGTAGTATTAAAACCCAAGCAAGTGGCTAATGCCAAGCTTGACGTGCAAAGCAATATCGTTGCAGTTGCTGGTTTTGATGCTAAAAGCGCAGCTGAAATACAGTCAGTCTATAAGAAAAATATCGAGCCTCGCTTGATTGACTTCAAAACCGGTGACTTTATTGAAGGCGATGCCGCAGACTTTAATAGCCGTGTAGCAACCAAAGATGTGAAGCAGTCAATTAAGTTGACGCCTGAGCAAGATAAAGCAAAAATCATTCGTCGTCCTAACCAAGGTTTGGTTTACTTGGTAAAAGATGGTGACAAAGTGACTGAAATTATCTTGCCAATGAACGGTACGGGTCTCTGGTCAATGATGTATGCCTTCGTTGCGGTTGAAACCGATGGTAATACGGTTAAAGGTATTACTTATTACGAACAAGGTGAGACTCCAGGACTTGGTGCTGAAGTTGAAAACCCTAAATGGCGTGCTCAGTTTGTAGGTAAAAAATTGTTTGATGAAAACAATCAACCTGCAATCAAGATTGTTAAAGGCGGCGCACCTCAAGGTTCTGAACACGGTGTCGATGCGCTTTCTGGTGCTACATTAACCAGTAATGGCGTTCAGCATCAATTCGACTTCTGGCTAGGTGATATGGGCTACGGTCCTTTCCTTGCAAAAGTACGAGCAGGAGAGCTTAACTAATGGCGAGTATTAAAGAATTTAAAAAAGTCGTTATTGCTCCGGTTTTAGACAATAACCCTATTGCACTTCAAGTGTTGGGTGTTTGTTCCGCGCTAGCAGTAACCACTAAGTTAGAAACCGCATTTGTTATGACAATTGCGGTAATGTTAGTAACCGCATTTTCTAACTTTTTCGTATCTTTGATGCGTAACCACATACCAAGCAGCGTGCGTATTATTGTTCAAATGGCAATTATTGCGTCATTGGTAATCGTGGTCGATCAGGTATTACGGGCTTACTTCTACGATATTTCAAAACAGCTATCTGTTTTCGTTGGTCTTATTATTACCAACTGTATCGTAATGGGGCGTGCGGAAGCATTCGCTATGAAGTCACCACCAATTCCATCTTTTATTGATGGTATTGCAAATGGACTAGGCTACGGTTTTGTCCTTCTTGTGGTCGCTTTTTTCCGTGAATTGCTTGGCTCAGGAAGATTATTTGGTATGGAAGTATTGCCATTAATTAAAGATGGTGGCTGGTATCAACCAAATGGCATGATGCTACTTGCACCTTCAGCATTCTTCTTGATTGGTTTCTTGATTTGGATTATCCGAACCATTAAACCTGAACAAATTGAAGCGAAGGAGTAATCATCGTGGAACATTATCTTAGTTTGCTAGTTCGTTCGATTTTCATTGAGAACATGGCACTGTCTTTCTTCTTAGGCATGTGTACTTTCTTAGCGGTATCGAAAAAAGTTAAGACTTCTATTGGTCTTGGTGTTGCTGTTGTCGTGGTATTGACTCTGTCTGTACCGCTAAACAACCTAGTGTATACCTATGTACTTAAAGATGGTGCCTTAATTAAAGGTGTCGATCTAAGTTTCCTTAACTTCATTACTTTTATTGGCGTTATTGCGGCATTAGTACAAATTTTGGAAATGGTGTTAGATCGCTTTTTCCCACCTTTGTACAACGCATTGGGTATCTTCTTACCACTTATCACTGTGAACTGTGCCATTTTTGGTGGCGTATCTTTCATGGTGCAACGTGACTACAACTTTACCGAATCTATCGTATACGGCTTTGGTTCTGGTGTTGGTTGGATGCTTGCGATTGTAGCATTAGCTGGTATTCGTGAAAAAATGAAATATTCAGATGTACCACCAGGACTTCGTGGTTTAGGTATTACCTTTATCACGGCTGGTTTAATGGCGTTAGGCTTTATGTCTTTCTCTGGTATTCAACTGTAGGGTAAGCACCCAATAAATAAGGAAAATAGTCAATGGACATTATTCTTCTTGGTGTCGGATTGTTTACTCTGATTGTATTGGTTTTAGTGTTAGTGATTTTATTTGCTAAATCTAAACTGGTACCAACAGGTGACATTACGATTTCCATTAACGGTGACCCAGCGAAAAGTATCGTTACTTCTCCTGGTGATAAGCTACTCAGCGCAATGTCGAGCAAAGGTATTTTTGTATCGTCAGCTTGTGGTGGTGGTGGTTCATGTGGTCAGTGTAAAGTGAAAATTAAATCTGGTGGTGGCGATATTCTACCAACAGAATTGGATCACATCAGCAAAGGTGAAGCTCGTGAAGGTGAACGTTTAGCTTGTCAAGTGGCAGTGAAAACGGACATGGAAATCGAATTACCGGAAGAAATCTTTGGTGTTAAAAAGTGGGAATGTGAAGTTCTTTCTAATGACAACGAAGCGACTTTCATTAAAGAATTGGTACTTAAGATCCCTGATGGTGAAGAAGTACCGTTCCGCGCTGGTGGTTATATTCAGATTGAAGCTGAACCACATCATATTAAATACGCTGATTTTGATATTCCTGAGGAATACCGTGGTGATTGGGATAAGTTTAACTTGTTCCGCTATGAGTCTGTGGTGAAGGAGCCTTCAATTCGCGCATACTCAATGGCTTCATACCCAGAAGAGCGTGGCTTGATTAAGCTAAACGTACGTATCGCTACTCCGCCACCAAATAACCCAGACGTTGCCCCTGGTATTATGTCTTCGTATATTTGGTCACTTAAAGCGGGTGATAAATGTACTATTTCTGGTCCGTTTGGTGAGTTCTTCGCCAAAGAAACTGACGCGGAAATGGTCTTCATCGGTGGTGGTGCAGGTATGGCGCCAATGCGTTCTCATATCTTTGATCAGTTATTACGTTTGCAATCTACTCGTAAGATGTCTTACTGGTATGGCGCACGTTCTAAGCGCGAAATGTTCTACATCGAAGATTTCGATAAGCTAGCAGCAGATAACGAAAACTTTGTTTGGCATTGTGCATTATCTGACCCAATGGCTGAAGATAACTGGGATGGTTACACTGGTTTCATTCATAACGTTCTTTATGAAAACTACTTGAAAGATCATGAAGCACCAGAGGATTGTGAGTACTACATGTGTGGTCCTCCAATGATGAATGCGGCAGTGATCGGCATGTTAAAAGATCTTGGCGTAGAAGACGAAAACATTCTATTGGATGATTTTGGTGGCTAATTATAGCTAAGTGATTGATAGTAATGGCTGACTTTCTAAAGTCAGCCATTATTTTTTGAAGTTAAAAATAATGAGAAATATATCATTGCTATCGCTATCGCTAACGATATTCTATGGTCTATTCCTCATTCTTGTTTTTTACGTTAAGTTAAGGAGTCAGCAGGTGAAACTGAGAACTATTCATCTTGCAAAGCGAGTGAAATACTCGTTGTTAGTCGTGGTTTCTACCATGTTATTAATGGGGTGTTCAAAGCCAGCACAACAAGTGCACTTATCTGGCCCTACTATGGGAACCGGTTATAATGTGAAGTACTTAGTAAGTGATGGTCAACCTTCAGCCAAAGATCTGCAAAAAGGTATTGATAAGGTTCTTGAAAAAGTAAACGATGAGATGTCGACTTATCGTCCAAACTCAGAGCTTAGCCAATTTAATCAGCACCGTAGCAATCAACCTTTCACCGTATCAGAAGATACCGCGACTGTGATTCGCGAAGCATTGCGGATCAATAAAGTGACTGAGGGCGCAATGGATGTCACTGTGGGGCCGATTGTGAATTTATGGGGCTTTGGCCCTGAAGACCGGCCGGATCATACACCAAGTGATGAGAAGCTTGAACAGCGCCGCGCCATTACGGGGATTCAGCATTTACAAGAAACCGGTGATGCCTTAATCAAAGATATTCCAGACCTGTATGTCGATCTTTCTAGTATTGCCAAAGGCCGTGGTACGGATGAAGTCGCGAGTTACTTAGAGTCGATTGGTATTAACGATTATATGGTTGAGGTCGGCGGCGAGATCAGAGCTAAAGGTAAGAACCAGCAAGGCGTGGCTTGGCGCATTGCGGTAGAAAAGCCTGTTATTAATGAACGTGCCGTCGAAAATATTATCGAACCAGGTAATATGGCAATTGCAACTTCAGGCGACTATCGAAACTACTTTGAACAAGACGGTGTGCGTTACTCTCACATCATCAACCCTAAAACAGGAAAACCGATTAATAATAAAGTGGTTTCAGTGACGGTACTAAATCCATCCTGTATGACGGCAGATGGTTTGTCTACCGGGTTAATGGTGTTGGGTGAAGTGGATGGTATCCGCATTGCTAATAAAGAAAATATTCCAGTGTTGTATATTGTTAAAACGAAAGGTGGTTTTAAAGAGTACGCATCAGAAGCATTTAAGCCTTATCTTAAAGATAAGCAGAAATAAGCGAGGGTTTTATCATGGCGATATATTTGATCACTTTTTTGGTGTTTTTATTAGTAATAACTGCAATGTCTGTTGGCTATATTTTTCAAAAGAAAGTGGTTAAAGGCAGCTGTGGTGGTCTAGGTTCGGTTGGGGTGGATAAAGTCTGTAACTGCCCCGAGCCTTGTGACGCGCGCAAAAAACGGGAAGCAAAAGCGGCGATCCGTGCGCAAAAGTTAGCTGAATGGGAAAATAACCGAATTCAGTAATATGCGTTATAGCTTATGACTCGATAGCAATGCCCTGATCCTAACATCAGGGCATTTTTTGTGGTTAATTCTTATCCTTAAACTAATGACTATATTGATCGGTCATTAAAAAAATTTAGTTGTTATTTGACCTAGCATAACGCTATGATTGAGACTGTCTTTATATACAGTATTTAATATGGCAAACCGAAAAATTATTCATGTCGATATGGACTGCTATTATGCGGCAGTTGAAATGCGAGACTTTCCTCAATATAAGGATGTCGCATTAGCGGTTGGTGGCAATGAAAAACAAAGAGGCATTATCAGTACCTGTAACTATAAGGCGCGTGAATATGGTGTACATTCGGCGATGCCTACCGCGCAAGCTTATAAACTGTGTCCACAACTGGTGTTAGTGCCTGGACGGATGTCGGTCTATAAAGCGGTTTCAACGCAAATTCGGGCTATTTTTGCTCGTTACACCTCGTTAATTGAACCGCTTTCATTGGATGAAGCCTATTTAGATGTGACTGATTGCACCATGCATCATGGTTCGGCAACGTTGATTGCAGAGGCTATTCGACAAGATATTGAACGAGAACTGAACTTAACCGCTTCTGCCGGGGTCGCACCGCTCAAATTTTTAGCCAAAATTGCCTCCGATCTCAATAAACCCAATGGTGTGGCCGTGATCCCACCAGATAATGTTCAAGCCACTATTGATACGCTGCCGCTCGAGAAAATCCCAGGAGTGGGGAGGGTCAGTATTGCTAAATTACATCAAGCTAATTTATATACCTGTTTGGATATCAAGCAGTCTAACTATGCCAATCTATTACGTCAGTTTGGTCGTATGGGCGCGTCACTGTGGCAGAGAAGTCATGGCATAGATGAGCGTGAAGTGGTGGTGGATAGGCCAAGAAAATCGGTCGGGGTTGAGCGAACTTTTAGCGTCAATATTCAGTCTTATGCCCAATGCTGGCAGTTGATAGAACAAAACCTTTATCCAGAGTTAGAGCGTAGGTTAGTTAAAGCCAGTCCAGAGAAAAAGATCTTGAAGCAAGGCATCAAAATGAAATTTGCGGACTTTCAACAAACTACCATAGAACATAACCATCAAGTATTGAATTTAGACGATTTTAAAGGCTTGTTAGAAGCTATTTTGACCCGAGCTAATGGACGACAGATCCGCTTATTGGGATTGAATGTGATGTTAGTTCCAGATGAAATGAACAAACAATTATGCTTGTTATAAATAGATGGTTTTGTACTCAATTTTGAACGATCATTACATTTATGGAATTGGTATTACCAAGTGCCCTAGACGGTTTAAGCGTCTTTTCGAAATAGGTAATTGGGAGAAGCTTTCTAGGGATGTTTCATTTGGTATCAAAGGTGATTTTTGAGTCACTTAGCATAAAAATGCCTCGATAATATATTACCGAGGCATTTGCTTGTGAAGCTGATTAAAAGCTATCGAGCTGTATTATGCTTTTTCTGGGATGTTTTCTAAAATAGCAATCATTTGTTCCCAGTACAGTGCCACAGTGGCGATCTCTACTTTCTCGTCTGGAGAATGTGGGAATTTAATCGTAGGACCAAAAGAAATCATGTCCATTTCTGGGTAAGGTTTTTTGAATAAACCACATTCAAGACCCGCATGGATCACCATGATGTTTGGTTTACGGCCATAAATACCTTCATAGACATCGCGGAATACGTGCATGATTTCAGAATCTGCATCGGGTTTCCAGCCTGGGTAAGCACCGTCCAGTTTTAAATTCGCACCGGCTAATTGAGCCAGAGAAGCTAATGTCCCTTCGACCATCTCGCGACCTGAGTCAATCAATGAACGAATCAAACATAAGATGGTGATTTTGCCAGCTTCAGTGGTGATAACACCCACATTCAAAGAGGTTTCAACCACACCTTCAATTTTGTCATCCATACGGATCACGCCATTTGGACAAGCATTTAAGCTCGCAATAAAGCGCGCTTGGTCTGCTTGACTAAGTGGTGAGAATTGGCTTGTTTCTGCGGTTAATTGTGTTTCAAGTGCGGTTTCTACTTGTCCTAGCTCTTGCTTAACCGTTTGAGTATATTGCTCAAATGCGGCAACCAATTCGGCTTGTTTATTTGCTGGTAGCGCTACAATGGCTGACGCTTCACGCGGGATGGCGTTACGCAGGCTACCACCTTGGAATTCAATCACTTGTAGAGCAAGATCTTGCGCCGATTCAGCAAGGAAGCGGCCTAAGATTTTATTGGCATTGCCACGACCAGTGTGAATATCACAACCAGAGTGACCGCCTTTAAGTCCTTTAACCGCAAGTTTTTGTTGTACTACGCCGTCAGCCAGAGTACTACGTTCAATATCAAATACTAATGAAGCATTTACGCCACCGGCGCAGCCCATGTAAATTTCGCCTTCTTGCTCTGAATCGGTATTTAGTAGGATATCGGCTTCAAGCCAACCTGCTTTTAACCCAAACGCGCCAGTCATGCCCGCTTCTTCATCGATAGTCAGTAAAACTTCTAATGGACCATGCTTAATTTCGTTTGAGGCTAAAACTGCTAGGCAAGATGCCATGCCCATACCGTTATCTGCGCCAAGCGTGGTGCCTTTTGCGGTTACCCAGTCACCATCAATGTATGGTTGAATAGCATCGACTGCGAAATCGTGAGCAGTGCCTTCATTTTTTTGTGGGACCATATCAATGTGCGCTTGTAGAGCAACAGTCTTCTTGGTTTCCATTCCAGCAGTGGCTGGTTTTTTGATAATAACGTTGCCGGTTTCATCACGGCGAACTTCTAAATTTTGTTCTTGTGCCCAAGATACGATGTATTGCGCGAGTGCTTCTTCGTGCTTAGATGGGTGCGGAAAAGAACAGATTTTATCAAAGAATTGCCAAACAGGCTGAGGGGATAGTTGGCTGATTTCAGAATGAGTTTTAGACACAAATGACTCCTAATGCGTAAATAGCAGTGGAAAAATAAAAGAACGTTAGAATAATGCACCTTGGATGCAAGGATGTACAGTGGAAATAGGCTGATAATCGTGACTAAACAAGCTTTTTATGATGTCACAACGAGCTAAGATATTGCATTGTTCAACATCGGGTTTAACCTTTGGTGCGTTGTCAGAAGTACGCTCAATTATAGATGGCGATAAGGAAGAGCGCCAACGTACTCATGCGCCTTATTAATAGCCTGGCACATGCTAAACGATGCGAATTTTACCTTGGTTAATATTACGGCAAGATTTAAATAAAGCCAGTAAAAATGTTTTTATACTACGAAAACTGGTGATCTAAATCTCATTTCTAACCAAATTGATTATTTAGTAACTTTTTATTGTAATTTAATTACCATTATGTATAATCTCTTCACTCCTTGATATTGGCGATTTTTAGTGTCAATAGCGAATAGCTTATTCAAATTGAGCGTAGTCGATACTTGAGTGGTCGTTTCTTGCTTTTACGGCTTTTCATCCTACGATTTTGATTTGATTATTGTGTTTAAATACCCCTTATATTTTAGAATTTCTCTAGCCATGATGGCTTTTTTAGATTCTACCAACCACCTTTGATAGGTGGTTTTTTTTTGCCTGTTAATAAAATACTCAACGGTCTTAAATTCCGATTGCTTTGTGGCGGTTTTTTTGGAAAAATACACCACATTTTTTATCAATCGATTGCGCAAACGATTAATTGTGATAAAACGCCAACCTTTAGGAATATAAACATGTTAGAGAAGTACTTTAAGCTGTCGGAACACGGTACCACGATTAAAACCGAAATTTTGGCGGGAATGACCACATTTTTGACTATGGCTTATATAATTTTCGTCAATCCGGCTATTTTATCAAGCACTGGCATGGATCATGGTTCGGTGTTTGTGGCAACGTGTTTAGCGGCCGCGATTGGTTGTTTCATTATGGGGCTTTACGCTAACTACCCAATCGCTCAAGCGCCAGGCATGGGTTTGAATGCCTTCTTTACTTACACTGTTGTACTTGGCATGGGGCATACATGGCAAATGGCATTAGCGGCGGTATTCTGCTCTGGTGTTTTATTTATCCTATTAAGCTTATTTAAGATCCGTGAGTTGATCATCAATGCTATTCCAGTTTCACTTCGCCTAGGTATTTCAGCGGGTATTGGTTTGTTCTTAGCGCTCATCGCACTAAAAAATGCCGGTATTGTGGTGGGTAACCAAGCCACATTAGTCGGTGTTGGTGATCTGACCTCGATCCCTGCCATTCTTGGCGCAGTTGGTTTTATTCTGACGATTGTTTTAGTACAACGTGGTTATCGCGCTGCGGTTATGATTGCCATTTTAGCCACCACGGGTTTAGGTATTTTGGTCGGCAATGTTGAATATCATGGCGTGGTTTCTATGCCGCCAAGTATTGAACCGACTTTCTTACAATTAGATTTCTCGGCGATGACAGATGTCGGTATGATTTCTGTGGTGTTTGCCTTCTTATTTGTCGATTTATTTGATACTGCCGGCACTTTAGTCGGTGTAGCAAATAAAGCAGGCTTTATCGGTAAAGATGGTAAAATCCCACGTCTTAATAAAGCATTATTATCAGACTCAACCGCCACCGCAATTGGCGCATTGTTAGGTACATCCAATACCACATCATTTGTTGAGAGTACCGCTGGTGTTGCAGTCGGTGGCCGTACAGGTCTAACCGCGGTAACCGTTGGTGTTTTATTCTTATTTGCATTATTCTTTTCGCCATTAGCTGGAATGATCCCTGCTTATGCGACCACTGGTGCATTATTTTACGTTTCAATCTTGATGATGTCTGGCCTTGTTAATATTAAATGGGATGATTTAAGTGAAGCAGCTCCGGTTGCGGTAGTTTGTCTCCTTATGCCGTTAACTTTCTCTATCGCCGAAGGTATTGCGATGGGATTTGTCACTTACGCTGCGATTAAATTGCTGAGCGGTAAAGCGCGTGAAGTGCATATTGGTGTTTGGATCCTAGCAGCTATTTTCTTGTTGAAATTTGCTCTCACTGGTGCGTAATTTATTTACGGATCAGAAACATAACTATAATTGAAAAAACAGGTTTTTATTATGAGTACTAAATTTATCGTAACTTGGGACAATATGCAGATGTATTGTCGTCAATTGGCAGCTAAACAAATGCCAGCTGAACAGTGGAAAGGTATTGTTGGCGTGAGCCGTGGTGGTTTAGTTCCTGCGGCAATTTTGGCGCGTGAATTAGGCATCCGATATGTCGATACTATTTGTATCTCAAGCTATGACCATGATCACCAACGAGAAATGAAAGTACTTAAAACCATTGAAGGTGATGGTGAAGGTTTCTTGATCGTCGATGATTTAGTCGATAGCGGCGATACTGCTCGTCATATTCGTAAATTGTACCCGAAAGCCAAGCTTATCTGTGTGTGTGCTAAACCTGCAGGTCAAGAATTGGTTGATGATTACATTGTCGATATTGCGCAAGATACATGGATTGAACAACCGTGGGATATGACTCTGCAGTTTGAAGAGCCGGTTAATCGTAAGCAAAAATAATCGATACCCTTTAATTATTTTGGGTATTACGCTCTGGTTACTTAAAGCGGCAGTTTAAGTCTTAGGGAACGAAGCATTTAATTACTTGAAAAGCCTCATTAACGATACTAACTCGTTAATGAGGCTTTTTTATTGTTATGATGAAGCATGTTGTGAATAGAAGTAGAAATCACGGAGATAGGAATATGGCTAACTTTACTCATGATCCTAAAGTGGGTCGCTATCAAGTTGAAGTGGTGAGCGATCATTGGGCGCATCTCGATTATCATCGCAATCAAAATACTCTGGTTATCACCCATACCTTTGTGCCAGATGAGTTGCGTGGTCAAGGTTGCGGTAAGATTTTAATGGAAACAGTATTGGCTGATATTGACGCGACAGGTCATAAAATCTTGCCAGTATGCCCTTTTGTTGAGGTTTATATTCAACGCCACCCACAATGGCAACATCTGCTAACCGATTAAGTTAATATAATGGCAGGTTTTCAGGTAAAATCATGCTCATCAATGGAGTGTCACCATTGCACTTAGGCGCTGAGGTATAAGCTTTACTAGCGAAAGGACGTTTACCGTGGAAGAGAAAAGTAAAAACATATCAGAATCGTTGTTTAAAAAGCATCATCATGCGAGTGAAACTTCCAGTTTGGTTCAATACTTGTCTGAGAGCCAAACCTTATTAGAGGCAACTCAAGAGCGAACGCAAAGCGCTTGGTATCGAACCTTGCGTCGGGTGCAATGGAGTTGGCAAGGATTGGATCCGATTGAAACAGAATCAGTGCTCGCTCGAATCGCAAGCTCGGCTAATCATCACCAAGATTCGTCTTGGTTGGATACCATTGCCGGTTACCGCCCAGGAAATTGGTCTTATGAGTGGACACAGCAAGGCATGTCACACCAAATAAAAGCCAATGGATTAAAAAGGGAAGGGGCTTCCAATCAATGGTATCTCGCCAGTTTATGTTTCAGTATCGCCAGCTACCCTCATTTGAATACCGATACCTTATCGCTACAAGCACAAATTTTGGTGAATAAAGCCTACTCAGAAGCGATGGAACACAGTCAATATATAACTAAAAAACTGTCGATCCCTTTTGAAAATAAAAAAATTGAAGCGAACTTACACCTTCCTCATACCGAACGACCATTACCCGTTGTGATTGTTTGTGCCGGTATTGATAGTTTACAAACCGATATGTGGCGTATTTTCCGTGATTATCTTGCTGAGCATGAAATCGCGATGTTAACCATAGATATGCCAGGTATTGGCAGTAACACCAACTGGAAGTTAACCGAAGATTCTTGTCGGCTACATCGCGCGGTATTGCATGAGTTACGCAATATTCCTTGGGTCGATCATTTTAAAGTTGGTTTATTAGGCTTACGTTTTGGTGGCAATATACTGACCAGAATGGCATTTTTAGAGCAAGAGAAGGTGCACGCTTGCGTCTCACTCGGGGCGCCTATTCATGGTTTACTATCTACACCAGATAAATTTGCCCAAATGCCCAAAATGCATATTGATACCCTAGCATCGCGTCTAGGTAAAAAAGCGATAGATATTCCAAGTTTAGCCAAGCAGATGAGCGCTTGGTCTTTGAAATCGCAAGGGATCCTATCCAGTCGTAGCACGCCAGTGCCTATTTTAGCCTTGGGTTTAGAGGGGGATCCGGTCGGCAGTAAAGAAGATAATCAAAGTGTTGCTCGTTTCAGCCAAGGTGGTAAAGCGATGCAATTGAGTAGCAAGTCAATTCACCAAGGGTATGAGCAAGCGCTCAAAATTGCAGTTGATTGGTTAAAAGATGCGCTTAAGTAGTGACAAGTATAAGTAAACCGTTAACATGGATGTAAATGATTGATGCAGCAAATGATTGCATCAAATAATAATAAGAAAAGGGAGAAACACTATGACCGATATTGCTACGGGTCCAACACATTTTCGTCTATTGAGTGCTTTAAGGGCTGTGGGGCCTTACTTGAGGGAATCAGATTGCCAGCCTGGCTTGTATTTATTTGATTGTTTATCAGTTTGTGTTGATGAAACCAAATCACCAGAATTACGAGAGTTTTGGGGATGGTGGTTAAAGCTCGAGCGCGTTGAGCAAAATTTTGTGGCCAATTACTCTTATGGCAAATATGACGAAAAAGGACAATGGCTTGATCTTTCGGTTCCAAACAATGCGCAACCAGAAGTCGAGCGCACACTGGACGCCTTTCATAAAAAAATTGAAGCTGTATTGGTGACTCAATACGGTTTTACCATTAGTTCACATCAAGATTCCGTCGCAACTGAGTCTTAATAAAAAGCATAATCGAGTGTGATAGGTTGTTTTTTAGCTCTTAGCTCGAAATATTCTCAATAAAGGCGCATTGTTGCGCCTTTTCTGCTTGTGAAATTCGGTTTGTATTGATAAAACAAAGGGTATATCTAATATAGGTGTTTTCACCTTAACGTTAACCTTTGACAGGAAATCCATGTCTGCTCAAACACAGCATAAATCTCATACGATAGTGGTTAAGCTTGGTACTAGTGTACTGACTGGCGGATCGCTGAAAATCAATAAAGCGCGTATGGTTGATCTGGTTCGCCAATGCGCGATCCTCAAACAACAAGGCCACAAAGTGGTGGTGGTATCTTCTGGCGCGATCGCCGCAGGACGTGAACATCTTGATTACCCCGCCTTACCGAATACCATGGCGAGTAAGCAATTGCTAGCCGCGGTTGGTCAAAGTCGTTTGATTCAAGTGTGGGAATCCTTGTTTGAGCTCTACGATATTAAAATTGGTCAAATGCTACTAACCCGCGCCGATTTAAAAGATCGTGGGCGTTTTCTTAATGCGCGAGATACCGTCAATGCATTAACGGAGCAAGGGATCATCCCGATCGTGAATGAAAATGATGCGGTATCGATTTCAGAAATTAAAGTTGGCGATAACGATAACTTATCGGCGTTAGTGGGGATTTTATGTGGCGCAGACAAATTATTATTATTAACCGATCAATCGGGGCTTTTTACTGCCGATCCGCGTAAAGACCCTAATGCGGAGCTGATCCGTGAGGTTAAAACCATTGATGAAACATTACGTCAAATTGCCGGTGGCAGTGGCACTACGTTAGGCACGGGCGGTATGGCAACTAAACTGCAAGCGGCAGACATTGCTCGTCGTTCTGGTATTGAGGTGGTGATTGCCGCAGGCAGTAGCCCGAATGTGATTTTAGATGCATTGAGCGACAGCCCGCAAGGCACACGCTTTCTACCACTGCAAGAATCGCTAGAAAATCGGAAACGTTGGATTTTAGCCGGCCCTGCTTCGGTTGGTGATTTGGTGATTGATGCTGGCGCGGCCAAAGCGGTGATTGAGCGTGGTAGCAGTTTATTGGCCAAAGGCATTACCGGAGTACAAGGAAATTTCTCGCGGGGTGATGTGGTTCGTCTGCGTGATCAAGTCGGACAATTACTGGCCAAAGGTATTGTGAGTTATTCCAATTGCGAATTAGAGCAAGTGATTGGTATGCATAGTAAAGATATTGAAGCAATCCTAGGATATGAGTATGGTTCCACCATTATTCATCGGGATGATCTGGTGGTGATCCAGGAATAAAACGTCAGGCTGTTGCTGGCGAGAATACAATCAAATTAGGGAAAAATTGTGGACTTAATCAAGATGGGCCAAGCGGCCAAAAAAGCTTCATTTCAATTAGCAACCGCGCCTACCGCGCAAAAAAATAATGCTCTGGCTATTATTGCCGATGAACTTGAAAGTAATGCCACCGCCATCTTAGCGGCGAATGCGAAAGATATTGAACTAGGTCGCGCTGCCGGTTTGACCGATGCGCTACTTGACCGCTTATTACTCAACCCACAACGTTTAGCGGATATCGCGGCAGATGTACGTAATGTGATTGGTTTGAACGATCCGGTTGGCAGTGAAATTGACAGTAAAATGCTCGAAAACGGCATGTCATTAGCGCGTCGTCGCGTCCCTCTTGGGGTGGTTGGGGTGATCTATGAAGCTCGCCCTAATGTGACCATTGATATTGCCGCACTGTGTCTTAAAACCGGTAATGCCAGTATTTTGCGTGGTGGTAAAGAAACCTTTTTCTCGAACATGGAACTGGTGAAAGTGATCCAAGTGGCGTTAGAAAAAGCCGGATTACCTGCCGCATCAGTGCAATATATTGAAAAACCGGATCGTGAATTAGTCTCACAATTATTAAAGTTAGATGATTATGTCGATATGATCATTCCTCGTGGTGGCGCGGGTTTGCATAAAATGTGCAAAGAAAACAGCACCATTCCTGTGATCATTGGCGGCTTTGGTATCAGTCATATCTATATCGACGATAGTGCCGATTTAGCCAAATCAGTGGCTGTGGTTGAAAATTCAAAAGCGCAGCGTCCATCAGCGTGTAATTCATTGGATACTTTGTTGGTGCATGCAAGCGTCGCGGCGGAATTTTTATCGCAGCTGACGGATAAAATCAATCAACAAGTGACTTTTGTGGTTGCCGATAGCGCCAAAGCTTTTTTAAAGCAAGCCGATAACAAACGTGATGCAGTAGACGGCGATTTTGATACCGAATGGTTAAGCTACACGCTAGGCATTAAAGTAGTGAAAAATATTGCTGAAGCGATTGAGCATATGCAAGTACATAACGCCAGTCACTCCGATGCCATCATGACCGAGTCGTTACGTAATGCTGAGTTATTTATTAATTCAGCAGGTTCGGCGGCTGTGTATGTTAATGCCTCTACACGCTTCACTGATGGTGCTCAGTTTGGTCTAGGAGCCGAAGTTGCAGTATCGACCCAGAAGTTGCATGCACGCGGTCCTATGGGCTTAGAAGAGCTAACCAGCTATAAGTGGGTAGGAAAAGCGGATTACTTGATCCGTAATTAAACTTAAAATCAAATGGACAAAAAAAAGCCCAAATCAAAACGATTTGGGCATAAAACAATTTTAGGAATTAATATGAAAAAGCAGAAGTAGGATAAGTTTTGGTTAACTTGACGGCCTGTAACCAAAACCAGAATCTTGCTTGCTACATATAATAGGACTCGGCTTTTTTAGATAAGTTCAAAATTAAATGAAAAAAATTGAAAAAAGGCGAAAGATAGATAATACCTTTCGCCTTTTTAGTGTTCAATTAACGATAAATCTATTTTATTTCAATGCCTTGTGCTTGCATGTCTGCATGGTAACTAGAGCGAACAAATGGGCCACAAGCGGCGTGAGTAAAGCCAAGATCAAGTGCTATATCTTTTAATTCATCAAATTCAGATGGCGGAACATAACGTTCAACCGGAAGATGATGACGGCTAGGCGCCAGATATTGACCCAAGGTTAGCATCGTCACGCCATGTGCACGTAAATCTTTTAAGACTTCGACGATCTCTTCTTTAGTTTCTCCAAGTCCCATCATGATGCCAGATTTAGTCGGAATATCAGGGTGCTGCTGTTTGAATTTTTGCAGCAACCGCAGTGACCATTTGTAATTGGCGCCTGGACGAGCACGGCGATATAGGCGCGGCGCAGTCTCAAGGTTGTGGTTAAATACATCTGGCGGATTATCGTGCATAAGATCCAGAGCCACATCCATACGACCACGGAAATCGGGTACTAACGTTTCGATCTTAATGTGTGGGTTTTGTTCACGAATGGCTTTATTACATTCAGCAAAGTGTTTGGCTCCGCCATCGCGTAAATCATCACGGTCAACCGAGGTGATCACCACATATTTTAGCTTCATATCTTTGATGGTCTGAGCCAGTTTTTGCGGTTCGTTGCTTTCTGGTGCATTAGGGCGACCATGAGCAACATCACAGAACGGGCAACGGCGAGTACAAATCGCGCCTAAAATCATAAAAGTTGCGGTGCCGTGATTAAAGCATTCGGCAAGGTTAGGGCATGAGGCCTCTTCACACACAGAATGAAGATCATTTTTACGCATCGCCGCTTTGATTTCTTTAATGCGGGTACTGTCGGATGGCAGTTTGATTTTCATCCATTCAGGTTTACGCAAAACCTCGGCTTTTTCTACCACAACGGTTTTGGTGGGAATGAGTGCCATTTTATCCGCGTCACGATATTTAACGCCTTGTTCCATTTGAATTGGTTTGCTCATGCTACCTACTTATCAAAGCTTATGCTTTTGTGGGTGTATTCAACCTGGTCGTAACCAAGTAACTCGGTAATTTTTTTGATTAAAATAGATTGTACTTCAGGTACGCTATCTGGGCCGTTAACATCTTTCACTTGTACCATTTCCATGCCCGCGTAGCCACAAGGGTTGATGCGAAGGAAAGGGGTAAGATCCATATTAACGTTAAGGGCTAGTCCATGAAAAGAGCACCCCTTGCGAATACGTAAACCCAGAGAACATATTTTTCTCTCGCCAACATAAACGCCTGGTGCGTCAGGATGGGCAGTAGAATCAATATCAAAATTGGCTAAAGTTTCAACCACAATATTTTCGATATGCGTGACCAATTCACGCACACCAATTTTTTTGCGGCGTAAATTGATCAAGAAATAAGCCACGATTTGACCTGGGCCGTGGTACGTCACTTGACCGCCACGGTCACTTTGCACCACTGGGATATCGCCAGTATTGAGTAAATGTTCTTGTTTACCTGCTTGGCCTTGAGTAAATACAGGGTTGTGCTCAACCAACCAGATTTCATCAGGGGTTAAGCTATCACGTTGATCTGTAAATTGGTGCATATCTTGCCAGACAGGCGCGTAGTCTTGCCTACCTAGTTGGCGAACGATCAATTGTTGTTCAAGTGGGCCAGTAACCGGACTGTGATTGATGGTTGGATCGGCTTGATGCTGCATACCTCGTTTATCCTTAATCCGTCCGACTGTTTAGTCGGCTTCCATGTAAAAAGAGAGGGTGATACTGATTATCTATACTCAAGTACGACGGGTATAAGTTTTGGCGTATTATAACCCCCTTTAGTTGGCGTCACTAGAGGTCAACGATAAGGGGTTATTTTATAGTGTAGAAAGTGAGTCTAGCGACCCATAAGCTCAGGCTTAGACTTAAAGCACCATACGCACGATGTCGATCTCGCCTAATTCTTTATACAGTATCTCTACTTGCTCAATCGATGTGGCAGTAATACTAACCGATACCGCATTGTAAGTGCCTTTTGCGCTAGGTTTCACACTTGGACTGTAATCACCCGGTGCATGTTTTTGGATCACTGCAAGGATCAGATCTGGTAGCTCTGGCTTGGCATAGCCCATGACTTTAAAGGTAAATTTGCACGGGAATTCAAGTAAATCTTTTAGGGTTGCTTGTTCTTGCATGGGGGACTCCAAATAAAACATTGAGCTTGTATGGCGAAATAATAATGCTATTAGTGTGAGATCACAACTTTATGAGCTTATATGTAATAACGATGTGATCGATTATCAAGGGGGTGATCGAAAAAAAGCCACCGAAGTGACTTTTTTAATAAAGCGAATCATTTATTCTAAGTGGAATGTTTAGAACCAGCTTTTAAATAATAACACTACGTAATCAACTAAACGGCTGAAAATACCGCCTTCTTTTACGTCTTCTTGTGCAACTAGTGGGTATTGAGCGACATCCTTACCATTTAATTGGTAGAACAATTTACCCACCACTTGGCCTTTCTTAAGTGGTGCTTTTAATTCTTTATCAAGAACAAAGCTAGCGGCTAAGTTTTTCGCTTGACCACGAGGCACGGTGACATGGGTATCTTCGCTCACACCTAAAGAGACTTCGCTCTTATCGCCCATCCAGATTTTCTCTTTAACGAACTCTTCGCCAGCTTTATGTGGTGAAACGCTTTCAAAGAATCGGAAGCCGAATTGAAGTAGTTTTTTACTTTCTGCTTTACGCGCATTTTCTGTTTTAGTGCCCATTACAACCGATACTAGGCGCATATCGCCTTCAGTTGCTGAAGTGACTAAGTTATAACCTGCACCACTGGTGTGACCGGTTTTAATGCCATCCACGTGCATGCTTTTATCCCAAAGTAGACCATTACGGTTATATTGGGTGATGCCGTTGTAGGTAAATGATTTTTGCGAGTAGATTTTGTATTCTTCTGGCACATCGCGAATAAGTGCTGCACCTAAAATAGCTAAATCGTGGGCAGTTGAGTAGTGCTCATCGTTATCAAGACCATGAACGTTCATAAAATGTGAATTTTTCATGCCAATCTTTTGTGCCCATTGATTCATTAAATCAACAAATGCATCTTGCGAACCAGCAATATGTTCAGCCATTGCAACACAAGCATCATTACCTGAATCAACGATGATGCCTTGGTTTAACAAATCAACGCTGATGGTTTTACCTACTTCAATGAACATCTTTGATGAATCAGGGAAGTTTTTCGCCCAAGCTGCATTACTAATGACAACATCGTCATCACGAGAAATGCTACCGGATTTAATTTCTTGACCGATCACGTAGCTAGTTAACATTTTAGTTAAACTGGCTGGGTGACGACGTTCATCCATATTTTTTTCAGCTAAAATTTTACCTGAATGGTAGTCCATTAAAATATAACTAGCCGCGGCAATATTAGGAGCATTCGGTACAACAATAGGATCAGAAGCTAAAGCACTCGCCGAGATAAGCGATGCTGATAATGCCAATGATGGGATGAGTATAGTCTTTAGATATTTAGCAGTATTTTTCATGAGATATAGGCATCTATTAGTATAGGTGGACGTAAACTGTCCGTATCTTAGCAGATTCATTTGCGTAAATCAGATATGGATTGTGTTTTTCTAAAATGAAAATAAAACTCAATTGCTTATTTTCGTGTTTGGTGTTTCATAAATGCAGTTTGATAGCCTGAACTTTGTAGTTTGAGTAGCGCCGCATTGGCAGCGTCTTGATCTTTCCACGGCCCAAGCATAATGCGATTTATTTTGTTTTGAGTAACAACGCTATAAGGTGCTGAGTAGGTTTGACCAAGTTGTTTGGCTAAAGTTTCCGCTTTATTTTTATTAGAGATGGCAGCCACTTGGATCAGGTATTCATCTTTAGAATAGGCTTGATCGACTTTGGTTTTTGGCGTAGTGATGTATTCCACTTTTACCGGCGCGGTGCCCGCTTGATACACACCAAGTTTGTAGGCAGCAGCATAACTTAAATCAATAATGCGACCTTCATGGAAAGGACCACGGTCGTTGACTCGCACAATCACGGTTTTGCCATTGTCAGTATTGGTGACTCTGACATAGCTTGGGATTGGCAAGGTCTTATGCGCAGCCGACATCGAATACATGTCATACACTTCGCCGTTAGAGGTTAAATGGCCATGAAATTTTTTGCCATACCAAGACGCATAACCGGTTTGGGTGAAGCCCTTAGTCTCTTTAACGATCTTATAATCTTTTCCACGCAAAGTGTAATCACGGTTGCCACTACGACTAAAAGGTTCATAGCGAGGATGCGCGTCTTCCACATGAGAGACAGAAAGGGGCTTTTGTGGTGCTACATCATCACTTAGCTTATAGCGATCGTTTGATGAAGAACAGCCCGCTAAAATCAACAGCACGCTAATTAGTGCATAGCTAGTCAAACGTTTAAGATATATCGTCAGTGTCATTAATTTAGTTCGCCTTTGAAAGCATTTTACGATGAGTATGAATCGACATTAAGATACCGAAACCTGCCAATAGTGTCACCATGGAAGTACCACCGTAACTGATTAATGGCAAAGGTACACCGACCACGGGTAAAATACCACTGACCATGCCCATATTGACAAATACATATACAAAGAAGCTTAAAACAATACTGCCACCCATCATGCGACCAAAAGCGGTTTGTGCTTGAGTGGCAAGATATAAGCCGCGCGCAATAATAAATAAATACACCGCCAGTAAAATACTGACGCCTATGATGCCCCATTCTTCTGAGATCACTGAGAAAATGAAGTCGGTATGACGCTCGGGTACAAACTCAAGTTGTGATTGTGTGCCATGCAGCCAACCTTTACCGGTTAGGCCACCCGAACCAATTGCGATTTTACTTTGAATAATATGATAACCGGCGCCAAGAGGATCGGACTCTGGATTAAATAAGGTTCTCACTCGCACTTTTTGGTACTCGTGCATTAAGAAGAACCATAAAATTGGAATAAAAGCGCCAACGGTTATTGCCGCTGTTGAAATGATCTTCCAACTAATGCCGGCTAAGAAAATAACAAAAATACCCGATGCGGCAATCAATATTGAAGTACCAAGATCCGGTTGCTTGGCGATTAAAATGGTCGGGACAAAAACCAGAACCAGAGATATGACTAAGGTTCTAAACGTCGGCGGTAGGGCTTGTTTACCAATGAAACGAGCCACCATTAAAGGTACCGCGAGTTTGAGTAATTCGGAAGGCTGAAAACGTACGACGCCTAAGTCCAACCAACGCTGTGCGCCTTTAGAGCTTTCTCCAAAGAAAAGTACTCCCAGTAATAAGACAACGCCCATGACATATAAAATAGGCGCTAATGATTCAAAGGTTCTTGGGGTGATTTGCGCTAAAAATAACATCACACCAAGAGATAGCAGCATACGCATTGCTTGGCGATCCATCATCTCGGGATTTTGACCGCTGGCGCTGTACATGATCACCAGCCCAATCCCCATTAAAAGTAGGATCCCGAGTAATAAAGGTAGGTCGATATGCAGTCGTTCAAAAAAAGAGCGATTTTTGCCGTTTGATAAGTTCATACCCATATTATTTTTTATCCTTAGCGGATTCGTCTTGGTCTTTACCTAAGATAATGTGATCGAAGATTTTTCGTGCTACCGGGCCGCCGACTTTGGAGCCGCCGCCCGCATTTTCAAATACCATGGAAACGATGACTTGTGGCTTTTTAAGTGGTGCAAATCCCATTAATAATGCATGGTCTCGTAAGTGCTCCGCCACTTCACTGGCATTGTATTTTTCACCTTCTTTTAAGCCATAGACTTGCGCAGTCCCTGATTTAACCGCTGGCTGATATGGAGTGCCATAAAATGCGCGTCGGGCGGTACCACGACTGCCGGTTGCGACAAGGTGCATGCCTTCTTCCGCTATATTCCAAGTAGACTCTTTTACCCCTGTAATCGATGGGAATGTCTTGATCGGGCTTAAAACAGGTTTTGGGTTTGGTTGGGTTTTATCTATGGTGGCACGCAGTAAATGCGGCGCGCGCACTTTACCATGTGAGACTAACACCGATAATGCTTTAGCTATTTGCATTGGAGTGGCGGTCCAATAACCTTGCCCTATACCTACCGGAATAGTGTCGCCTTGATACCACTGGACCCTATGACGAGCAAGTTTCCAGTCGCGGGTTGGCATGTTAGCGCTGCTTTCTTCATGCAGATCGATACCGGTGAGTTCACCATAACCAAATTTATTCATCCAAGTTGAAAGACGATCAATGCCAAGGTCAAACGCCACTTGATAGAAAAAGGTATCGACCGATTCTTCTAGTGCCTTTCTGACATTCACTACCCCATGTCCCCAGCGGCTCCAGTCACGGTAACCTTTGTGGTTGCGTGCATGAGGAATATACCAAATACCCGGATCATTACGAGTGGTTTGTGGAGTGATCACCCCTTCGGTTAACGCCGCCACTGTAATTAAAGGTTTTACCGTTGATGCGGGTGGGTAAATGCCTAACGTGGCACGGTTTACCAATGGACGGTTAGGATCGTTTAGTAATTTGCTATATGCCTTACTACTGATCCCATGCACAAACGCATTAGGATCGTAACTAGGACTTGAGACCATGGCCAACACACCATTATCTTTGGGATCCAGAATAATGATCGCACCACGGCGGTGGTCCATTAAATGGAAGGCATATTGTTGTAAGTCGATATTCAAATTGAGCACAATATCTTTGCCCGGAATGGGCGGTACGTATTTTAAGGTGCGGATGATGCGTCCACGACTGTTGACTTCAACTTCTTGATAGCCGGATGTCCCATGTAAAACATCTTCGTAATAACGCTCAATGCCTAATTTACCGATATCATGAGTATCTTGGTAATTGGAGATTTTGTCTTCTTCGGTTAAGCGGCGAATATCTCTATCGTTGATGCGAGAAACATAACCTAAAACATGAGTTAGAGTGGAGCCATAAGGGTAGTAGCGCTTCAATGCTGCCGTCACTTCAACCCCTGGAAATTTGTATTGCTGCACCGAAATTTTGGCCACATCTTCATCGCTGAGTTGGGTCAGAATAGGAACCGATTTAAAACGTCTGGTTTGACGGCGCTCTTTTTGGAATGCTTCAATTTGTTCGTCAGTAATAGGAAGAATTTTACGCAGTTCGGCGATGGTTTTATCCAAATCTTTTACTTTTTCAGGGGTGATTTCCAAGCTGAAAACAGGGCGGTTAGAGGCCAGTAATTTTCCGTTACGATCATAGATAAGACCACGATTTGGCGCGATCGGAACGATCTTGATACGGTTATCATTTGAGCGTGTTTTGTAGTCTTGATATTGCTCTACTTGGATGTAATACAAATTGGCGAGCAAGATCCCAACCAAAGCTAAGATACCAATAAACGCCACGATTGCACGGCGAGTAAAGAGTTGAGCTTCAGCGGTATAATCACGTATTTGGCTACGTCTACGTCTCATTCTAGATTATTCTCGGTGGTAAGGATGATTGGCGGTTACGCTCCAAGCGCGGTATAAGCTTTCGGCCATGATCACGCGAACTAGTGGATGTGGTAGCGTCAGTGGCGATAATGACCAACTTTGATCGGCTGCTGCTTTACATGCTGGCGCTAACCCTTCAGGGCCTCCAATTAAAATAGAAACATCACGGCCATCAAGTTTCCAGGCATCTAATTGCGCAGCCAGCTCTGGTGTGTCCCAACGTTTTCCTGGAATATCCAATGTAACAATGCGGTTGCCTTTAGGTACTGCTGCCAACATCGCTTCGCCTTCTTTTTGTAAAATACGCGCGATATCAGCATTTTTACCACGTTTTCCGGCCGATATTTCGATAAGATCGAATGGCATATCACTCGGAAAGCGTCGTTGGTATTCATGAAAACCAGTTTCAACCCATTTAGGCATTTTGGTTCCGACGGCAATGAGTTGGATCTTCATGGCGATGATTCCGTAGTGTTTTGTATAATCAGGTATGACGGGGTATCAATGAGCATGCTCGGTTTAGTCAAGAGAAAGCATACTCATTTATGTTGAATTAAAGGTGTAGTTTTAACTCCACAGCTTCTCTAATTGATATAATTCACGATACTGTGGTTGCATCACATGCACCATCACATCACCAAGATCGACGACAACCCATTCACCTTCTTCTTCGCCGTCCATACCTAATACTGCTACACCGGCTTCTTTGGCTTCACTTGCAACATTTTCAGCGATAGAAGCGACGTGACGTTTAGAGGTGCCAGTACAGATAATCATAAAATCCGTCACGCTTGATTTGTCCGTGACATCCAAAGTGATCATATCTTCGGCTTTCATGTCGTCGGCTTTGTCGGCTAAAAAAGCTTTTAGTTCATTGATTTGCAAAGTGAAACCTCATTTATTTAATAATAGTCACGCAAATTAAGTTGCGCTGCGGTGCAATAGTAATAAAAAGTCGTTAAGAATAACATGGATAATTATAGCGAAAGGCGTTGTTTATGCTTGGTATGGCACCTAAATAGACTATAAGTTTGGCATGCTCACGTTATTTTCAGGCAAACAAAATGCTAAAGAAAGCAGGGCTAATTGGAGCCAGCTGTCTTGGCTAAAGGTTGTTTTGACCGTCAATTCTAATGTAGTGAGTTGCTGAATAAGTTGTCGTAATTGCGATGAATTAAGTCGTTGTAGTGCAGCGGTGTAAAAAGGGCGCTTATTTTGCCAGATCCGATGTTGATCAAAAATATGACCAATTGATTGTCGTGCTGCTAAGGCTTGTTGCATTTCATGTAATAAGAACAGCTCTCTTTGTACAGTACGCAATAAAATAATCGCTTCTTGTCCTTCCGCTTCCAATTGACGCAAAATCCGTTGTGCTCGCTTGGCTTGACCTGTCAATAAGGCATCGGTCCATTGGAATGGGGTGAAATGATTATGACGACTGAGCGCCGCTTCAACCCGCAATAATGTGAGTTTTCCGTCCGGGTAGATCAGTGCCAGTTTTTCAAGGCTTTGTGCTAATGCCAATAAATTGCCTTCATGCCATTGAGATAGCATTTGAATCGCTTCTGCATCGGGAGATAATTTCAGTTTGCGGCAGCGTTGCTGAACAAATTGTGGCAGATAGCGTAATTCAGGGCTGTTGCATGACACCAACGCGCCTTGAGCATGCATGGCTTTAAACCATTTAGCATTTTCTTGAGCGCGAGTCAGTTTATTGGCAATAATGATCAATAAAATATCGGGATTTAATTGCGTTGCTAAATTAGCTAACTCTTTGGCTGAAGCGGTACTCACTCCGGTTTCAGGTATCTCTAATTCGATGATCTGTTGGTTTGAAAATAAACTTAACGCTTGGCAGCAGTCGTATATCTGCTCCCAATTAAGTTGCTTATCCAGACAAAAGCGATGTCTTTCTAAGAAACCTTTTTGCTTGGCTGCTTGATTAATTAAATCTCGGCTTTCTTGTAGTAATAGTGGTTCGTTGCCCATAACGAGGTAAACGTTATGCAACTGACGAGATAATTGTTGCTCTAATTTATCGGCAAAAATACGCATGGTGATTATCGAGCTTCGCTATTGGCTATAGCTTCGGTTGTGCTGGTTTGTTGCACCCCGTTGTCTAAATCTTGAGTCGTCGGCTGAGTATCATCAATATTGGTTGGGAAGTCTTTTGGCTGTGTTGCATCTTCAGCTCCAACAGGGATTAGCTGAGTTTGGAGTGTTGCCATTTGACGTAACATTTGTTCGGCAGCTTGTACGCGCATTTCATCTAAAATCAGATCTTTTTCGACAGATTTAGCCAACGCTGCCATTGGGTTATCAAGGTAACTACGCGTGACATGTACGCTGTAAGCTTTCGGGTTATAACCTGGAACCGTGACGATATAACTGGTGTTGTAGCTCAGTTCATATTCGGCGGCACGCGCATTTTGATAAAGAGATAACGTGCGATCACTATCGCTGTCACTTAATACGTGTAGGTTAGAAACGTTTTTCGCCGGTGGCACGATCTTAACCCCATTCATCAATAATTGTTTTTTTACTTCACGGGTGATCATGCCGTAGTCATCAAAACTGGTGACAGAAATGGTTTTGACATCATCAGGCAGAAGATAATCCCCACGTAAATGGAAGCTACACGCAGTACTCATCATTGCACATGCGGCAATGATCAAAAGACGAAAATGGAATTTAGAAAACAAACGTGTCACCAAGTTATCCCTCTGTGGCAGTGTTATATCCCCGATTTCCTTGAAACGACAGTTTCAATTTTGGGGTATGAATTTGAAAAGCTTATCTTATGCACTTTCATCAATGTTAAAGCAAAAGTGACAAAAATGTATAAGATAAGCGTAAATAACCGTGTATTGGTTACTTACGCTTTAATTTTTAAATTAGTTTGCGACTAGGTTGAGAAGTTTACCCGGTACATAAATCACTTTACGAATGGTTAAACCATCGGTGAATTTAATCACATGCTCGTTAGCCAGACCAAGCGCTTCGACTTCTTCTTTAGTTGCATCGGCAGCCACGGTCAGTTTAGCTCGCAGCTTACCGTTCACTTGTACAATGATAAGCTTTTCATCTTCAACTAAAGCTTTTTCATCAAAAGTTGGCCAGTCACAGGTATCGACTTTTTCGCCACCTAATGCTGCCCACATTTCAAAACAGATATGTGGAGTGATTGGGTACAGCATGCGAACCACTGCTTTTAATGCTTCATCTAGGATGGCGCGATCTTGCTCATTGGCTTGAGGCGCTTTACCCAGTTTGTTCATTAATTCCATGATGGCGGCAATCGCGGTGTTAAAGGTTTGACGACGATCGATATCATCAGTCACTTTAGCAATGGTTTTATGCACATCACGACGCAGCGCTTTTTGGTTACCAGTTAAAGAGGCCAGATCAAGTGCAAAGCTATCGCCTTGGGCTGTATGTTCACCCACTAGTTTCCAAACGCGTTTCAAGAAGCGGTTTGCGCCTTCTACACCAGATTCTTGCCACTCGAGTGTCATGTCAGCGGGCGAAGCAAACATCATAAATAAACGCACAGTATCGGCGCCGTATTTATTGACCATTTCTTGTGGGTCGATGCCGTTGTTTTTTGACTTAGACATTTTGATCATGCCCGAGTGTTCAACATTTCGGCCTTGATCATCAACCGCTTTTTCAATGCGACCTTTACCATCACGTTCAACCGTTACGTCAGTTGGTGCAACCCATTCTTTGGTGCCTTTCTCATTGGTGTGGTAGAAAGCATCTGCGAGTACCATACCTTGGCAAAGCAATTGTTTGAATGGTTCGCTTGAAGTGACATAACCGGCATCACGCAACAATTTATGGAAAAAGCGCGAGTACAATAGGTGCATACAGGCGTGTTCAATACCGCCAACATATTGATCAACAGGCAGCCAGTAGTTGGCTTTTTCAGGATCTAAAATATCGTCAGCTTGTGGGCTACAGTAGCGAGCGTAATACCAAGACGATTCCATAAAGGTATCGAAAGTATCGGTTTCGCGTAAGGCATGTTCACCATTAAAGGTGGTTTCAGCCCACGATTTATCCGCTTTGATTGGGCTAGTTACGCCATCCATCACTACATCTTCAGGCAAGATAACTGGCAGTTGGTCAGCTGGAACAGGGTGCACAACGCCATCATCGGTGGTGACCATTGGAATTGGTGCGCCCCAGTAACGTTGACGAGATACACCCCAATCACGCAGGCGGAAATTGACGGTTTTCTTGCCTTTGTTTTCAGATTCTAGTTTGGCAGCAATGGCATCAAATGCGGCTTGGAACTCAAGACCGTCAAATTCACCAGAGTTAAATAACGCGCCTTTTTCAGTGTACGCCGCTTCAGAAACGTCTGGTTGGTTACCTTCAGCATCTAAAATAACTGCTTCAATATCTAAGCCGTATTTAGTGGCAAATTCAAAGTCACGTTGATCGTGCGAAGGAACCGCCATAACTGCGCCCGTGCCGTAATCCATTAACACAAAGTTGGCGACAAAAATTGGCACTTCACGTCCATTTAATGGGTGAATTGCTTTAAGGCCAGTGTCCATGCCTTTCTTTTCCATGGTAGCAAGCTCTGCTTCGGCTACTTTGGTGTTTTTACATTCGTCACAAAACGCAGCCAATTCAGGGTTATTTTTCGCCGCTTTAGTCGCCAGAGGGTGACCGGCTGCAATGCCCACATAGGTCACACCCATTAATGTATCTGGACGAGTGGTGTAGACTTCGAGATCCGATTGACCGTCGACTTTAAATGATAATTCAACCCCTTCAGAGCGACCAATCCAGTTGCGCTGCATGGTTTTTACCATATCAGGCCAGCCATCAAGGTTGTCTAAATCATCTAATAACTCTTGAGCGTATTCAGTGATTTTAATAAACCATTGTGGGATTTCTTTTTGCTCAACTGGGGTGTCACAACGCCAGCAGCAACCATCTTCTACTTGCTCGTTGGCCAGTACGGTCATGTCGTTTGGACACCAGTTAACCGAAGAGGTTTTTTTGTACACTAAGCCTTTTTGATACAATTTAGTGAAGAACTCTTGTTCCCAGCGGTAGTACTCAGGCGTACAAGTAGCAAATTCACGCGTCCAGTCATAACCAAAACCTAATAGTTTTAGTTGGTTTTTCATGTATTCAATGTTTTCGTAAGTCCAAGGCGCTGGCGCAGTTTTGTTTTTTACCGCCGCGTTTTCAGCAGGAAGGCCAAACGCATCCCAACCAATTGGTTGCATCACGTTTTTACCTTGCAAGCGTTGAAAACGAGAGATCACATCACCAATGGTGTAGTTACGAACGTGACCCATATGCAGTCGTCCACTAGGATAAGGGAACATCGACAGGCAGTAGAATTTCTCTTTATCAGCATCTTCAGTCACTTCGAAGATTTTATTGTCATTCCAGTACTGTTGAACTTTTTGCTCAATGTCTTGTGGATTGTATTGCTCATTTAATTTCGCTACTGGTTTTTGCATCTGGGTATCCGATTTCGTAAATTTGTGAGATCCGTTAGATCAGGCCATACTTGATCAGCATAGAATACCTTAAAGCAGTGACACTCAACAATAGCCAAATCATAATAGACAGGAGTCCGCTATGCCAAAACGCCAACAGGAATACAAACAAGTTTTAGAACAATTATTAGAAAGAGTGAAGAAAACACCCGAAGAGCTTGAAAAAGCATTAGAAACACCGAAAGAAATGCTCGATGCAGTCAAAGATATGACCAAAGATGAAATGGCATTGATCCAACAATATTTAAAATCAGATTTAAAAGAATTTTCAGACAGCTACCAAAAAAGCCAAGAGGACGAAGATGATCCGTTTATGACGGTGGTTGCTGAATCTATTTGGGAAGGTTTACTTGAAATTACCGATAGAACCCAAGTTGAATGGCGAGAAGTATTTAAAGATATCGAACATAAAGGCTTATATGAAGTGGGCGATATTATTGGTTTAGGCGCGTTGGTGTGTGAAAAATGCGGTCATCGCCAAGAATACACCCATCCTCATGAAATCACCCCTTGTATGCAATGTGGTAATCATGCTTTTACCCGTATGCCATTGAAGCCTTAATTCACATTACTATTACTCGTTTCTATTCATCATAAATATAATATTTAACTATTTATGCTGAACGAGTAAGGTTGCTACTTTGTTTGTGGTTGTAAGGTTTATTGTTACAGGCGTGTTCGGTTTTTTGTGTTTTGGTATGAGTGTTTTTTGATAAAAAGCACTTGTATCGATAAATTTTCGTGTTACAAAGAAAAAATTGATAAAGATTAAGTTTTCTCATTACGGCATTTGATAGGTTGTGTGCCAACAAATATTAAAAATGATGATTGTTAATCAAAACACATCGCATAATTTAAAAAGGCAAACAACTATGTTAGAACTATTAATCGGTCTTGCTGTGACTGTTGTAGTGGGTTATTTCATTGTAAAAGGCTACAAACCTACTGGCGTGCTATTAGCGGCGGGTACCTTCTTACTTCTTATCGCACAACCTCTTGGCCATTCGGTTCTTCCTCAAGGAATGGAATCAACGGGGAACTTCTTCACCGATTCATTGATGTTTTTGAAATCGACATTACAAAGTTACAGCGGCGGTTTAGGTCTACAAATTATGCTGTTATGTGGCTTTGCGACTTATATGACGCATATCGGTGCCAATAATATTGTGGTGAAACAATTTTCAAAACCACTGTCTTTTATTAAATCACCTTATATCTTATTAGTTGCGGCTTATATTGTCGCTTGCTTGATGTCTCTAGCGGTAAGCTCTGCTACTGGTCTTGGCGTGCTATTGATGGCGACATTGTTCCCAATGATGACCGCGATGGGTATTTCTCGTCCAGCCGCTGTGGCAGTATGTGCGTCTCCTGCTGCTATCATCTTGTCACCAACGTCTGGTGATGTGGTTATTGCCGCGCAAAAATCAGGTATTCCTCTGCATGTGTTTGCGGTTGAAACTGTATTACCTGTTTCTATCTCTGCCATTATTGTAATGGCGATTGCGGCGTACTTCTGGAATAAATATCTCGATAAAAAAGACAACACTCCAATGGAGAAAGTTGATATTTCAGATATGGATACCAGCGCTCCAGCTTATTATTCTATTTTGCCATTCTTACCTATTTTTGGGGTTTTCCTATTCAACGGCCAAACCATTAAAGGTTTAACATTAGATATTTATACCATCGTGGTGTTGTCAATTTTCATTGGCGCGGTGGTG
Source organism: Vibrio sp. S11_S32 (assembly GCF_014694465.1). NCBI lineage: Bacteria > Pseudomonadati > Pseudomonadota > Gammaproteobacteria > Vibrionales > Vibrionaceae > Vibrio > Vibrio sp. S11_S32. The sequence goes on along the minus strand of NZ_JAAUWS010000001.1, from coordinate 193,312 downwards.
CATTATGTTTCTAACCGCTGTAATGGTAAGAAAGCACTCGAAGATCTTGAAGTGTGTTATCAAGGTATGGCTGAAGCATTTAAAAGCGTCGTCATGCTATTGGTTGGTGCTGGTTTGTTCGCTCAAGGCTTAATGTCTATGGGGGCGATTGATAACCTACTTGCCCTTGCCAACAATGCAGGCGCAGGTGCGGTCGCGTTAATGTTGTTATTAACCGCCATTACGGTCGCAGCGTCGGTTGCAACCGGTTCTGGTAATGCCTCTTTCTACGCATTTGTTGAACTTGCGCCATCACTGGCGGCGAAAATGGGCATTAACCCTGCGTTCTTGATCATCCCAATGCTACAAGCGTCTAACCTTGGTCGTACTATTTCACCAGTTTCTGGGGTGATCGTGGCGACATCGGGTATGGGTAAAATCAGTCCGTTTGATGTGGTTAAGCGCACCTCGGTTCCTGTATTCTGCGGTCTAGCAACCGTGATCATCGGTACGGTGTTCTTAGTGCCAATGATGGCGTAACCCCGATACACCTTTGATAATGCCCATGACTTTCTAGCTGAGAGTTGTGGGCTTTTTTTTAATTCTTTTGAGGTGAGATAATGACTCAGTCTTTTGATTTACAACGTTATATCCAGCAACTTGAAACTTTAGTCAATGTGGATTGTGGTACTCGTACTGTGCAAGGTGTGGCGAAAATAGCCGATATTCTTACGCCAATGTTTGAACAAATTGGTTTTAGCGTCACTCGCCATCATGTCAGTGACGAAGCGGGACCTTGCTTAGAAATAACCAATAAACCAAATGCAGAATTTTATGATGTGATGTTAAGTGGCCACATGGATACGGTATTCCCTGAAGGCACGGTAGCAAAACGTCCGATGAGTTTGGATGAGCAAAAAATCTATGGCCCTGGCACATCGGATATGAAATCGGGCATTTTAAGTGCTTGGTATGCATTGCAGCAGTTGAGCGATGAAGAACGTGATCGCTTGGCGATTGTGGTGGCACTAAATTGTGATGAAGAAATTGGGTCACTGTATTCTCGCACTTGGATTGAAGAAATGGCGCGTAAAAGTCGCCGTGTTTTAGTGTGTGAAGCGGCACGTACCAGCGGTAACTTGATCCGCTCACGTAAAGGTAATGCCAAATACGAACTGATCTTTAATGGTGTAGCCTCGCATGCAGGTTCGGCTTTAGAAGAGGGCGTATCGGCTATTTATGAATTAAGTCATTGGGCGCTGGCGATTAAAAACTTAGTTAACCTTGAAACTGGTACCACTATGAATGTGGGTGTGATTGAAGGCGGTTTAGTGGTTAACGTAGTACCAGATTTTGCCAAGGCGACGGTTGATTTACGTTTTTGGAGCAATGAAGAAGCGCAAATTATTGATGATACCCTACGCGCGATGGCCAAAACGCCATTTGAAAAGGGGGCAAGTGTGGAAGTGAACCGCTTAACCTTTAAACCGTCGATGCAACCAACGGATGCCACGCAAGTGATGATGACAATTGTTAGTGAAGAAGCGGATAAGCTTGATATTCAATATGGCTGGGAAGATGCGGGTGGCGGCTCTGATGGTAACTTTACTGCCAATGTCGGTACACCAACCTTAGACGGTTTTGGCCCAATGGGATCGGGGTTTCATTCGGATAAAGAATTTCTATTAATTGACTCGATCAAACCAAGAATTGATTTACTCGCTAATGTGTTAAAGCGGTTGTAACGGTCGATCTAGCGTAAAGTGAAATACTCTACATAACCCATAAATAGGAGCCGATGTGCTCCTATTTTTTTATTTATTGATAATGTCTGCGATAAACATCTAAATTTCGTAGACATGATTCCTATAGAAATGATATTTTGCACGCCATTTTGAAAATTTAGAGAATCAGATATTGGAAATTTTTAAGTCGTTCTTCGGTGTGTTATTCCCTGTTGTTGCCATGTTTGTTATTGGCCTTATTCTTCTATCTATGTCGCGTATTTGTTTGTGCGTCTGGAAGCGTGAGCGAGTTAAAAAAGCCAATGGCTTAAAAGCAATTTTGATTTCTGGCTTGCGTATGGATGTGGTGACGCTTTGTTATCTACTGATTCTACCAAGTTTATTAACTTGTTTATTTACTGGCTTTGATGCGATTAGTGGTGTTTGGCTAACCGCATTACGTATTTGGTTTGTGGCTGGTTTATGGTTGTTAGTCTATATGGAGATCGCAACCCCAAGTTTTATCGATGAGTATGACGTTCGCCCCAATCGTTTCTTTGTTGAATATCTGATTTACCCGAAAGAAGTGTTCAGTATGCTGTGGACGGGCTATAAATTAGAGCTGTTTATTGGCCTTGTGGTGTCGATGTTAACCTTATATTTAGGCTGGTGGTTTACTGGCTTGTTAGTGTCTGATATTGCCAGTCCTGCTTGGTATTGGCGTTTACCGCTAGGTTTAGTAGCGGTAGCTTTATGTGTGCTTGGGGCTCGTTCAAGCTTTGGTCATCGTGGCATCAACCCATCTATGATTGCTTTTTCTCATGATCACTTAATGAATGATTTTGCGCTAAATTCAACTTACTCAGTTCTGTATGCAATTAAGCTAATGCGTACTGACGAAGATGCGTCTTCTTACTATCCAAAAATGCCGCAAGACAAAGTTATTGATCTTATTCAACAATCGACCCATATAGATCAAGCTCAATATATTCATCCTGAATTACCAACCCTAGTTCGCCGTCCTGCCAGTTATCAAGGTAAGCCAAAAAACTTGGTGATTTTATTGCAAGAAAGTTTAGGTTCACGTTTTGTGGGTGGATTGGGCGGTTTACCATTAACGCCGAATTTAGATGAAATACTCAAAGAGAGTTGGTATTTCACCCGTCTATATGCAACCGGAACTCGCTCTATTCGTGGTATTGAAGCGGTAACCAGTGGTTTTTCACCAACACCGGCCAATGCAATTGTAAAATTGTCGAAAGGGCAGAAAAATTTCTACACCATTGCGCAAACGCTATTTGATAAGGGCTACCATACTCAATTCATTTATGGTGGAGAAAGCCATTTTGATAATATGAAGGGTTATTGTTTGGGCAATGGCTTTACTGATATTCAAGATCTGCCTACTTTTATTAAGCCGCAGTTTATTGGTTCGTGGGGCGCATGTGATGAAGATTTATATGATAAAGCACATCAGCAATTTACCGAGTTAAACAAAAGCGATAAGCCGTTCTTTAGTTTTGTGTTTACTACCACCAACCACTCTCCTTATGAATATCCAGAAGGTAAGATTGAGCTGCATAACACGCCTGCAGCGACGCGCGAAAATACCGTGAAATATTCTGATTTCGCTTTTGGTGAGTTTATTAAGCAAGCCAAAGCATCAGATTACTGGGACGACACTATCTTTGTGGTTGTGGCGGATCATGATTCACGCGTTTGCGGTGATCAAGCGGTGCCGGTCGATTACTTTAACATTCCAGCGATTATTTTCGGCGGTGGTGTTGAAGCGAAAAAAGATGACCGTATTGCCAGTCAGATTGATTTACCACCAACGTTATTATCTATGATCGGTATTGATAACTTTGGTCCAATGATTGGCCATGATTTAACCCAAGATATCGAAACCTCGAAGCTGCGTGCCATGATGCAATACCATGATACTTTTGCTTGGATGAATAACGATAATCAAGCGGTAGTGTTTGAGGCCAATAAACCAGTCAGTTCTTATCAATATAATCCTCAAACCCATCATTTAGATGCGATGGATTTACCGCAAGCTATGATTGATATTGCCAATGCTAACGCCTTATGGGGCAGCTTGGCTTATAAGAATGACTACTGTCACTGGGGTAAGATCAAGCAAGCGATGTGATAGCAAGAGACCTAAGCATGCGAATCTATAGCGTGGTATGAAAATCACGGGTAACAAAAAGGCAGCCTATCATCATTGGTGATAGGCCGCCTTTTTTATTGCTATTTGCTTACAGAGTTGTTTTTGGGTAAATACGATAAGAGTAACCTAAACCCAAACCCCTAGCGTTGCTTATAGCGATTACGCAGCAACCAAGCGCCACCTAAACCAATAACACTCCACAGGTACAATAACCAAGAACCAATAGATCGGTAAGGGGTATTACCTGTTGTAGATGTGACTTCAGCGTTTAACACTTCGGTTTTAAACTGTGGTACTTGTTTAGTGATACGGCCTCTGTAGTCCGTTACCGCGGTAATGCCGTTATTGGTTGCACGAATGAGTGGTTTACCCAACTCTAAGGCTCGCATGCGGGCAATTTCCATATGTTGGATAGGGCCGATAGAACGTCCAAACCAAGCATCATTTGATAAGGTCAGAATAAAGTCAGTATCATTGGTGACATTTTGTCTGACTTGCTCGCTGAAAATGATTTCATAACACAAAGCGGCCAATAAATGACGGCCGTTCGCCACCAAGTTAGGCTGAATAAAAGCACCACGTTGGAATGATGACATTGGTAGATTAAAAAATGGTGCGATCGGACGCAATAAATCACCAAATGGCACAAACTCGCCAAAGGGCAGTAAATGGTGTTTGCTGTAACGCTTAGCAGTATCGTAATCGTAAGGGCCTTGACCATCTTTACCAAGGGTTAAGACATTATTGTAAAAGCGACCCATATCATCTTGCGATAACACACCCGTGATCAACGCGGTATTGTTAGTACGCGCAGCGGTATCAAGGTTTTGCAGGAAGGCAGGTAAGTCTGATTCTAATGCCGGGATCGCAGCTTCCGGCCAAATAACAATATCAGATTGCCAGTTCTCACGACTCATATCGGTGTATTTCATTAAGGTTGGCCAGCGGTGGCTTGGCAACCATTTTGATTTTTGATCGATATTACCTTGGATTAACGCAAATGAGGTTTTACTGGCCGGATTCAGCTTAACCCATTGCACTTGGTTTAAAGCATAACTTAAACCTACAATGGCGACAGGAACGGCGAGATATTGCCATTTTCGACTGCGCAACACGTACACGAGGCTGCCGGCAATGATCCATAGCATTAGCGTAATCGACTCTACGCCTGAAACAGGGGCAAAGCCATTGAGTGGGCTGTCGATTTGGCTGTAACCCAACCATAACCAAGGGAATCCGGTAAACACCCAACCACGCAACCAATCATTAAATAACCAGAATATCGGCGCGGCGATCAATAAACGACGACGATTATTAGTCGGGAAAAAACGGTTTAAAAAGCCACCAAAAAGAGCAGGGTAAATGGCAAGATAGGCGACCAGAAGGGTCATTAAGAAGACGCTCGCCGCTTTAGGCATGCCGCCAAAGGTATCGATACTGACATGAACCCAATGGATCCCAGTACCAAATTGACCTAGACCCCAAGCAAAGGCAATCCAAGCGCCGGCTTTCGCAGTTTGTGAATCGAGTAGCAAAAGTAACAGGAATGGGCTAACCAGCGCGATCGGCCAGTAACTAAAAGGTGCAAAAGCAAGTGTGGTGGTGGCGCCAATAAAAGCGGCCAAAAGAGGCCGCCATAAGCGCTGAATCAAAGTTGATATCATTCGCGGTTAATGCTTCTTAATTATTGGTTGTCTCAGGTTCAATATTTGTCTCTGAGTTATTTGGGATGGTGACTTGCAGTTGATTGACGCGGCGATTATCACAAGCGGTCACTTTAAAAGTATAACCATCTATATCTACCGACTCGCCACGTTCTGGCAAGTGACCAAAGTTGATCATGACTAAACCACCGATGGTATCGACTTCGTCATCACTGTAAGTAGTGTTAAAGGCATCGTTGAAATCATCGATGTCGGTTAAGGCTTTAACCGAAAAAGTATGTTTGCTTAACTGGCGAATATCGGCGCTTTCTTCATCGTCAAATTCATCTTCAATTTCGCCAACAATTTCTTCTAAAATATCTTCGATGGTGATAAGACCGGACACGCCGCCAAATTCATCGACCACAATCGCCATGTGATAGCGTTCTTCACGAAACTCTTTCAATAAGCGATCGACACGCTTACTTTCAGGTACTACCACGGCAGGGCGTAATACTTCATTGAGTGTAAATGGCGTACTGTCTGACACCAAATAACGTAATAAATCTTTTGCCAGCAGCATTCCTTCAACATGATCTTTGTCTTCGTTAATCACAGGATAACGAGAGTGAGTCGCGTCGATAATTAAGGTTGCAAGGGTATCTAAATCATAATCACGACTGATAGTGACCATTTGAGAGCGAGGGATCATAATATCCCGTACACGCATTTCTGAAATTTCCATCACTCCTTCGAGCATGTCACGAGTATCAGGGTCGATTAAATCATTTTCTTCTGAATCTCGAAACACTTCCACTAGCTCTTGGCGATCTTTAGGATCACCTTGAAACATTTGAGCTAAACGGTCGAAGAAGGACTTTCTACTGGGACCTTCAGATTTGTCGTTCTTACCTTCTGCATGAGAAGGTGAGTTATCATTGTTCATGTTTACTCTTTAGTTATACCAAACACAATAATTGTGAATCTTGAAGTATTGTGGTTGGCATGATGACTATCAACAGCGGATAGCGCGCTTATTTATTAATTATTCTTTTTCTGAGATGTAAGGGTCGTCAAAACCCAATTTTTGCATGATCTCAGTTTCGATGGTTTCCATTTCTTCCGCTTCGTGATCATCAATATGATCATAACCTAACAGATGAAGCGAGCCATGTATAACCATGTGTGCCCAATGTGCTACCAGAGGTTTATTTTGCTCTTTCGCTTCAGCTTCAACCACTTGTTGGCAAATGATTAAATCACCCAGTAAATCTATCTCAATACCAGGTGGCGCTTCAAACGGAAAAGATAGCACATTAGTTGGCTTATCTTTGCCACGGTAATCACGATTGAGTTGTTGGCTTTCTTCCGCTTCAACAATCCGAATGGTTAATTCCGCTTGCGGTTGAAATAAAGGGATCACCGCGTCTAACCACTCTTGAAATTGAGCTTCTGGTGGTAATAATTCGTCATTTTCGACGGCAATTTGAAGATCGAGTTCAATGCTCATGGATTAATCCTTTGGCTGTGCTGGTGTACTATCGACACCAGCAGTCTTGTCAGCATGATTAAAGATCGCTGCGGCTTGTGCTTCACGTTGCTCACGCTCTTTACGACGACGTTTGTCGATAATATCGCGTTCTTTTTGATCTTTGGTTTCCCACTTCTCGTAGGCGTTAACAATGCGAGCAACCACAGGATGGCGCACTACATCATCGGCAATAAAGAAGTTAAAGCTTATATCACTGACATCCGATAACACTTCAACCGCATGACGAAGCCCTGAGCGAGCACCACGAGGTAAATCGATCTGAGTCACATCACCGGTTATCACGGCGCGAGAATTAAAGCCAATACGCGTTAAGAACATTTTCATCTGCTCAACGGTGGTGTTCTGGCTTTCATCTAAAATGATAAAGGCATCATTTAGAGTACGACCACGCATATAAGCCAGTGGCGCCACTTCAATCACGTTACGTTCAATCAGTTTTTCAACCCGCTCAAAGCCGAGCATTTCAAATAATGCATCGTAGAGTGGACGTAAATAAGGGTCGACTTTTTGGCTTAAATCACCAGGTAAGAAACCGAGTTTTTCACCCGCTTCAACCGCAGGGCGAGTCAATAGAATACGGCTGATCTCTTGACGCTCAAGCGCATCTACCGCCGCCGCAACCGCCAAGTAAGTCTTACCCGTACCCGCAGGACCAATACCAAAAGTAATGTCGTGAGTCACAATATTAACTAAATATTGACCTTGGTTTGGGGTGCGAGGTTTAATGATGCCTTTTTTGGTTTTTATAAAGACTTCTTTACCGTATTCAATCACTTGTTCTTGTTGCTGCTCTAAAATACCAGATTCTTTCACCGCAAGATGAATGTTTTCAGGTTCAATGTCGGCAATTACACCACGAATAGGAGAAGTATCAACATACAAGTCTTTAAGAATATCTAAACCCGCGGCGGCAGTATGAGGCTTGCCAACAATGGTGAAAAAATGACCGCGATGGTTAATTTCGACACCTAAACGGCGTTCAAGATGTTTGATATTGTCATCAAAAGGGCCACATAAACTGGCAAGTCTGTGGTTGTCGGAAGGTGTTAAGTTGATTTCAAGTGTGACGATTTTATTACTCACTAGGTCCCTCTCAGAGTTTTGCGGTTCAATATCCCCGTCCTACTTGAAGTCGCAGTTTTGTTGTTTATAAACAATAGGTGGTTACAATCACTCACCCCAATCTCTTAGACAAGCTCTCTGTTTACAAAAGCTAAGCTCATTGGGATGAGTATCCTTACCGCCTCACTGCAACTTCAATTAGTTTGGGTATAAAAAGTTGACCGCTTTTTTATATCATTATAGAAGGATATGGAGTTAAGGAACGAAAGTCACAACCCCTAAATCATCTTCTTTGCGTGTTTTTTTCATCATATCGGTTGGTGATACCGCAGAACGTAAGCCCATTTCTGCTTCAGTTCGCACCAATTTACCGCGTAATGAGTTTGGCAATACTTCAGTGATTTCGATATCAACAAACTGACCAATCAGATCTGGCGAGCCTTCAAAGTTCACTGAACGGCTATTTTCGGTACGTCCAGTCAGTTGCATCAAGTCTTTTCTCGATGGACCTTCCACTAAAATACGCTGAGTCGTTCCAAGCATTAAGCGCGAGTATCGCATAGCTTGTGCGTTAATTTGTTGTTGCAGTTCATACAATCGGTCTTTCTTCTCTTGCTCGGGAATATCGCAAGGGAAATCGGCCGCAGGCGTGCCAGGACGAGGCGAGAATACAAAACTAAAGCTCATATCAAAATCAATCTCTTTGATAAGCTTCATGGTATCGGCGAAATCTTGTTTGGTTTCACCAGGGAAGCCAACAATGAAATCAGAACTGATTTGAATATCTGGACGCGCTTTACGCACTTTACGAATGATAGATTTATATTCAATCGCAGTATGAGGGCGCTTCATCATCGTTAAAATACGGTCTGAACCACTTTGAACTGGCAAGTGTAAGAAGCTCACCACTTCCGGGGTATCTTTGTACACTTCAACGATGTCATCAGTAAATTCTAATGGATGGCTGGTGGTAAAACGAATGCGATCAACGCCATCAATTGAGGCGACTAAACGCAGCAAATCGGCAAACGAGCAGATATCACCATCAAAGGTTGGTCCACGGTAAGCATTGACGTTCTGACCTAATAAATGGATTTCGCGTACACCTTGATCGGCAAGTTGAGCCACTTCAAATAAAACATCGTCCATCGGGCGGCTAACTTCTTCACCGCGAGTGTAAGGCACGACACAATAAGTACAGTATTTTGAGCAGCCTTCCATAATCGAAACATAAGCGGTTGGGCCTTCGGCTTTTGGCTCTGGAAGATTATCGAACTTTTCGATCTCAGGGAAAGATATATCCATTACTGGACCGGATTTTGCTTGAGACTGTCTGATCATCTCAGGTAAACGGTGCAAGGTTTGTGGACCAAATATAACATCAACAAAAGGGGCACGACGACGAATGTGATCGCCTTCTTGAGTGGCGACACAACCACCGACACCAATCACCACGCCTTCTTTTTTGTCTTTTAATGTTTTCCAACGACCAAGTTGGTGGAACACTTTTTCTTGTGCTTTTTCACGGATCGAACATGTATTTAAAAGTAATACATCTGCTTCCGCTGGATCTTCGGTCAGTTCATATCCGTTTGCGGCACCTAGTAAATCGGCCATTTTAGATGAATCATATTCATTCATCTGACAGCCCCAAGTTTTAATTAGCAGTTTCTTACTCATTATCACATTCGCTCGTATTAAATCGGTTTTGGGTTGAGCTTTTGCTCATCATTATTGGTTAGATTTAAGCAGTTTGTGCCACAGGGATCTAGCCAGCGGCGTATTGTACTGCTTTAAACCTCACCTGACTAGGGGGGAGAAGTAACAAAGCAATCTCTGCATAATAGACCTAAAAATGCTATGGATAATTGCGGTGGGAAAGTTGAATAATTTGAACATCATGGCTGCAAGAAAGTGGGAAAAGGGTAGAATGTGATCATTAATGATTATGAGAATAAATATGTCTAAGTTTGATGTGGTGGTAATTGGTGGTGGTATGGTCGGTGCCGCGGTTGCACTTGGCCTAGCTAAGCAGAAAAAACGAGTCGCTTTGGTTGAGGGGGTTGAGCCGTTGGCTTTTGAAGCTTCGCAACCGATGGATCTGCGCGTTTCTGCTATCTCAAAAGCATCGGTTGATCTTTTGCAGCAACTTGGCGCATGGGACAATATTGCGACTAAACGAGTGTTACCGTATTTGGGGCTAGAAACTTGGGAACACCCTGAATGTCGCACTCGCTTTCATGCCGATGAGATTGGTTTAGATAAACTGGGTTATATGGTTGAAAACCGCTTGTTGCAATTAGGTTTGTGGCATCAGTTTGAGCAATACCCTAATCTCGAATTATTTTGCCCAGATAGCCTTGATCACCTCGAATTTAATGACGCATACAACAAAGTAGTCTTAGCTTCGGGTCAGACTCTAGAAGCTTTGTGGGTGGTGGGAGCCGATGGTGCTAACTCGAAAGTGCGTCAACAAACTAATATTGGTATTACCGCTTGGGATTACCGTCAGCGTTGCATGCTGATTAATGTCGAAATGCCACCTCAAGCCAATAATGCTCTACGTGATACCACATGGCAATGGTTTACTCCGACCGGTCCACGTTCATTTTTGCCCTTAGCACCACTGGCGGATGGGCGTGAACAAGGCTCATTAGTGTGGTATGACACGCCACAGCGAATCAAACAATTACAGAACATGCCGGTTGAAAAATTAAGTGAGGAAGTGCTCACTCATTTTCCTGCCGAGCTCGGTGATATTAAAGTATTGCAAGCGGGATCGTTTCCTCTGACTCGTCGTCACGCACAAAAATACTTTGCTAAACGATGTGTGTTAGTCGGGGACTCTGCCCATACTATTAATCCATTGGCAGGTCAGGGGGTCAACCTTGGCTTTAAAGATGTATGGGCCTTACTTGAAACCATTGCTGATAAAGGTCTTGAGTCTGAACAAGCGTTTATTGACTATCAACAACGCCGCCGCAGCGATAATTTACTGATGCAAACGGGAATGGATTTTTTCTATAAAACCTTTAGTAACGATATCGGTCCATTAAAATTGGTGCGTAATACGGTATTGAAAGCCGCGCAACATTCCGGCGACGTTAAGAAACAAGTGCTTAAATATGCGCTTGGTTTATAGGCTTAGTTATTAAATATCAACCCTCGAAGAATTTGACACATACCGGCATATCAATGAAAAGACTATGTCCGGTATGTTGAATTCTGCCATCGAATACATTTCGTTTAAAACTCACCACGCTATGATCATTTTGATTGGCCACGACTAACCATTCACCATTTTCTGAAATGGCAAAATCTCGTGGAAAATCACCACCACAATCAACCGAATATTGATGGTTTACTGTTCCAGTTTGGTTATCAAATGCAAAACAACTGATGATATTTTGACGCCGTCCCGAAAGATAAACAAATCGCTCATCGGGTGACAGTTTAATCGCGCCGCCAGCCTGTCCATTGTCCGTATTTGGAAAAGCAGCTTGAGCATTGATTATCTGCCATTGTTGCTGTTGATCGTGAATGGCAATCAATTGCTCCGACACTTCACATAAGAGTAAGCCAAATTGTTCATCTTGAGTAAATTCAACATGTCTTGGCCCCGAGCCTGACGCTAAGTCTAACTCTTGACGGTTTTGAATTGAAAAACACTCATGATGTTGGTCATACGGATAAAAACTCAACCTATCTAAGCCTAAATCGACGCTTACTAGCGTTTTAGTGTGATTTAGGATTATGGCTTGATGTGCATGCGACACTTGCTGTGCTGATGCTTTCGAGGTGCTATCTATGGATTGGAGGTGTTGTTTTAAATCTAATGAATCATCGAGTTGGAATACATCCACATGACCGCTGCCATATTGAGCGGTAGTCGCCAGTTTGTGTTGGGCATTCATTGCGATAAAGCAAGGTGAATCACCACTAATATCAAATTGGCCTGTTTTATTACATTGAACTTTGCATAGTGAGTATTGGTGAATTTGTGGATGATGATCTGCACTGACTTCTGAAATGGCATAAATTTGGGACTGATAAACATCAAAATAAGACGGATCTTTGATTGGTATCTCTAATAGGTTGGCTTGTAATTCGCCGGTGACGCTATTGAGGTCAAGTCGATGCAAGCCATAAGGACTCGTGGGAGTATAGCACCCTAAAATTAGCGATAAGGTTTGAGGTGGGGTTAACAGTTCCACAAGCATAGGTTTATCCATTAGAGGGATTTATATCAATTGGCTTTATGGTGCGTAAAATTCAGATAAATTGGAATGCGTGATGGGAAGTATTTTCGAGATGTTTATCTCATAAATAAAACCTTAGCAAAGCAGTACAGAAGGAGGATAAATAAGAAGGAGATAAAATAAGCATAAGCCAGAAACAACAAAACCCACTAAAAAGTGGGTTCGATTGGATAATGGTGCGGTCGGAGAGACTTGAACTCTCACACCTCTCGGCGCCAGAACCTAAATCTGGTGCGTCTACCAATTCCGCCACGACCGCAGCGCTTCTTTTACAAGAAGAATTTTATAGTTAATAAGATATTGGCAATCTTGTTAACGTTGTAAATGGCTGGGCTACCTGGATTCGAACCAGGGAATGCTGGCATCAAAAGCCAGTGCCTTACCGCTTGGCGATAGCCCAACAGACGAAACTCACAAGGAGAAACGTTTTGGATCAATGGTGCGGTCGGAGAGACTTGAACTCTCACACCTCTCGGCGCCAGAACCTAAATCTGGTGCGTCTACCAATTCCGCCACGACCGCAAAACCCGTGACTAGAAGTTAAAGTATTTAAACTTAACATCCAGTGACTCGATATAAGCCAAGTAAATTGATTGGAGACAATTTACTTATCGAGTGACACATTTCGAAAAATCAAAACATGTATTTTATATGGTGGCTACGACGGGATTCGAACCTGTGACCCCATCATTATGAGTGATGTGCTCTAACCAACTGAGCTACGTAGCCAAATTTTGTATTGTAAAGTTACTTAGTAACTTTTCGAGCCAGAGAGTATAACTAACCATCCTCTGAATTTCTAGTCTCAAATAGTAAAAAATACTTTTTGAGCGACAAACCTCGCAAAGTGAAGTTTGTTTCAATAATGGCTAGGCTACCTGAAACGAATTCAGGGAACTCTTTGGGTATGTCATCAAAAGCCAATGGCTTTATCTAACTAACCTACCATTTTGAATAATGGCTGGGCTACCTGGATTCGAACCAGGGAATGCTGGCATCAAAAGCCAGTGCCTTACCGCTTGGCGATAGCCCAACAGACGAAACTCACAAGGAGAAACGTTTTGAATCAATGGTGCGGTCGGAGAGACTTGAACTCTCACACCTCTCGGCGCCAGAACCTAAATCTGGTGCGTCTACCAATTCCGCCACGACCGCAAAACCGTGACTAGAAGTTAAAGTATAAACTCAACAACTAGTTACTCGATGTAAACTTAGTAAATTGATTGGAGACAATCTACTTTATCGAGCGTCAAATTTCGAAAAAATCAAAACTTGTAAAATTTGGTGGCTACAACGGGATTCGAACCTGTGACCCCATCATTATGAGTGATGTGCTCTAACCAACTGAGCTACGTAGCCAAATTGAGATTTTCACCTCTGCCTCAACACGTTTAACTGTGTAACGAGAACGGAGCGCATTATGCGGATTAGGGCTGCAAGCGTCAATAGTTTTTTTGAATAAATCTTCTAAAATGAATCGTTCGCATTTTTTTTAAACAAAAAGCGTTATTTGTAAGCAAAAACACCCATTATATTGCGGGTCTGCTGGTTTTAAATATCTCTTGGTCAGATCTGATTTGACGATTTTCAGAGTGAATAAAAAAGAAAAAGTCAGTGGCGGGACCACTGACTTTAAAAAATTATTAGATTGTTAGCTAAAAAAACTTAAACATTAAAGCGGAAATGAACCACATCACCATCTTTAACAATGTAATCTTTGCCTTCTAAACGCCATTTACCCGCTTCTTTTGCTCCGCTTTCACCTTTAAATTGGATGAAGTCTTGAAAAGCAATCACTTCAGCTCGAATAAAGCCTTTTTCAAAGTCGGTGTGGATCTTACCCGCAGATTGTGGAGCAGTAGCACCAACAGGAATTGTCCAAGCGCGAACTTCTTGTACACCCGCGGTAAAATAGGTTTGAAGCTCTAATAATTCGTAGCCAGAACGAATAACACGGTTAAGACCTGGCTCTTCAATACCGAGATCAGCTAAGAATTCGTCACGGTCTTCTTCTTCAAGTTCCGACATTTCAGATTCAATTGCGGCGCAAACTGGCACCACTACCGCATTTTCGCCTTCGGCGTATTCACGAACTTTATCTAAAAATGGGTTATCTTCAAATCCATCTTCGCTCACATTGGCGATATACATGGTTGGCTTCAAGGTTAAGAAGTTTAAGTAGCCAACTGCTGCTAATTCTTCTTTGCTTAATGCAACACCGCGAGCCATGCCGCCTTCAACGAATACTGGCAGTAATTTTTCTAATACGGTGATTTCGTATTTAGCGTCTTTATCGCCGCCTTTGGCTTTTTTTGCTTGACGTTGAATAGCACGTTCACAACTATCAAGATCGGCCAGAGCAAGCTCAAGATTGATGATTTCGATATCTTCAATCGGATCGATACGGCCAGCAACGTGAACGATGTTTTCGTTCTCAAAACAACGAACAACGTGACCGATAGCGTCAGTTTCGCGGATGTTGGCTAGAAATTTATTACCTAGACCTTCACCTTTTGATGCGCCAGCAACCAAACCTGCAATATCAACAAATTCCATTGTGGTTGGCAAAATGCGTTTTGGGTTAACAATTTCTGCTAATGCATTAAGACGAGGATCCGGAACCGGCACAACACCAGTGTTAGGTTCGATAGTACAGAAAGGGAAGTTAGCCGCTTCAATACCTGCTTTAGTCAGTGCGTTAAATAGAGTTGATTTACCTACGTTCGGTAAACCGACGATCCCACATTTAAAACCCATGTTATAAACCTTCTTTCATTCAGCGTAATTGCCGATGTTGTTGTAATTTAATTGTTTTGCTTAATGATCCAAATGATCTATTCAGCTTTAAACGTATGTAAACGATTCTGCGCTTTGGCGAGATCATCTTTTAGTAGTATGTCTAAGCTGCGAACCGATTCATCAACTGCAGCATCAAGTAATTCTTGTTCTTTGGTTGGCGCTTTGCCTAATACATAACCTGCAACGCGATCTTTATGACCTGGATGGCCAATACCAATGCGTAAGCGGTAAAATTCTTTATTATTGCCTTGCTTGGCAATGATGTCTTTTAAACCATTATGGCCGCCATGACCGCCGCCTTTTTTAAATTTAGCCACGCCAGGGGGAAGATCCAATTCGTCGTGTGCGACCATGATTTCTTCAGGTTTGATTTGATAAAACTTGGCTAATGCGGCGACCGATTTTCCCGATAGATTCATAAATGTGGTCGGGATAAGCAGTCGTAAATCTTGACCGTGCACCATAATGCGCCCAGTTAGGCCAAAGAATTTACTTTCATCCTTTAAACTAACATTGTGCACTCGTGCTAATTCTTCCACTACCCAAGCACCCGCATTATGACGAGTGCGGACATATTCAGGCCCAGGATTGGCGAGGCCAACCAGTAATTTGATCGATTGAGTCAAGATTTAGCTCTCTTTGCAAATTTTAAAAGCGCGGCATGATAGCATATTTTTTAAAAGGGTGGGCAGAGTGACAAATAATAAAAAACCACTTCACATGATATGAAGTGGTTTTAAAATTTTGAGCTTTAAGTAAGAGGAAGTCTCTTAATTAAACATCGCCGAGATAGACTCTTCGTTGCTAATACGACGAATCGCTTCAGCCAACATGCTAGATAAAGTCAGTTGAGTGACTTTACCTGTCGCTTTTATCTCATCAGATAATCGGATTGAGTCAGTCACAATAACTTGATCAATCACAGAGTTAGCAATGTTTTTCGCTGCGTTACCTGAGAATACTGGGTGAGTCGCATAAGCAAATACACGCTTTGCACCACGTTCTTTTAGGGCTTCAGCTGCTTTACACAGTGTGCCACCGGTATCGATCATGTCATCGACGATCACACAATCACGGCCTTTAACATCACCAATCAAGTTCATCACTTCAGAAACGTTAGCACGTGGACGACGTTTATCAACAATTGCGATATCCGTGTCATCTAACATTTTAGCGGTTGCACGAGCACGAACAACACCACCAAGATCTGGAGAAACAACCACAGGATCTTCTAAGCCGCGAGATTTCATATCTTCCATTAATACCGGAGTACCAAAGATATTATCCACTGGAACATCAAAGAAACCTTGGATTTGTTCAGCGTGTAAATCGATAGTCAAAACGCGGTCAACACCCACGTTAGACAAGAAATCAGCAACAACTTTAGCAGTGATCGGCACACGAGACGAGCGAACTCGACGATCTTGGCGTGCGTAACCAAAGTAAGGGATGACGGCAGTAATACGGCCAGCAGAAGCGCGGCGCATTGCATCTATCATAACAACCAATTCCATGAGGTTGTCATTGGTTGGGGCGCAGGTAGATTGGATGATAAACACATCACTACCACGGACGTTTTCATTAATTTTAACAGCGACTTCGCCGTCAGAAAAACGATCAACATCTGCATCACCAAGGGAAATGTATAGACGATCTGCAATACGTTGGGCTAGTTCAGGTGTGGCGTTACCAGCAAATAGCTTCATATCAGGCACGGTGGAAACCTCGGGTTGAGTCCAGTTTTAAATTGAGTTGTGGTTGGCTTGTTTATAGTCAGCCAAAGTCTTATAAAGGGAAGAAGTATTCATTCCCTTGGCGATAAAGCCAAAGACACTATTTGAAAATTCGGTCGACGCTAGGTATTCAAGCACTTGTTCGGCTTGCTGTTGAGTATCAAACTCAGCAAAAAGACAAGAACCGGTACCAGTTAGTCTCGACGGCGCATATTGTAACAGCCATGAAAGTTGCTTAGCAACCTCTGGATACAGCAAAGTAACGATTTTTTCGCAATCGTTTTCGTAACCTTGCTGTAAAAGCGTGCTTAAAGCCTGTTTAGGCGTGTTTCTAGTCAGATCTGGGTGAGTGAAAATATCCGCAGTGGCGATGTTCACATCAGGCTTTAAGACTAAATACCATTTTTCGGCAGGATGAGCGGGCTCGAGTTTTTCACCCACACCTTCCGCAAAGGCGGCTTGGCCTCGCACAAAAACAGGCACATCCGCGCCTAAAGCTAAACCAATTTCCGCTAAGGTATCAATATCAATATTTAAATTCCAAAGGGTATTTAAAGCAACTAGCGTCGTGGCCGCATTAGAGGAACCGCCCCCTAAACCGCCGCCCATTGGCAGTATTTTATCAAGTTGAATATCTACGCCCAGCTTGTGTTGTTCTATATTGGATTGAGATCCGCATGAACCATTTTGCTGCGCATAGACTTTCAACGCATTGGCTGCTTTCCAAATCAGATTCTGCTCCAGTGATACCCCCTCAATCGCAGGGGTGATGGTTATCTCACCGGTATTATTGACATCAAAAAATAACGTGTCGCCAAAGTCAATAAACTGAAATAAGGTTTGCAGTTCATGGTAACCATTATCGCGGCGACCAGTAATATACAAAAATAAATTAAGCTTGGCAGGAGAAGGCCAAGCGATGGATTTTGCTTTTAGAGTTTGAATGTTGTTCGCCGGCATTAAAAAATCCACTTACTGATCACGATTTTAATTTGAGTTTTATCTTGTTGTAAAAACAAATGACTTGGCAGCATAAGGTCGGGCTTAACCGGCGTAGCTTGCGGCGCATAACTTAAGTAATCGAGTTGCCACTGCTTTGTATCAATTTCTTTTTCTAAACTGGCCACATTATTCATGTCGTTAAACGTAATGTTATCAGCGCCAGTTGGCAGGCCTTTGATCCAATCGGGTAGTTCAGAAACCGGAATGGTTAAACCAGTTAATTGCTTGATTAATTGATTGGCTTGCGCTGCGGTGGTGACTTTGCCGTCTGAGGTGGTTAGCATCGCGCCACTAGGTAACATTTGCAGTGTCATTACTGTTTGACCAAAAAAGCTCAGCAATTTTAATTGATCGTAATGAGAAGCATGAGTTAATACAAAATTAAGAGACTGACGATGCTCTGGATCTTGGTAACCAATTTTGCCGGTGACTTTAAAGGTATTTAATTGAGTGAGATCTTGCTGTTGTTGTTGCCAGTCAACGCTGGTGTTAGAAGGCGGTGTTGAACTACAACCGACCAGTATTAACGTGATTGCGCTAAGGAGTAAGACCGTAATACGACGAAAAATTGGGAGGATAGGCAAAGAAAATCCTTACTGATGAGTGAGTTTCTTGGCAATTGTAGCACTTTATTTGTGAGCGCTTCAGCACAAATGTAGCTTGAAATAGACGAATGTTAGCTGAAATGGAGGAATACAGGCTCTAGCCCTTTCATTAATACTGCCCATCAAGTAAAATTGCCGCCTCAATAACTATTATTTTAGAGTATTCCCACTACATGTCTTTGCTTGCTATTGGTATCAATCACAATACAGCGTCGGTTGAGTTGCGAGAAAAAATTGCATTTTCACCAGATAAACTGTCTGAAGCCCTTGCTCAGATGGCGGAAAGTCATGCCATAAAAAGTGGAGTGATCGTCTCGACTTGTAACCGTACTGAAATTTATTGTGATCTACGCAAAGGGGTCAGCCAAGGCTACATTATCGATTGGTTGCTGGAGTTCCATAAAGTGGATCCAGACGCTTTAATGTCTTGTATTTATAGTTATGAAGAACAAACCGCAGTGCAGCATCTAATGCGCGTTGCCTGTGGGCTTGATTCGTTAGTTTTAGGCGAGCCGCAAATTTTGGGTCAAGTCAAACAAGCCTACGCGGCCTCGGTTGAACATAAAGCCGTCAATGGCATGACAGAGAAACTGTTCCATAAAGCTTTCTCCGTGGCTAAAAAAGTGCGTACTGAAACGGCAATTGGTGGCAGTGCAGTTTCGGTCGCTTACGCCGCTTGTATGCTCGCGAAACAAATTTTCGAATCGATGAAAAATATTACCGTATTGTTGGTTGGCGCGGGTGAAACGATTGAATTAGTCGCCAAACATTTATCATCGACCCATTGCAAAAATATTATAGTGGCCAACCGAACCATTGAACGCGCTAAACTACTAGCTGACCAATTTGATGGTGAAGTGATCACACTCTCCGAGATCCCTGAGCATTTATCTCGCGCCGATATCGTGATCAGTTCAACCGCTAGTCCATTGCCGATCATTGGTAAAGGCATGGTAGAAAGCGCTTTAAAACAACGTAAGCACCAACCTATGTTATTAGTCGATATTGCGGTTCCACGTGATATTGAAGCGCAAGTCGGCGATCTTAATGATGCCTATTTATATAGCGTCGATGACCTGCAAGGGATCATCAACAAAAACATGGAACAACGCAAAGTTGAAGCCATTCAAGCAGAAGCGATTGTGAGCGAAGAAAGCGCCGCGTATATGATGTGGCTGCGTTCACTGCAAGCTGTTGATAGCATTAGAGACTACCGCCAACACGCCAACGAAATCAAAGATGATCTACTGGAAAAAAGCTTAAATACCTTAGCCGCCGGTGGCAATCCTGAAAAAGTATTACGCGAATTAAGCAACAAACTCACCAACCGATTAATCCATCAGCCAACTCGAGCCATGCAAGTGGTTGCCGAGCAGGGCGAGCCAGAAAAGTTAACTGTTATTCGTCAAAGTTTAGGTTTAGATGAACTTTAGCTATGCTCTTATGCAAGCGATGTAATTAACAGCCCCCATCAATAGCAACATGACATTTAAGATAAAATTATGAAATCGTCAATTTTAACCAAGTTAGAAACGCTGGTTGAGCGTTATGAAGAAGTGCAGCATTTATTAGGTGATCCAGATGTGATCGGTGATCAAAATAAATTCCGCGCGTTATCAAAAGAGTACTCTCAATTAGAAGAAGTGACTTTGTGCTTCCAAGCATACCAACAAGCACAAGAAGATTTAGTCGCAGCTGAAGAAATGGCGCAAGAAGATGACGCGGAAATGCGTGAGATGGCGCAAGAAGAAATTAAAGAAGCCAAAGCGAGCATTGAACGTCTAGCCGATGACTTACAAATTCTGCTTATTCCAAAAGATCCAAACGATGATCGTAACTGCTTCTTAGAAATTCGCGCCGGTGCGGGTGGTGATGAAGCGGGTATTTTTGCTGGTGATTTATTCCGTATGTACAGCCGTTTTGCCGAGAAAAAAGGCTGGCGGATTGAGGTAATGAGCAGCAATATTTCAGAGCAAGGCGGCTTTAAAGAAATGATCGCAAAAGTAAGCGGTGATGGCGCTTATGGCGTATTGAAATTTGAATCGGGTGGTCACCGCGTACAACGTGTTCCAGCTACTGAATCTCAAGGGCGTGTGCATACTTCAGCTTGTACGCTTGCGGTCATGGCTGAAATTCCAGAAGCCGAAATTCCAGAAATTAAATCGTCTGATCTGAAAATTGATACCTTCCGTTCATCCGGCGCGGGTGGTCAGCACGTTAACACCACCGATTCTGCTATTCGTATTACTCACTTACCAACGGGTACGGTGGTGGAATGTCAGGACGAACGTTCACAGCATAAAAACAAAGCCAAAGCGATGGCGGTTCTTGCGGCACGTATTATTAAAGCAGAAGAAGCCAAACGCGCAGCAGAAGTGTCAGACACTCGTCGTAACTTGCTAGGCTCGGGCGATCGTAGTGACCGTATTCGTACGTATAACTATCCGCAAGGTCGTGTATCGGATCACCGCATCAACTTAACCTTATACCGTTTAGCGGAAGTGATGGAAGGCGATCTACAAAGCTTAGTTGATCCGGTTATTCAAGAGTATCAAGCCGATCAACTGGCGGCACTTGCTGAACAAAATTAATGAACTCGATCGAAGGGCAATTAAAACATGCCACCCAAGCATTAATCAATGGTGGCAGTGAGTCACCGTCATTAGATGCGACGGTATTGTTGTGCCATGTGTTAGATAAGCCGCGCAGCTATTTACTCACATGGCCAGAGCGAGAGTTGAGCGCTGAACAAAGTGAGCAGTTTGATGCCTTGTTACAGCAACGATTGGAAGGCAAACCGATTGCTTATTTGGTCGGTGAACGTGAGTTTTGGTCGCTGCCATTAGACGTATCGCCAACCACGCTGATCCCGCGCGCCGATACCGAACGTTTGGTGGAGTTAGCGCTAGATAAAATAGCGTTACTGTCCAAGCAAGGTATCAGCGGTGATATTCTGGATTTAGGCACAGGTACTGGCGCGATAGCATTGGCTTTGGCATCTGAGTTGCCTTGCTTGAGTGTGACAGGGATAGACTTACAGCCTGTAGCACAACAACTGGCGACGCGCAATGCGCAAAAGTTAAATTTAACCAATGCGCAATTTTTGCAAGGCAGTTGGTTTGAACCTTTAGGCGCTGATGCTCAATTTAGTTGTATTGTGAGCAATCCGCCTTATATTGATAAACAAGATCCGCACTTAGCCTTAGGTGATGTACGCTTTGAACCATTAACGGCTTTAGTGGCTGAAGATAAAGGTCTGGCGGATCTGCGTTTTATTGCCGACCATGCGCGTCAATATTTGCTGCCAAATGGTTGGCTGTTAATGGAACATGGCTTTGAGCAAGGCGGCGAAGTGCGAACTATTTTAACCGAATTTGGTTATCAGCAAGTGAGTACTGAAAAGGATTATGGCAACAATGACCGAGTCACTTTAGGTTGCTGGACTAGCATTAAGTAAGCCACAAATGGAGAATGGAATACCATGATATATGCGTCAATGAAACATATTCACCTATTATCGATTGTGATCAGTGTCTTTTTACTGACCTTGCGTTATATCTTGATGATGATGGATTCATCGTTATTGCATAAAAAATGGCTAAAAATCACCCCGCATATCGTCGATACGGTATTGCTTGCCAGTGGTATTAGCTTGATTTTTATTACCGGTTTTATGCCTTTTACCGCCAGCGCACCGTGGTTAACTGAAAAAATCACCTGCGTCTTTGTGTATATCGCATTAGGTTTTGTGGCGTTGAAACTGGGGAAAACCAAATTTATTCGTAGTATCGCTTTTTTTGGCGCATTAGGTTGGTTGTACTGGGCTGCCCATCTCGCGATCACTAAAGTTCCAACGTGGTAATCAATAATGTCTGAACAATTAGTTGAAGCTGAAATAGATGAAATGCCACTTTTTGAGCAAGATCTGGATGAAGTCAGCTTGCTTGAAGGGGCGATCGAATTAAATTCGTTGATCAAGCCAACCTCGGATACCCAGTGGGTGAAATCGCACTTGGACGAGATGCTGGCCGAGCTTGAGCTGGCATTAATCAATGTCGGTGATTCATCTGATACTAGTATTCAACAGCAAAAACAACAGTTTGCTGCATTTATCGAGTATTTTTATCATCAGTGGCAATTTAAAGGTGATCACGAAACCTTCTTTGATTCGCAAAATACCTTTATCGAATCGGTACTGAAACGCCGCAAAGGCATTCCGGTTAGCCTCGGAGCCTTGCTGCTATATTTTGGTGAAAAGCTCGGTTTTCCGATTGAAGGGGTCATGTTTCCAAGTCAATTTATCGTCAAGGTTAATTGGAATGGGGAAACCAGTTTATACATTAATCCGTTTAACGGTGAGTATCTTACTAAGCAAGTATTGCGTGCTTGGCTGATTGGTTACGATGGCCCATTAGCAAGAATAAAACCACAAGATCTGGCTACGACTGATAACCCTGCGGTGTTAGGTCGTTGGCTGGCGGTGACTAAAGGCTCATTAATGCATGAGAATGATTTTGCCACCGCCTTAGAGTGCTCGAATATCGCCTTAAGTTTCTCCCCTGATGACCCATTTGAAATTCGTGACCGTGGTTTTATTTATCAACAACTCGATTGTTTGCACATGGCGGCAGAAGATTTCCAATATTTTATTGATAACTGCCCAGAAGACCCTTCTGCGGAAGTGCTAAAAGTTCAAGTTTCCTTGCTCAATCGCGGGCAAATTACCTTACATTAATGTCGAGATCCCCCCCATTAAACAGGTGGCTAGACAGTTTATTGATTGACGGAGTAAAAACGATGCAACAACAAAAAATTGTACAAGTGGGTGATATCCCTGTCGCGAACGACAAACCATTTACTCTTTTTGCTGGTATGAATGTGTTGGAATCGCGCGATCTTGCGATGCAGATGTGTGAGTATTACGTCAAAGTGACCGAGAAATTGGGCATTCCTTACGTATTTAAAGCCTCTTTCGATAAAGCGAATCGTTCTTCAGTACATTCTTACCGTGGCCCTGGTATGGATGAAGGACTGAAAATTTTTCAAGAACTAAAAGATACTTTCGGCGTCAAAATCATCACCGACGTGCACACCGAAGCGCAAGCTCAGCCGGTTGCCGATGTGGTTGATGTGATCCAATTGCCCGCTTTTCTTGCTCGCCAAACCGATCTAGTGGCTGCGATGGCCAAAACTGGCGCGGTGATCAATGTGAAAAAACCCCAATTTATGAGCCCAGATCAAGTGGGTAATATCGTGGATAAGTTTGCCGAATGTGGCAACGAAAATATCATTCTTTGCGAACGCGGTTCTTGCATGGGTTACGATAACTTAGTGGTTGATATGCTGGGATTTGGCGTAATGAAAAAAGCATCAAACGGCAGTCCAATCATCTTTGATGTGACGCACTCACTGCAAATGCGCGATCCATCTGGCGCGGCATCGGGTGGTCGTCGTGAACAAACGGTAGAATTGGCTAAAGCCGGTTTAGCGACGGGTATTGCGGGTCTATTTTTAGAAGCGCATCCAAACCCAGATCAAGCGCGTTGTGACGGTCCATCGGCATTACCATTAGATAAGCTTGAACCTTTCCTTAAGCAAATGAAGCAGCTTGATGATGTGATCAAAGGTTTTGTGCATATTGATATCAAATAATAAATAGTCAAAGTCTTTGAAGCTACCACGTCAACGACTTGGGCTATAGGCAATATCTCGAAAGCTTTACAACACCAATCCAGAGATCCTCGATCTCTGGATTTTTTTGTCTTTTTTCTTTCCCGTTATCGTTTGCGTGTGATCGCGACATCAGAACGTTACGAGTAATATCCCATTGAGAATGAGTTGAGTTACACTGATTGCACGGCTGATGTGAGTTCTAATAAACTTATTCGGTCTACCTTTTCTATTTCCCTTTTATAAACAGGTATTCATTGATGAAACAGTTTGTATTTAAGGCATCGACGATTGCACTTGCCATCGCCTCACTTGCCGCATGTTCTACTCAAAATTCAACGTCTAGCCAACATGAATGGTTAGCCGATAAAACCTATAAACTTACCGTCCTTCACACCAACGATAACCACGGCCGATTCTGGCAAAATGATGATGGTGAATATGGTATGTCGGCGCGTAAAACTCTGATTGATAGTATTCGTCATGATGTTGAAGCCGAAGGTGGCAGTGTATTACTTTTCTCTGGCGGTGATATTAATACCGGCGTACCAGAGTCGGATCTACAAGATGCTGAACCTGATTTCAAAGGCATGGACAAGATTGGTTATGATGCTATGGCGGTCGGCAACCATGAGTTCGACAACCCGCTTTCGGTACTGATGAAGCAGCGTGATTGGATTAACTTCCCGATGCTATCGGCCAATATTTACAATAAAAAAACCGGTGAGCGTTTATTCAAACCGTATGAAATCTTCGATGAGCAAGGGATCAAAATTGCGGTTATTGGTTTAACCACCGAAGACACCGCTAAAATAGGCAACCCTGAATACATTGGTGATGTTGAATTTAAAGACCCGAAAGCCGAAGCGAAAAAAGTGATTGAGCAACTGGAAGCCAATGAAAAACCGGATCTGATTTTTGCTGTGACGCACATGGGACACTACGATAACGGTCATAGCGGTGTTAATGCGCCGGGCGATGTGACTCTGGCGCGTTATTTGCCAAAGGGCGAGCTTGATATGATTGTCGGCGGACACTCGCAAGAGCCTGTGTGTATGGAGTCAGACAATCATCGCCAAGTGGACTATAAGCCGGGTGAGAAATGTATTCCTGATCAGCAAAATGGCACTTGGATCGTACAAGCTCACGAGTGGGGTAAGTATGTTGGTCGCGCCGATTTTGAATTTAAAAACGGTCAGTTAAGCATGGTAAGTTACGATCTGATCCCAGTAAATTTAAAGAAAAAGGTCGTGATAGATGGCAAGAAGCAAAAAGTGCTGATCCAAGATGAAATAGCTCAAGATGCCGAACTGCATAAGTTCTTGAAACCTTATCAAGAAAAGGGCCAAGAAAAGCTGATGGTGAAAGTGTCTCATACTGATGGCAAGCTTGAAGGTGACCGAAATGTGGTGCGTTATAAGCAAACCAATTTAGGTCGATTAATTGCTTTGTCACACATGGAACGCATGAACGCAGATTTTGCGGTGATGAACTCTGGCGGGGTACGCGATTCTATTGCCGCGGGTGACATCACTTACAAAGATGTGCTGAAAGTGCAGCCGTTCGGTAATATCGTCACTTATATTGATATGAAAGGCAGCGATGTGTTGGATTATCTTAATGTGGTCGGGCTGATGCCAATTGACTCTGGCGCTTATGTGCAATTTGCGGGTGTGGCAATGACCGTGGCAGATGGCAAAGTCCATGATGTTAAAATTGGCGGTAAAGCATTAGATCCAAATAAAATGTATCGCTTTACCGTGCCAAGTTTTAACGCCGCGGGTGGCGATGGATATCCTAAGATCTCCGATAAAAAAGGCTTTGTGAATACAGGTTTTGTGGATGCGGAAGTTTTAAAAGATTACCTAGAGAAGCACAATCCGATCAAAGTGTCAGATTATCAGCCAAAGGGTGAAATCCAATATAAATAACCCAATAAAATCGTGATTTTTGTCACCATATTTTGGTAAATTAATAAGCAGTATCCACGTCAGTGGCTGCTGCTTTTTTTATATTCAATTTCAAGGGACTACCATGACGCCTGCTATCAATCTGGCCAAAAAGAAAAAAATCGCCCACAGCGTACATCAATATAAACATGAACCAAGTGCGGCAAGCTATGGATTGGAAGCGGCAGAGGCATTAGGTCAAGATCCGGCGCAAGTATTTAAAACCTTATTGTTTTGTTTAAATGGTGAGGCGAAAAACTTAGCGGTGGCGATCATTCCGGTGGAAAATAAATTGAATTTGAAATTAGCCGCCAAAGCCGCGGGCGGTAAAAAAGCTGAAATGGCCAATCCAGACATTGCACAAACAGTCACAGGTTATGTGGTAGGCGGCATTAGTCCACTGGGGCAGAAAAAAGCCTTGCCCACTTTTATCCATAGCAGTGCACAAGGATTTGACACTATTTGTGTCTCAGCAGGAAAACGAGGATTAGAAATTGAATTAGCGCCACAGGATTTGGCTAATTTGACGAGAGGTAAATTGGTCGATCTTTGTGGCTGATAAACGAGGCTCAAAATCAGAGCCTCGAAAATAGACAATTAAAGAGGTTTACGCTTTGCTTTTTGGAGACCACTTTTTGATGCTGCTGCTGTTTGAGTTACCAAAGCGCGAGCCCTTTGTGGCCGGTTTTGTTTGGCTTGCGCTGCTTGGTTTATCTTGGTTGCGGCTGCGGTTACCACCAGAGCGATCCGCGTCTTTATTCGGACGAGCTTTACGCTCAAACTCACCTTTACCGCTATAGGTTTTAAATTGCGGTTGTTGTTCGCTGAGTTCTTGACGCTGCCTTGCAAACTCACGCTCTTTTTCCGCTCTTGCTTGTATGCGGGCATCGTGCAGTTTGGCATCGGTGGCTTTAGTGATGGCGTGTCCATCCGCATCGACCATTGAGGCTTCTTCGGTGCCGACCGAGCCTTCAATCATGGCATGGATCTCTGCCATTTCAGCATCGGTTAAATAACGCCATTTGCCATTCGGTAGGCCATCAATTGAGATGTTCATAATACGCACGCGACGCAATTTATATACATCATAACCAAGTGCTTCACACATACGACGAATTTGGCGGTTTAAGCCTTGAGTTAGCACGATACGGAATGAAAAGTCGGTTTCTTTGGTTACTTTACATGGCAAGGTTATGGTATCTAAAATCTCAACCCCAGACGCCATGTGCTCAATAAATTCAGCGGTGATAGGTTTATCAACACGCACCACGTATTCTTTTTCGTGTGAATTGCCTGCGCGTAGAATTTTATTGACGATATCGCCATCATTGGTCATAAAAATCAAACCATCAGACGGCTTATCTAAACGGCCAATTGGGAAGATACGTTTATGGTGGCCAATGAAATCAATAATATTACCTTCAATATGACGCTCAGTGGTACAAGTAATACCTGTTGGCTTATTGAGTGCAATATAAATAGGTTTTTCTTTGCTGCGCACCGGTTTGTGATCAACCATTACCTCATCGCTTGGCAGCACTTTAGTCCCCATTTCAGGCACAATGCCATTAATAGTGACGCGACCTTGATCGATAAGTTTATCGGCTTCACGGCGCGAGCAAAAACCTGAATCACTGATGTATTTATTTAAACGAATAGCAGAAGGGGTGGCAGTCATATTGATCTCTCTTTTGACGTTTCACAACGGAAATCTCAAGGGGGGATATTTAAAAAATCCAGCTTGAGAAAATAAGGAGGGAGAGTTTAGCAGATTGGTTTAAAAAGAGACAGGTTAATACGGTTAAGATGCATCGTGTGGAGATGATCATTACTTAAAAATAGGACTTTATTTTTTCTCGCAACCACATATTTGCCGCGCTTCGCCGCTCTCGGTTATGGGTTAATAAACGATACTTAACCGGTTTAGATGTAAATGGGCAATCTAACATTTGTATATTCAGTTTATCGGCAAACGCTGTTGCGATACTTTCGGTCACCATCGCAATGCAATCACTCGTTGCGACCATTGACATTAATGACACAAGAGATGTGCATTCTGCGGCTACTTTTCGTTCGCTGATACTTTCTTCGGTAAAATAATCTGCCATGTAGCTATCTTCACGGCGTAACTTCAAAGTAATGTGTTTCTCGGCATAAAACTGCTTGCGTGTAATAGTATCTTCTATTCTTGGGTGACCTTTTCGTGCTATCAGTCGGATCTTATCTTCAAAAAGTTCTTCAATAAAAAATGAGCGTGCTGAATAGTTAGATAGTTCGATAGCAAGATCGGCTTGATGTTGATTAAGAGCTTGGATTAGTGCTTCTTGATTGGAGTGGGTGGGTTGCAACTCAATAGTGATATTGCCCAAGTTACAGTCTGCTTCTAACTTAGGTAGCAGCATTAACATCACGGGTTCCGATGCGTATATAACAAACTTACGTGGGTACTGGATCGAAAACCCTTCCAACCCTTCGAGTGCGTTATTGATTTGAGCCAATGCTGGTTCAACATGGCGAATTAACTCTTTGGCATGCTGAGTTGGGGTAATCCCTCGGCCAGATCGAATAAATAGTTGGCTCCCCACCTGCTGTTGTAAACGCTTAAGTAAGCCGCTTACTCCTGGCTGAGTTAACCCCATCTCTTCTGCGGCTAAGGTAATCGATTTGTGGCGATAAACCACTACAAACACTTTTAACAAGTTTAAATCTATATTCGAATCCATCCTTTCCTCAAACATAACATTTCATGATGTATTTAATACAGTTTCATGCATGTATTGCTATGTGTCAATACGCTAAATTAGCACCATACCAATACGAATTACCAAAGAGGTTCCCTATGAAAACTCGTTTTACTCTTTCAGTTCTTTCACTCTCTGTTATGGTTTCATTTAGCACCGCAGCTAATGACTATGCATCTATTGATACTTATGAAGGAAAACCAGCATCTAAGTTCACCGAAAAGGCAAATATCACAGTGGCAAAAATGCTTCCTTGGAAAGACATATCTGCATTTGAACGTACTCACCGTGGTCTTATTGCTGAGTTTGGTACTCACGAAGCAGGTGAGCTTAAAAACCGTTTTGAATACATGGCGGATAGATCTGTAGACGATTTACCACCATCTGTAAACCCATCAATTTGGCGTCAAGGAATGTTAAATTATGCTGCCGGCGGTCTATACAAAGTGACGGATGGTGTATATCAAATTCGAGGTGCTGATTTATCAAATATGACTATTTACCGCACTGATAATGGTTATGTGATTCACGATCCTCTTTTATCCCGTGAAGCGGCAGCAGCGTCGTGGAAATTTGCGAAAGAACATCTACCGACGATCAATGGTGAGCATAAAATTACGGGTATGATCTACTCACACATGCACGCTGACCATTTTGGTGGTTCTCGTGGCGTGTATGAATCAGGTGATTTTGCAAAAGGTGCTGAGATCTACGCACCAAAAGACTTCATTAAAGAACTGGCTGATGAAAATGTTATAGCAGGTACCGCAATGGGCCGTCGTGCAAATTACCAGTACGGGACGACACTGGGCAATAACACGAAAGGTATTGTTGATAACGCTCTTGGCTTAGGTACATCACGTGGTGAAGTCACACTCGTAGCGCCAACAATCGAGATTCAAGAACGTGAAAAAGTCATTAATATCGATGGACTAGAATTCCACGCAATTAATATGCCTGGTGCGGAAGCGCCTGCAGAAATCATACTGTATGTACCAGAATACCGTTCTCTGAATACAGCTGAGCTGACTTATGACGGTATGCACAACATCTATACCTTCCGTGGGGCAAAAGTACGCGATTCTCTAATTTGGACTAAATACTTAACTGAGCTCAAAATGCGCTTTGTAGATAGTGGTTTAGTGGATAATATTCACGCAGCGCACTCCGCTCCAGTATGGAATAATATGGATACTGACGTAAACGAAATTTCTGAATACATAACGCTGCAGCGTGACAACTATGGTTTTATTCATAACCAGTCTATGCGTCTAGCCAATCATGGGGTGACCATTCATGATGTTGGCCGCCAAATTGAAGAGATCGTTCCACAATCTCAAATTGATACTTGGCACACGAACGGTTATCACGGTTCATACAGTCACAATGCTCGTGCCGTTGTAAACCTGTACCTTGGCTACCATGATATGAACCCTGTCAATACTAACCCATTGCAAACGAAAGATAAGTCGTGCGTATATGTGAATGCAGCAGGTGCAGACGTACTGTATAAAGCGGGTATGACTCACTTTAATGCTGGCGAATACCAAGAATCGTCTCAATTGTTTAACGATCTAGTACAATGTGATCCGAACAATACTGACTACCGTTTCGCACTAGCAGATAGTTTCGAACAGCAAGGTTACCAGTCTGAAACGATGGCGTGGCGTAACAGCTACCTACAAAGTGCCGTTGAGCTACGTACTGGTGAGATTGAAGAGTCAATCAAGCTTGCTTCACCTGACGTCATTGCGAATACTCCAACGGGTATGTTCTTAGATTTTATTGCTGTTAGTTTGAATGCACCAAAAGCTGAATCTGCGAGTCTTGATTTCAACTTTGGTGTTTACCATCCAGATCTTGGAGAGCGTTACTATGGTGAAGTGTCTAATGCGAATATGGCTAACATTGAAGTCGATACGTTACCAAAAGTTGACTTTGAGCTAATTATCAACAAAGCAGATTTCACAAAAGTCGTTCTTGGTGAAACAACATTAGAGGCATTGTTCAAATCTGGTCAAGCGAGTGTGAAAGGCGATGAATCGCAGCTAAGGCAATTGGTTGGCACACTCGATAAGTTTGATGGTATGTTTGAAATTCTCCCAATGCCAAGTAAGTAAATAACCCGTAATGAAAAAACCTCTCTTCATGGGAGGTTTTATTAAAACTATTGATAATGCAGTGTGAGTGTTGAGGGCGTTCAGAATTTTGTGTCAGTTAATTTTGACTAAATATCTAAGGCATCATCCAAGCGGCCTTAAATATGAATCGCGACTTGAGGCAATGTCATATTCCCGTTTTGACTTGGCATTGTTCACTTCTTAGATGCGTTCAATTCCCCAGTATACAGCAGCTTAAGCAAGCTGATTTCATTTGGGAACCCACTGTTAATTTGATTCATTTCGTTTAACTCATGCGCTTTTGATGGCGCTCTTTATTGTCTAGCTTCATTTCTGCGCTTTTTTTCAGTAGTACATACACCGCACCAGACCCTCCATGAAAAGGTTGGGCGCTATGGAAACACATCACATCGGCGATTTGTTCGAGCCATGCCGCAAGATAACTTTTGATTAAAGCCGGAGGATTAGATTGCGCTCCTTTACCATGAACAATCAGCACACTACGTGTATCAAGACGTTGCGCTTGGCGTAAAAATGACACTACATCGTCACGCGCCTGTGTGAGAGTACGGCGGTGCAAATCGAGCTTAGCGGTAATGGGGTATTTACCTAAGCGAAGTTTACGAAAGACGCCATCTTGAATGCCATCTTTTTTATATTCCAAGATCGCATCCGGTTGCAGCATTGGGGCGTTATCTAAAGACAAATATTCGTCATTTTCATCGGCAAGAGAAACCGCAGCCACACGACGCGCTAAATGTGCATCAGTTAGTGAGCGATCTTTAACACGAAGAGTGGTGTCTTGTTCGATCGGTTTGACATCGCCCATCATCTGTTTAAACAAGTCATCATCGTTGTCATCAATCATAAGAGTGCCTTTTAAATGGAACGAATTGGGAAATTATAACCATTCTATTTGATTTGTGAACGATGGTTGTTTAGTAAGTAATCAATTAAACATTATTTTGAAATTTATCAAAATAATTGCCCTGATCCCCTTGCCATTGCTTATAAAATCCGTAATATACGGCTCTCAGTCAGCGACAACATGTTGATTGAATCTCGGTGAATAGCGCAGCTTGGTAGCGCATCTCGGGTTTTAGGATTAGCGGACCAGAGGGTGACCCTCGGTTTGACAACCTAACAAATAGCAACAATTTCGGTGAATAGCGCAGCTTGGTAGCGCATCTGGTTTGGGACCAGAGGGTCGGGGGTTCGAATCCCTCTTCACCGACCACATTAAGAAAAGGCTCTGCAGAAATGCGGAGCCTTTTTGCGTTTAAGCCCGACAAGTCGGGGGTTCGTCTGATATTAGAATCTTGGCTCTTCACCGACCACTTTAAAGAAACCGCATCAGTAATGATGCGGTTTTTTGCGTTTAAATTATAGATAGTTTATGCATCTGAATCTCGGTGAACAGCGCAGCTTGGTAGCGCATCCGGTTTTGAAAACAAGAAGCGGACCAGAGGGTCGGGGGGTCACAGTTGTTTAAGAGCCGGCTCTTCACCGAGTATCACTATTTGGTGAGATCTAAACAGAATGATTGTCATCGTTAAGGGAGCAAGACCAAATATATATTTTTTGCTATTATCCCGCTACTTTTTCTAAAATGATCTATTTATGTCTATTTCAAATACTCACGTCACCATAGGGTTAACCAACCCGAAAAGCCCTTCAAATGTTGGTTCTGTTATGCGAGCCTCAGGGTGTTATCGCGTCGACGCGGTTCGCTATACCGGTGTGCGATATGAAAAAGCAGTGAAGTTTCATACCGATACTAAAAGTGTTGCGCGTCATATTCCGCTGGATGGTGTGGCGGATATGCTCGAAGGGCTTGATGCGGAGACTAAAATTGTCTGTGTAGAGCTGGCAGAAGGGGCAACCTCTTTACCGCAATTTGTGCACCCAGATAAAGCGATCTATGTGTTTGGCCCAGAAGATGGCAGCATTGATCAAAGTGTGGTGTCTAAAGCCGATGCGGTGGTGTATGTGCCAACGGTGGGTTGTATGAACCTTGCTGCAACAGTGAATGTATTGCTTTATGATCGCTTAGCCAAATCAACGCAAGTTGAAATGGGCGATGAGTTAATCAAAAAGAGCCGCGATAACCGTAATCATTTAATCGTGAAATAGCACCAATCGCAGTAACGATCTGATCATCTAATGACTTTAATTGCTATAAAGCCAATTAAAGTCACTATTTAATCAATTTAAATACGCCGAGAAGATGCTATCCCGTCCTTGGTCGCTTGAGAAAAGGTAAGACATGATCTTTGACACTTTTCTCTATGCTCAATTCTGCTCCATCATTTAATTTATTCAAATGAACAATCCGTGCTGGTGGAGTGAGAGACTTGCTGCACCTGATAACCTTGTTGTTTGAGTAGCGCCACTACACTATGCTGGCCGATAAAATGCATGGTACCGACTGCAATAACATACTTGCCTTGTGGTGAAATAAAAGCAGGGTCGATGAGCTGTTTTACCCAGCGTTGATTACGATCATTAAGCAAAGCATGAGTGGTTTTATCATCCCATTCGGTGGCGGTTAACATTTGATTGAGTTTGGCAGAATCTCCTGCTTGCCAACTGTCTAGCATACAAGCATAAAACTCTTGTCCTTTATCCCAGTTTTCCAATGTATCTGTGAGTAAGTCTTTGCCATCGTTAGGCAGATTGTTGAGTAAATGAAATTGCTGCGCTAAGGTCTCAAAGCTCAGCAAAGGGATGCCTTGCTGGTGTGCCTGCTGCATTAAAATGTTATCCACCCCTAATTCTGGCTGCAGTTTGAGGGTTTTGTAACTTTCATTTTCAAGTGAAATCGCCGCGATCCACGGTGGTTGATTTAAGAGCGTATCGGGATCGAGATTAAGTTGCTTAGTAATGGTGATTAAGCGGCGCTGTTGGGTTGAAGATAGATAATTTTTGCTTGCGATTGCGTGGGATAAATCAAGCTGCGGCATAGGTTGATTGATGTCGGTTTCAACAATCAAACCATCACTATGCATTAAAAATTGGTTAATTTGATTGGGGAGGGGATACATACTGGCTTGCCCAATATGTACCGTGCCTATCATCATTAAGGTTTGCTGGCCTTTGGTGGCTTGCCAAATTAAGGGTTCAGCTTGAACTTGTGTGCTGACCACTTGGCTGCCAAGTAAGCAACCGAGCAAGTAACAAGGCAATTTGAACCATTTATTCATTTGATTATTCTCATTGAGATTTAGAGTTATATTGCGTTCGGCTTGGTTTAAATAAGCGTAAACGGTTGGCGTTACTCACTACGGTAATAGAGGATAATGCCATTGCCGCGCCAGCAAAAACAGGGCTAAGCATAAAGCCAAACATAGGATATAACACCCCAGCCGCCACGGGAATACCCAGAGAATTATAAACAAATGCACCAAATAAGTTTTGTTTAATATTGCCGACGGTGGCTTGGGATAACTCAATTGCATCGACTAATGCCAAAGGCGAGGAATGCAATAAGGTCATTTGCGCACTTTCAATCGCCACATCTGAGCCACTTCCCATCGCAATTCCGGCATCGGCTTGAGCAAGAGCTGGCGCATCGTTAACCCCATCACCCACCATAGCGACTTTGGCTTGTTTTCCCTTAACGCGTTCGTTTTGCAGCTCGATGATTTTTTCCGCTTTTTGTTGTGGTAGCACTTCGGAAATCACATGTTTAATGCCTAATTGATCACCAATAGCTTGCGCGACTTTTTGATTATCCCCTGAAAGTAATACCACTTTGATACCTTGCTTTTGCAGTGCATCTACCGCAGGTTTGGCGTCATCACGGATTGGATCTGAAACGCCTATCAATGCCACTAGTTGGTCATCAATTGCGACGGCGATCGGGGTAAATGCGCGTTGTTCAAAGTGAGTTAATTGGGTTTTACTAACGTCGATATCAATATTATTTTGACGTAAATAGCGTGGACTACCGATATATACCGTTTGGCTCTGACCGTTATCTGAAATGCTCGCTTGAACCCCTAAACCTCGTTTGGCGCTAAAGCCAGTCACCGCAAGATTATTGTCAATATCAATGTTTTGCTGTTGCTTAATATAAGCACAAACCGCTTGAGCTAGAGGGTGTTCCGATTGTGCTTCAACATGATACACCGCCGTTAAAATAGCGGTTGGATCGTGCGATCCAAACCGCTCAACTTGCTGAACGCTAGGTTTGCCTTGGGTGAGGGTGCCGGTTTTATCAAACACCACGGTATTGATTTTGCTAGCGGTTTGCAAAACTTCGGCGTCTTTAATTAAGATGCCAAGTTCGGCGGCTTTCCCAATACCCACCGTCACCGATAGCGGCGTCGCCAAACCTAATGCGCATGGACAGGCGATAATCAGTACGGTTGTGACCACCACCAACATATAGCTTGCTTGTGGCGCAGGGCCAACCGCATACCAAACCAGCGCCGCAAAAATAGTAATGCATACGACAACCGGCACAAATACCGCTGAAATTTTATCGGCCAATTTTGCCAGTTGCGGCTTACTGCTTTGAGCTTGGCGCACCATTTTAATAATGCGAGCAAGTGTGGTGTGTGAACCAACCATAGTCGCGCGGATCACTAAACTGCCATCTTGGTTAATGGTACCAGTAAATACGGCATCATCGATTTGCTTGTAGGGCGCCAGTGGTTCGCCGGTAAGCATCGCCTCATTAATATAGGACTCGCCTTGTACCACTTTGCCATCAACGGGGATTTGCTCACCAGGTTTCACGCGGATCTGCATACCAGCGGTGATTTTTTCGATGGCGAGAGGAGTATCAATGCCATCAATGATCACGGTGGCGGTTTTGGGTTGTAAGTCGATTAAAGCTTGCAGCGATTGAGTGGTGCGGGCTTTGGCTTTGGCTTCAATATAATGGCCAAGAGAAATTAAGCCAATGATCATCGCGCTGGCTTCAAAGTACACATGCCTTGCTTCAACGGGGAGCCAGCTCGGAGTGACAACCACTAACATAGAATAAAACCATGCCGCGCCAGTGCCTAATGCCACTAAAGTATCCATAGTGGCGCGTTTATGTTGCAGCGCTTGCCACGCATTGCTAAAAAATGGTCGCCCTGCGGTGGCGAGTAAAGCTAAGCAAACTAGCCCAATCACGCCCCAAGTCAGTTGGTCGGCGCTATTTCGGATCATCATATTGCCGCCCAATACTCCCCAAGCCATTAATGGTGTACCAATAATAAGACCGGCAATGGCATTATTTTGGTTGATTTTTAAGCTCTGTTGAAATTTGGCTTGTTGCTGCTCACGCATACTCGCTTCATCAATCACTAACTCAGCTTGATAACCGGCGTTTTTAATCGCATCCGAGATAATAGTTGCCTTATCTGCTGAAATTGTCGGGGCGGTAACCCACGCGGTTTGCTCGGCTAAGTTAACTTGTACTTTGGTTACGCCCTCGATTTGGGTAATCGACTTTTCTACCGATGACACACAACTGGCACAGGTCATGCCGTTAATAATAAAGTGTAAATTGGCTTCTTCGCTTTTCTTCTCATCGACCGCTACTTTACTGCGCTCTGCTTTTATTGCTTCAGTAGACATTGCTTCAGCAGGGATGTCGTCTTGGTTCGATTTCGCTATTTGAGCCTCAAATCCAAGAGCCTCAATCTGTGAGATCACCGCTTCAACTTCAAATTGTCCACAAATAAAGAGGTGCGTTTTTTCAACTTGCAGCTCATCAACAGTTTGCCACTGCTCAAACGCGGCTTTTACTTTGGCTACACAGCGACCGCAATGTAAACCGGATAATGAAAAGTGAAGTTGTTGCGCTGTCACATAACCAAAAGGGGCTAAGGCTTGATTCAAACTAAACCAAGTCTCATCGCTGAGGATTACCGCTTGGGTAGGAGTAATACTTTGCACTTGCGTATTGGGCAACGCATTGAAAGCTGCCTCTGCTTTGCGTGCACAACCCATGCAATTTAAACCAGTGAGATGTAATTGATATTGAAACATGACAAACACTCTTCAGTTGAAAACTAGTGACACTATAAACCTTCCCACAACGTCATGGTCAAGTTGATTTCAATATTTCAATATTTTAATTATTTTTATATACCGTCGTTTTATCGTGCTTAGAAAACTTATTTGGTAAGTTTAATTAAGTGGGTGTTTTGGTGGTTTATTAGTCAGGTTTTTGAACTTGAAGGTATGAGTTTCCGTAAATGGCACGAGGGCGAGGGAATTAAACGAAATCTATTGGGTTAGTGTAAGCAACTGAAAAATAGAGTATTGACGTTTTTGACGGTGATGTATTTGCGGCTTGGTTCAAACTTTGACGGCTTTTTAGTCTAAATGGATGTTTATAGTTGTGAATGTTGAGTGATCTACGTCACCAAAAAACACTCTAAAAGCAAATGTAAGCGACATTTATCACATCGGATTGGCCTTTATGTTTTTTTATATTTTACTTAACTTATTGTTTTTAATTGGTTATGTATTTTTATTCTTTGCCGGATTTGAAGGTGATCAAGTTTTATTATTGATTTAATTCTCGATTAAAAAAAAGGTGACATGATGAATTACGTTAAGTAAGAAACGCAACAAACAACAGTCAGGACGACTGGGAATTAATTATAAAATTAAAGTTAAATTAGGGGTTATATATGAAAAGCGTTTTTAAAAGAACAGTATTAGGAGCGGCGGTCTCGTCAATGCTACTAGGTATGGCTGCATACTCAACTGGTGCTATGGCTGCGGATGATGTGGCATCAGGTGATACATCAATTGCGGGTGAAGGGGTTGTTGAGAAGCCGTATGAAGGCGGCTTCTTCGAAGATGCTGCTATTAATGGTGCAATTAATCTCTGGATGCGTGACCGTACTCGTGCTGGTACCAATACGACAGATGGACGTAACGGTAAAGATACAGCAAAAAACACCAATTTAGATCATGGTACCATTTATGCTGCACTTGACTTTAAATCTGGCTATATTGGTGATGTTGCAGGTCTCGATTTAAATGTTTATACCACTTTTGATATGTGGAACAACGGTTCACCTGACCACGAAATGAACTTCTGGAATGTTAACAATCCATACGATACGGATCCTGGTACTCGTACAGGTTGTACTGGCACATGGGATTCATCTTGTACCGATAATGGTGGTGCATTCCAAACAGCGGCGGCAAAATTTAAGTTTGGCGAGCATATTACTGCTCGTGGTGGTTACTTCCAACCTAGTGTTCCATCAACCTTAGGGGTTAACTGGTCTTACGCTGCCGGTACTTATGAAGGTGGTGAAGCGGGAGCAACTTTTGGTCCAGTTAAATTAGGTTTCGCGTTTGTCGATAAATACCGTGCACCTTGGTACAAAAAACAATACAACTTCCGTACTGGTACCGGACCTACTGCAAAAAATGCAGGTAACATCTATTCGTTGGGTATGCGTTACTCTATCAACGATGCAATGTTGTTAGATGTTGCATACGCTGGTATGACGGAAGGCGATCGTAAAAATGCTCACGTGAAATTCAAGTGGACGACCGATGGTGGTTGGTATGTATCGCCACAAGTTTACGTAGTGGATGATGATAACCAATACGACAAAACGGCGTTCCAATTGGCTTTCTTAAGTGCTAAATCTTTTGGCCAATACAACTTACGCTTAGAAAGTACTTACACCTCTGCTGATTCTGAAGATACTCGTCATAACGTAGGTAACCTTGCTTACCGTATGACAGAAGCTTACGGTGGTTCTAACGGTGCATACGATATCTGGTGGAACAACCGTTCGGATTTCAACCATGATGGCGAACTTGGCTTCTTCGGTGAGTTGAAACGTGATCTTTCGGACCTAGGTGCGCCTGGTCTAACCGTTGGTCTAAACGGTGTTTATGCATTTGGTGCTGAATACGAAGGATCGGATGACCTAGTGGAATACTCGGGTAGTGCGTTTGCAAACTATGCAATCCAAAGTGGTGCGTTAGAAGGTGCGACTTTCGGTATCTACTACACCCATTACGTCAATGACTCTAATACAGCAGATTGGGTTGTGTACTCAAATGGCTTCAACGATGAAAATGACTTGAAGGTGACATTAACCGTTCCTTTTGGCATTAAATAATAATGTAAAAAGGCAATAGAGCAACACACTTATGGAGTCAGTAATGATTCCATGAGTGCCGTTTTTCGGCAATGGTTAGGGCCGCAATCATGTCGATATTGACGTTCATTTTTGAATAAAAAACAGAATTTCAAGACTAAAAAACGGACATAGCGAATACTCTAGACATAGAGTATGTAAAACAAAAAGGGAGATAGTCCGCAAGGATCATCTCCCTTTTTCTATACTCGGCTTAATTGACACTGCTGCTTTATTTGAATATCCCTGTGGGGGCTACTTGTTAGCCGAATTCATGATTGCTATTTGAGTGTTTGAAATTGAATGGTAGAATACGCGCAACTTACTGCCTTCGCCTTATATAGCCTTATTATTTGAGTCTATTCGCGAGTTTGGCAAATCTTATCTGTGCACGTTTCAAAAAGGTAACTTAAATGACGGTTAAAACACGTTTTGCTCCTAGTCCAACTGGCTATCTTCATGTCGGTGGTGCTCGTACCGCGCTTTATTCTTGGTTATACGCCAAAAGCCAAGGTGGTGAATTTGTTTTGCGTATTGAAGATACTGATATCGAACGTTCTACTCAAGCGGCTGTGGATGCGATCTTAGAAGGCATGCAATGGATGGGGCTAGATTGGGATGAAGGTCCTTACTACCAAACCAAACGTTTCGACCGTTATAATGAAATGGTTGATAAACTGCTAAGCGAAGACAAAGCCTATAAATGTTACGCGTCAAAACAATTGCTGGATGAGATCCGTGCCGAGCAAGAAGCGAATAAAGAAATGGCACGTTATGATGCCAAACACCCTAAAATTGTGGCAGCAAACCAAGCCGCAACAGAAGGTGATCCATGCGTGATCCGTTTTCGCAATCCAACCGAAGGCAGTGTGGTTTTTGAAGATCAAATCCGTGGTCGCATTGAAATTGCCAACAGCCAATTAGATGACTTAATCATTCGTCGTACCGATGGCGCGCCAACCTACAACTTCTGTGTGGTGGTGGATGACTGGGATATGGCGATCACCCATGTGGTTCGTGGTGAAGATCATATCAACAATACTCCTCGCCAAATCAATATCTATAATGCCCTTGGCGCACCGGTTCCGACTTTTGCCCATTGTGCGATGATTTTAGGTGACGATGGCGCGAAGCTTTCAAAACGCCACGGCGCGGTTAGCGTGATGCAATACCGTGACGAAGGCTACTTACCGAATGCACTGAATAACTACCTAGTGCGTTTAGGTTGGTCTCATGGCGATCAAGAAATCTTCTCTCAAGCTGAGATGATTGAATTCTTTAGCCTAGATAACGTCAGCAAATCAGCGTCGGCCTTTAATACCGATAAACTGCTTTGGCTAAACAACCACTACATCAAAACCTCTGAGCCAGAATATGTCGCTAAGTACCTTCAATGGCATTTAGATGAACAACAAATCAGCCTTGATAACGGTCCTGCCATTACGGATGTGATCACCTTAGTGGGCGAGCGTTGTAATACTCTTATTGAATTGGCGCAGCAATCTCGTTACTTCTATCAAGATTTCGCAGAATTTGAAGCTGGCGCCGCTAAGAAGCACTTACGCGGTGTCGCTCGTGGTCCATTAGAACTCGCGCTGAGCAAAATTGAAGCGTTAACCGATTGGAGCACTGAAAGCCTACACGGCGTGATTGAAGCAGTATGCAGCGATCTTGAAATCGGCATGGGTAAAATCGGCATGCCATTGCGCGTTGCCGTGACTGGCGGAGGTCAATCTCCATCGGTTGATGCCACCATGCAATTGATTGGTAAAGCGCGTGTTGTGACTCGTATCAATATGGCGCTAGCGTTTATTGCAGAGCGTGAAGCTAACGCGCAATAAATGACGTAAGAATATGACAAAACAAAGCCGCTGAATGTTCAGCGGCTTTTTTGTATCTTAGACATTTATCGTTTCTTATTATTATCATCTACTGGAGCATCGATATGGTTCGGTGTAGTGACCGAAGTATTTATGCTAGGCGCTGTTTTGCCTTGCATTGATTCGGCAAAAGAGAAAGTAGAAAAAGCTAAAGTAATAACAAGCAGAATTGAAGTTTTCATGCTGACCTCACTTGTAGTGAAAGGGGTCCTTATGAGAAGAATCAACTTCCTTGTCTGTTTAGTATAGAAGATTAAAATGATTTATATCAATAGACGATAAAATTTAATTGCTAATGGTAATTATTATCATTAACTTTTGGGTTTGGTTAAGTTAGAATACTTTGCGTTAAGAAAATGCTAACTTGCTTTATACCTAAAAAGGTATCGCTAAATTTACTCTAGACGGATTTAATCATGCTGTTTTTTCGTTATTCTCCTGTTACTTCTTCTCTTGCCTTGGCGGCATTGGCGACATCATTAACGGTGCAAGCCGATAGCCTTGATGCCGCCCGCAGTACCCAAGCGCACACCAATCAAGTAGCCAAAACGGCTCAGATCAAGATAGATAAAAATTCCGATCAAAGCTTTCAATTGCAAGCGCAGGTCGAGCAACTGCAAGCGCAAGTGGATAATCTCACCATCTATCAACAACATTTAACCAAACTGGTCGCGTCACAAGAGCAAGAAAAAATCGCCACCCAAGCTCAAATTGAAGAGATAGCCAAAACTCGCCAAGGTGTGGTGCCATTGATGTATTACATGCTCGATGGTTATAAATCGCTTATTCACCAAGGCACACCGGTGCGAATGGCAAGCCGTGAACAACGTCTAGCCGATCTTGAATTATTGATGGGGCGCGCCGACATTTCTGAAGCTGAAAAATATCGTCGTATTTTAGAGGCTTATCAAATTGAAATTGATTACGGCACTAAATTGGGATCGTATGAAGGCGAAATTACCCTTGCCAATAATGATACTCGCCAAGTCGATCTGTTGTATTTAGGCCGAGTGAGCTTACTCGCGCGCAGTAAAGATACCGAGCATATTTGGTTATGGGTACAAGCATCAAAGCAGTGGCAAGCGGTGGACAGCAGCCAGCGAGTTGAGATCAATAAAGCCTATGCACTGGCCAGTAAACAACAAGCGCCAAGCTTATTGAATTTGCCCTTGTCGCTTTCAAAACTTGAATCTCAAACTAAAGCTCAAGACCAATCTCACCCACTGGAGGCCAAATAATGATGTCTCTTATGGGCCAATTAATTAAAAAAAATGCTGTTATCTCCTCATTGATCTTGACGGCGAGTATGATCTTTTCTGTCGGTGTGAATGCCAATACGGTTAATGTAAATAATGCAAACGCCAATGACTTATCGTCGCTAAGTGCTAAGGCAAAAGCAGAACAAATCGTTGAAAATAAGCATAACCATCAACGAGTGGTACTTAGTGCCGAGCAACGTGCGAAGTTACAATCTCAACGCGATCAACTGGCAAAACAATTAGCCCAAATAGAAAAACAAAACGCCCAGCTGAGTGAGACATTTGCCACCAATGAAAAAATCTTGGCAGAAAAAAGCAAAACATTACAACTGGCTACGGGCAGTTTAGGCGAATTATTTGGCGTCG
Organism: Vibrio sp. S11_S32; assembly: GCF_014694465.1. Taxonomy (NCBI): domain Bacteria; kingdom Pseudomonadati; phylum Pseudomonadota; class Gammaproteobacteria; order Vibrionales; family Vibrionaceae; genus Vibrio; species Vibrio sp. S11_S32. Next base: position 150,676 of record NZ_JAAUWS010000001.1, on the reverse strand, counting down.
TGCGTCTGGCGGCCAAAGAAGTGCAAAGCAACTATCAAGACTCATTATTAGGCAAGCAAGGTCAACGTTTTGACGCACAATTAAACAAAGTGATCAGCACCGATGCTCTGCCATCTTTGCCTTTACTGACTGATTTGTGGCAGGCAATGAGCTATAAAATACGTACTAGCAGTGAGTTAAGTTCGGTGTCGATTTCGTATGTGGAAGGAGATGGCAAAACCTCAACCATGCCCGCTATTCGTCTAGGAGATATCGGTTTAGTGTCCTCAAAAGGGTATTTGAATTGGGATTTCACTCGTCAGCAAGCGTCTAATTATCTCGCGCTGCCTTCTGATGCGCCTAATTTAGAAAGCTTAACTGCAAAGTTAAAAGAAGGTAATAAAGCGGTATTACTCGATCCGACTCGCGGGGTATTATTGGCGCAATTTGCCAATCAACCGACTTTAATGCAACGGATTGAGCAAGCTGGAGTGGTGGGAAAAATCATCTTAGCTTTGCTGGCGATTGGTTTGATTATTGCCCTGATCCGCGGCGTGAAACTGATGCAAACCCAGCAACAGATTTCGAAACAATTAAAACACCCCCAAACCCCAACCGATAACCCATTAGGTCGCATTTTAAATGTGTATCAAAAAGAGAAAAAACAGTCGGTAGAATCATTAGAATTACGCTTACTTGAAACTGTGTTAGATGAACAACAAGGGCTCGAACGCGGTTTATCTATGCTGAAATTGTTTGCGGCATTAGCACCGATGTTAGGTCTACTTGGTACCGTTACCGGCATGATCGAAACCTTCCAAGTGATCACTGAGTTTGGCAATAGTGATCCTAAAGTGATGGCGGGGGGGATTTCGATGGCGTTGATCACCACGGTATTAGGTTTGGTGGCGGCAATGCCATTATTACTGGCGCATAACATTTTATCTAATCGTGCGGAAAGCATTCGTAACACCCTAGAAAAACAAGGTGTGAGTTTGGTGGCTGAGCGAGCAGAGAAAGAATCGGATGCGCGTAATGAAAATAACCCCGTGCCGGTTGGTGGGTAATGACTTGGCTTGCTAGTATGTTGCCAGATTTATTTTCTTCGCCTTTGTGGGATTTTATGGCGCGCGGCGGACAAGTGTTGTGGTGGCTTGCAGCTGTGGTGTTTGTTTGCTGGCTATTGATCATTGAAAGAATTCTATTTTTGAGTTTTTCCTATCAACACGCCAAAGCCGCTTGGGTTGCTCGTTGGAAATGTCGCTTGGAACATGACTCTTGGTTTGCTTTAGCGCAAAAAGAAGGCATGTTGCAGCAAGCCAATATGATGCTGACTCAACATTTAGACTTGATCAAAGTCTTGGTGAGTTTATGCCCAATGCTCGGGTTATTAGGAACCGTGACCGGAATGATCACCGTGTTCGATTTAATGTCGGTGTCAGGCAGTAGTGATCCAAAATTGATGGCTTCCGGTATTTCAATGGCAACCCTTCCTACTATGGCCGGTATGGTAGCTGCGTTGGCTGGCATGTTTGCCCATTCTCGATTAGTGAAAGTGGCCACGCGGAAAGCTTTGCACTTAGAACAACAATTAAGGAGCGGCGAATGAGATTAGTTCGTCCCACAAAAGCAAAAGAAGAAGCACAAGTCGATCTTACCTCGATGCTCGATATCGTATTCATCATGTTGATTTTCTTCATCGTGACCAGCTCGTTTGTGCATGAATCTGGCATGGAAGTGAATCGCCCAGCCGCCTCGCATTCTACCAGCCAAAGCAACAGTGGTATTTTTGTGGCGGTGACGGCTGCCAATGATGTTTACATTGATAAGCGCCGAGTGGATGTCGAACGGGTCCAAGCCACATTAGAAAAACTGATGATGGATGATCCACAAGCCAGCCTTGTGATCCAAGCGGATAAACATGCTTATAACGGCACTGTGGTTGAAGTGATGGACGCGGCCAAAGGGGCTGGCATTAATAAAATCGCCATTGCGACCCAAACCAAGCAGTAAGGTGAATCAAATCGCGATGAATATGTTTAATCCACAGCACGATCAACACCATGCTTTTAAGCGGATGTGTATTGCGTTGCCGTTAGCTTTCATCACCGCTATCGCCTTGTTTTGTTTTATGTCATGGATGGTGGGAAGTGTTAAATCGAATGTTGGCGATGATCAGCCAGCAGTGATGTTTGATATGGTGATGCAAGATAAGGACTCAAGCTCTCAGCGTCGTCAACGTCAACTGCCTGAGCCGCCCAAAGTGCCCGATCAGCCTCAACTACTAGCGCAGACGCAAGCGTTATCGACACCGTCTAACCCTGCTATGGTCAGTCGTCAGGTTAATGCTCAACAAGCCTCGCTAGACACCAGCTTGGCGCTGTCGGATTTTGGCGTTTCCGTCAATATGCCAACCATAGATAGCACAATGGCAAATGGTCCGAGTGTGGCGGCGGTGACAGGCGAGATAGGGCAGCAACAACAAGCGATGCCGTTATATCGCGCCCAACCGACTTATCCGGCTCGGATGCTGCAACGTCGGGTAGAAGGCTATGTAGTGATGTCATTTACCATTGATGGGCGTGGCAAACCAGAAGATATTCAAGTGATTGAAGCGAAACCGAGTAAAGCATTTGTTCGTTCGGCGGTTCAAGCATTAAGACATTGGAAATATCAACCCAAAATCGAAGGTGGCTCTGCGGTGAAGCAATCTAATCAACAAGTTAAAATTGAGTTTAAGATCAGCCAATGAAGATGCTTACCACAACATTTTGCTCTCTTGTGACCTCAAACACCCTCTTTAAGCGTGGTGTGTCTTTGGCGCTCTGGTGTTTGTTAATGAGTTTTTCTAGCGCAGCCGTCAGTCAAGCGACCAATAAAAGCGTCACACCTTATACAGGCAAAAAATTGGTGCAAGCCAGTCAGTTAGCGCAAGAAGAACACTTATTAAAAGCGATTGAAGTGTTAAACGGTTTTACCCCTAACAATGATTACGATAAAGCATTAGTCAATCGAGTATTAGGCATTTATTACTGGCAAGCCGAGCAACCAAAACAATCGATTAGAGCCTTAACCACATCAACCAATTTGCACGCATTAGAACCTAAAGCGCAATGGCAAACGCAACGTATGCTTGGCGATATTTTATATTCTCAACAAAATTTTGCGGCAGCCGTTTTAGCCTATCAAAAAACCTTAGCGGTAAAATATGACGCCAAAGGTAATGAACGAAAAATGCATGCAAAAGAGGTTAATCAACTTTATTTTCGTATTGCCGCCAGTTATTACCAACAGCAAAACTGGCAACAAGTCAGGCGATATATTGCTTACTACCGCGCGCCAGATGCCAAACAAACACTGCAAGCATTGCGTATGCAAGTAGTGGCGGAGTTACGCCTAAAGCAATGGAAAAACGCAGAGATGACCTTAGCGGATTTGATCCGACTTGAGCCCAATAACAAAGGCTGGTGGCAACAACAGATCTCGGTGCAATTGCAACAAAAGCGAACTCAAGCGGCATTAGAAACTTACGCTCTAGCGAAACAGCAATCGATTATCAGCAAGCAGTCGCTAATAAGTAAGCAAGCACTCACTTTTAACATCAATGATTATAAAACTTTGGCGCAGTTATACGCGCAAAATAAAATCCCAGAGCGCGCAGCACGGATTTTAGATGACATGTTTGCTCAATTTCCAGACAGCAAAACTATCGACAACCAAAAGCGGCAAGCACAATATTGGCAAATAGCGCGCGAGTGGCCGCAAGCGATCAGCGCTTGGCAAAGCTTGGCACATCGTGATGCTCAATATTATTGGCCACTGACTCAATTGCTTATCCAACAAAAGCACTACGCACAAGCCAATAAAGTCATCGACCAAGCCAAGCCTTATGCTAAATTTAATGAGTTCGCATTGGCAAAAATTCAACTATTGTATCGCTTAGATAAATATAATGACGCATTGGCACAAGCGAAACGTTTGAATGAAAAGCAGCCTTCAGCCTCGGCGCAAACATGGATTGTCTATTTGGAAAATAAACTGCAGTAGTTCTGGGATTTCAAACGAGTTTTTTAAAGTGGATAGCGATACAGTTTACATCTTACATGTCACGTTGTAAGTGTTTGATTTTTTTGGTCTTTGCTGGGTTGGTGTACGATTGGCTATTTTATTGCCGCTTAATAAAGCGTTCTAAATTTTAGAGGTACCTATGGAAACCGTAATCAAAAAAGCTATTGAGTTACGTAAACAAGGTCATTATCAATCATCTCGATTTTTACTGGAAAATTTACTGACGAATGATAATTATGCAGCTAAAGCTCACTTACAAATAGCTTGGTCTTATGATAATGAAGGTAAAGAGCAGGAGGCAATAGATCATTATTTAGCATCCTTGTCCGGAGCTCTTTCTCCTACAGAACGTTTTGATGCGTTATTTGGTTTGGCGAGTACTTATCGAAGTCTTGGTGTGTATGACGAAGCTCTGAGTTACTTTGAGCAAACTTTGGATGAGTATCCAGATTCAATCGAAGTGAAACCTTTTTATGCTATGTGTTTGTATAACACAGGGCAGCACAAAGAGGCGACATCATTGTTACTCGATCTCTTAATTTCAACAACCAATAGCGATGCCATCAAAAAATACCAAGTTGCGATTGAGTTGTATGCAAAAGATTTGGACAAAACGTGGTGAAGTGCGGTAATAGAGCGTTTGAACTATGATCTGACCAATTAAAAAATGACATTATATCCGCGTGATATGTTGCATTGTCTATCCCTGTGAAGGCCGACATTTATGTGAAAACTGCCCAAGAAAAGCAAAACAACAAAACTTAAATAGGGTACTATCGCCAGCCTTTTTGATATTTGGCGAGTGAGGCTTTTGATGTTTATTGGTTTTGATTACGGTACGGCGAACTGCTCCGTTGCAATGATGGAGAGTGATACCCCAACGCTACTGCCTTTAGAAGCAAATAATCATTATATTCCGTCCACATTATGCGCGCCGACGCGTGAGTCGGTCAGTGAATATCTGTATCGCTTTATGCAAGTACAACCTAAAGATGCGCAAGGTGAACAAGCCCTACGCCGCGCGATCAATCTAAACCGCGAAGAAGACATTCAACTGCAACTCGGTGATATGCAGTTTGGTCAGCAAGCGTTAGATACCTACCTAGACGATCCGCAAGAAGTTTATTACGTCAAATCACCTAAATCGTTTTTAGGCGCAAATGGGTTGCAACCGATGCAATTGAGTTTTTTTGAAGATCTGGTTTGCGCCATGATGAAAAACATTAAAACCAAGGCCGAACACACCACTCAACAAGACATTGAACAAGCGGTGATAGGCCGTCCGATCAACTTTCATGGTCGTGGTGGGGAAGAGGCGAACCGTCAAGCGGAAGGTATTTTACGCCATGCTGCGACTCGTGCGGGTTTTAAACAGATTGAATTTCAATTTGAACCCGTGGCGGCAGGGTTGGAATATGAAAGCACACTCAGCGAAAATAAAACCGTTTTAGTGGTCGATATTGGCGGCGGTACCACCGATTGTTCATTAATTGAAATGGGGCCAAGTTTTTCTACCATGTCTGATCGCAGCAGCAGTTTATTAGGCCACAGTGGGCAACGTGTCGGCGGTAATGATCTTGATATTTATCTCGCATTTAAACAGCTTATGCCTTTGTTTGGCCTAGGTTCTAAAATAGGGGGCTCTAAAATAAATGGCTCACGGTCACTCAGCTCGGCCAAAAACAGTGATATTGAAATGCCGATCACTCAATTTTGGAATCCTATCGCGATTAACAATGTGGTGGCGCAAAAAGACTTCTACCAAGCCAGTAACTTTAAAGCGCTAAAGTTACTTCAAAAAGAAGCGCAGAACCCAGAAAAACTGGCACGTTTATTAGCCACCTATCAACATACTTTAGGTTATCAAATCGTGCGTAAAGCCGAAGAAGCCAAAATAGGGTTATCGGAGAGTGACACGCATTCTCTGATTATTCCGGTTGCCAAAGAAATACTGGAGGTTGATATTCACCACGATGAAATGGTTGCGGCGGTGCAAACGCCAACGTTAAAAATGATGGAGTTGGTGACCGAAGTGATGAAGCAAGCGACTAAACAGCCGGATGTGATCTTTATGACGGGCGGCAGTGCTCGTTCACCTTTCTTACGTCAGGCACTCGAAGCACAATTGCCGAATATTCCAATTGTCAGTGGTAATTATTTTGGCTCGGTGACTGCAGGTTTAGCGCGTTGGGCACAAGTGGTTTTTAGTTAGATATCGTGTATAAAAATATAATAAAACGTATTATTTGCAGCGAAATTGATGCCATTCCGCTTGGATTTCATTTATTTTCTGCATTTTATTCGCCTTCATTGTCATAGGTGTCAATGATACTCTTGTCGTTTAGGCACTGTGAGAAATAACTTATGACGAAACGAACCTCTCCATATTGTGAAAAAAATCAGAAGCCCATTTTAGAGCATCTTTTTCAGCATTTTAAAGACGTAAAACATGTACTAGAGATAGGTTCTGGTACGGGGCAGCATGCGGTCTTTTTTGCTAAACAATTACCTCATCTTATTTGGCATACCAGTGATATGACTGAAAATCATGCCAATATTGACGCGTGGCTGGGTGAGTCGGAATTGGACAATGTTGTCTCACCAGTAGCATTTACCCTAGGTCAAGACCCATTTCCAAATGTGGCGGTAGACGCCGTATTTACCGCTAATACCACTCATATTATGCAACCACAAGAAGCGCAACAAATGATGGAATTGGTGGCGGCCAATTTACCGGCTGGTGGGGTGTTTTGTCAGTATGGACCGATGACGGTTAACGGTGAGTTTACCACTGACAGCAATCGAGAATTTGATGCAAATTTAAAGAGCCGAGGCTTGGGTGGTATTCGTGATATTGAACAGTTAAAACAATGGGCGAGCGGCATGGAGTTAATCCACATGCACCCAATGCCAGCCAATAATTTTTTGTTGGTATGGGGTAAATAACCAACGCTTTCCCAATCGTATTTGAAGTGATTGCTTTGTGGTAAATTGCTTTATTTCAAATTGCTTTGTTGCAAATTGTTTGGTCGTAATTAGCTCTTCTGCCCGCGAATAAGCAACAGTAAGAAATAACTGCCGCCCACAATCGATACTACGGTTCCTGCGGCGATTTGCATTGGGAATAAAATGGTTTGGCCGATCCAATCAGACACGAGCATTAATAGGCCTCCTGCCAATCCTGCCACCAACAATTGTGCCCGCGCTTGTTTTGCGCCGAGTATTACCGCCATGTGCGGCGCGAGTAATCCAACAAAGGCTACCGGCCCCATGGTGGTGGTCACTAAGGCGCACAACAAAGCAACACTGCACAATAAAATCACGCTGGTGGCTTGCACATTTAAACCTCGCGCGGCGGCAAATTGTCGCCCTGCGGAAATTAAGGTTAGCCAGCGCGATACACATACCAATCCAATAAAAATTATTGCCACACTCAGCGCAAGGGTGGTCGCGCCAGTACTGGTGACTCGATAGGTCGAACCTGCCAACCAACTAATAATGGTGTAACTGTCTTGTGTTCCTTTGGCTAAAGAAAATTGTACCAAAGACTCAATTAAGGCGGTGATCGCAATGCCGATCAACACCATACTCGATGGGGCAAATTGGTTTTTACGCCCAAGTAATAACAGCACCGCCAAGACCGCCATGCTGCCGCCAAAGGCAAGAATGGATCCAGAGACAATCATGGAGCCAGAGGCAAAAATATGGCTGCCAAAAAATACCGTGCCAGCCACTAACGCAAAGGTGGCCCCTGCCGAAATGCCTAAGATATCAGGGCTTGCCAATGGGTTATAAATCAGACGTTGTAATACTGTTCCGGCGGCGGCAAGCGCAACGCCTGCCGCAAGAGCCGTTACAAAGCGAGGCCAGCGAAGATCCCAACTAAAAGCATCTGGAATGGCAAAAGACAAACCGTGGTCACTGATGCTGACGGTTGCGGAAATGATTAGCATTATTACAGTCAAAGCGATAAATAACGGGATCACCCAAGCCGATAACTGCGCTTTGCTTGGTGGTAACTTTATGGAGATTTGATCTTGAGCTTTTAACGCGCGGCGGCTAAACCATACTAATGCAGGTGCGCCAATCGCAGCAGCCGTCGTGCCACTTGGGATCATCTCAAGGGTTAATTGGCTAAGTGATAAGGCTAAAATATCGGTCAACATGAGCGCCATGCTGCCGACCAACATACTGGTATATAATTCTGCCTTGGCAGTTCTTGCCCCCAGAGCACGAGCAATATTAGGGGCCAATAATCCAATAAAACTGATCACGCCAACAGCTGTGATCGAGGCCGATACAACCCATAAACCCAACACAATCAGTAGTATGAAAAATGGGATAACATTTAAGCCACGAGCCTCAGCGCCTTGGTGCCCTAAGCGCATTAAGGTTAAAATTGGTGGCGCAAAAATCAATAATAATGCTGCGACTGAAATGCGAGGCAACAACCAAAAGACCTTATCCCAGCCATTTTGAGCTAAATTTCCCGCCCCCCAAATAAACACATTTTGTGCGTATTGATCGTTGAGTAAAATAATCGCGGTGGCAATCGCGCCAAATAAAATATTGACCACCATACCGGATAAAATAAGCGGTAAACCGGTAATGTTTTTAGGGCCAGCTATGGTGATCACAAGTCCCATAGCAAACATTGCACCCACCATCGCAGCCAGCGCGGTAAAGTCCGCGGCGAGTGATGGAAAGAATACATTAATGATGATTAATGCCAACCAAGCGCCAGAAGATGTGCCTAATGTTAAGGGTGAGGTGAGTGAGTTTTGGGTCAATTGCTGCATTAAACTGCCGACTAAACCCAACATTGCTCCCACGATGATCGCCATTACTAAGCGTGGAAGTTGCGCATAAACAAACTGCATATGAGCAAAATCGAAATCGGCTAACTCAGATGCTTTGGAACCTATAATTAATTGCCACTGTTGGCTCAGAGGTAATGAGTGACCGATTTGTAGGTTGGTAAAAGCAATCGCAATAAAAGCAATAACAACAGCGATGACGGTGACAGGGCGGAGTGGGCGCATAAAAATAGATTCTTAATGATTTTGGTTATTGATTATTTGTAAATGATTAGTGGCTCTATATAAAAATTATGTTTGAGCTTGGATTTCTAGCAAACTTTTGCAGATGGACTCCGCAATATATTGCATCGACATTGCGCCGCCATAATTCCAGACCGCATCCGCCTGATTAACCTGTCCGTTGCGTACAAAGGGCATGGCTTGCCATAACATAGATTTATTGAGTTGAGCGTTTTGAGTGGCGCTAAATGGACCAAAATAAATCACGTACCCGTCTTTAACATGTTGTAAATCAGTAAGACGTTTTTGCACTATGCCCCATTCTTTGGCCGGTTGTGGTAGGGCAGTGGTTAAGCCTAACTGCTTGAGTACATAGTCGGTGGTGGAGTTTTTGGTGTATAGATAAATCGAAGTTTGATTGGCAAAACGAATTGCTGCCACACTGGGCATCTTGCCATTAAAGGCTTTGTTGAGTTGTTGTTTTAACTCTAAAAAGCGCTGTTGCATGGTTTGTAATTTTTGCTCGGCCAGATCGTTTTTATCGACCATCTGGGCAATATGTTTAAAGTTAGCTATCGCCGCTTTAGCGCTGTCTTGTTGTGCGTTGTAGGTTTGATAGTAAAGTACTGGCGCGATGGTTTTCAGACGTGGGATCAGATCTTTTTGCGGCTCGGCGACTAAAATAACATCTGGCTTTAATGCGGCCAGTTTTTCCATATTCGGCTCGGCGCGAGTACCAATATCTTGCACAGAAGCTGGAATAGCCGGTTTGACGACCCAAGTGGTGTAATCCTTAATATTAGCAACCCCGACAGGCGTGACGTCTAACTCGAGCAACTGTTCCGCCAGATCCCAATTTAACGCCACAATACGTTTTGGCGTGGCAGGTAATTGATGCTCTCCAAGGCTATCGGTGACGCTAATGGCAGCTTGGGTGGAGAAAGTGAATAGCACCGTCAAGAGCAATCCAATACGACGAATAATGGTGTTCATAGCTTATTAATACCTTGTAACTTATAAAAATTAACAATAGCTTCACTGAAAGTAATCCATGACAGTGAAAGCGAGATCCCGCATCTTCTTCGCTTATGCTCATGTGCGGGATGACGAAATTGGCTTTGGCTTATACCAATTGCATAAATGTAATGATCGAGCAAAATTGAGTACCGAGAAAAGCGACCAAGGACGGGGCAGCGTATTCTCGGCATATTCAATTACTCAATGGAATTAGTCTTACATGACCACCGCAATTTTTTGCTCGGTTTGCTTGGGGTGATCCAGTAGTTGAATATCGGTTTGATAGAGTGCGCTCAATCTTTTTTCATCGAGTAACAATGATATCTCACCATTAAATTCAATCTTGCCTTGCTTGAGCGCGACGATATGAGTGGCGTAACGCAGTGCCAGATTCAAATCATGCAAAATAACGACAATGCCACAACCGGTTTGTTGATTGAGCGTTTGTAGCAGATCCATTAAATGATATTGATGATGAATATCGAGAGCAGACGTCGGCTCATCTAAAATTAAGAGCGGGGATTGTTGCGCTAATAACATCGCCACCCAAGCGCGTTGTCTTTCGCCACCCGACAGTTTATCCGCCAGATTATCGGCATAGTGCGCCACGCCAGTTTTGTCCATTGCTTGTTGGATAATGTGTTGGTCGTTATCTTGCCAGCGACCAAAAACCCCACGCCAAGCAAAGCGTCCAAGCTTGACTAATTCTTGTACTGTTAAACCGGCTACATCGGGCAGTTTTTGCGGCAAAAAGGCAATTTCGCGCGCCAGTTGTTTTTGTGAAAGTTGACCGATTTCAGTTTGGTTAAGTCGCACACTGCCACAATCAGGCTGAGTTTGACCGGAGAGCAAATTAACTAAGGTCGATTTACCACTGCCGTTATGGCCGAGTACCACTGTAAAGCCATCGGTTGGAATAGTGAGTTCATCAATGGATAAAATATCGCGGTTATCACGATGAACACGGACTTGGTTTAGTTGCAACATAATGGCGATTCTTCTTTTTCTAAAATAAAGATCCCGAACCTCAGTGTTTAGGGGCTGTTAGTGTTTCTTGTGTTGATGACACGATCACCAACGGTAATTGAGGGTCGCTGTAGCCGACATTTCTTCACCGTAGTAACAGTAATAATCACAACTGGAGACATACTCTTTATTGGTTAAGTTGTTGACGTTAATTTGAGCGCGCCATTTTTTTGTGATGTCGTATCGAGCCATAGCATCGAACAATGTCACGCTCGGCACATGCAAGATCCCCGCACCATCTGACGTGTGTCCCACCGACGAGCCCATATAACGAGAACCTGCGCCTAGTACTAATCCATTTAAGCTATCGAAACCAAGGTGGCTGAAATCATATTCAAGCCATACCGATGCCATATTTTGTGGGATCAAAGCGGTACGTTGCTTATTGCCTAAGCCGTCATCCGATTGAGCGTCGGTATAGGTGTAATTGGCGCGTGCTAACAAGGCTTGGGTGACTTGAGCGACGGTCTCAATTTCAATCCCTTGTGAAGTGAGTTCTTGGGTTTGAGTTTGTTGAGCGGTGGTTGGGTCGTACACTAAACCATTTTTTTGATTGACGTTAAACCAAGCGACATTGACATAACCATTGATGAAATCAGGTTGATATTTAAAGCCGGCTTCGGTTTGTTGACCTTCAAGTGGTTTATAAGCTTTGCCGGTACTGGCATCGAGCGAGGCAATCACTTCAAACGATTCTGAATAACTCACATAAGGTGATAAACCAATATCACTGAGATACATCAAGCCACCGCTTAATGATAAATTGTCATTGTGGATATCTTCGTGGGTGCTGGTGGCGGCAGTGTCATTTTGCAGACGCACGATATCGTAACGACCACCAAATTTAGCGATGAACTTATCGTTGAAGGTGACTTGTTGCTGGGCGTAAATACCCATTTGTTCTTTTTTGATGTTAACCGGCGTGGCGCGATCGTCAATGGCGATAATATTGCCATGTACTGGGTTAAACGCATTAATACCAGAGGTGGTACCACCATTAGCATTACCCCAATCATCGGCTTGCATGCTGTCGTTTTTAAACTGCTGAACATCCACCCCGAGTAAGCTGGTGTTGGCAGTGTTACCCATATCCCAATTGGCAATAAATTGGTTATCCATGCTAAGCATTTGGGTGGAACCGTCACGGTAAACAATACCACGGTTTAAATCGGCGCTGGTTTCACTGCCAAAAGCATAAGTACTGCGTAGCAATAAGTCGGTATAGGCGTAACGGGTATTTTGTTTGAACTGCCAAGTGTCGTTAAAATGGTGCTCGAATTCATAGCCAATTGAATATTGATTGCTTTTATTCTTATCGTAATCGGGCTCGCCTAAGTTAGTACTTGGGTCGATTTTCCCTTGCGGTGTGTCGAATAAGGTGCCGTAAGCGGGTAAAAACCCTGAGGTAGGAACACCATCATCTTGCTGCCATGAGGCTAAAAAAGTCAGGCTGGTATCGGGGCTAATATCGATGGCAAGGCTTGGGGCAATATAGGTACGATCATTGTAAGTGCCGTCTAACACGCCATCTTGACTGCTCATCATTGCCACTAAACGAAAACGCACATCGCCGTCATCGTCCACAAAACTGGTGGTATCGATACCAATTTGTTGTAGATTTCGACTGCCCCCTTTGACTTCAAACTCACCTCCCTCAACATAACCAGGGCGTTTACTGACTGCATTAACCACACCACCCGGAGGCGCTTCACCATACAATAATGAGGCTGGGCCTTTAAGTACTTCAATTTGCTCTAAACCAAATGGTTCTAAATTCCAACCATAATAACCGGTATTAAATAATCGATTACCATCAAGGTAGGTGGCGGCATCAAAACCACGGATCTTAAACCAATCGGTATTGTTATCGGAGCCGTAAGGTTGTGTCATCACACCCGGTTGGTAGCGCAGAGCTTCATCTAATTTGGTCGGTTGCTGTATCGATAATTGATCTTGGTTGATCACTGAAACGCTACGCGGGGTTTGAGCTAGCGGGGTGGCAACTTTTAGCGCCGAGGCGGAAACAGTAATCGTTTCAACCGAATCAGCGCTGTCATTCACAGCCGTGGTAGGATCGTCTTGAGCAAAAGTGGGCACAGCAAAAAGAGCCAAAGACAGTCCAATAACGGGGTTAAAGCGCAAGGAGAGCGCTTTGGATAAAGGGGACAAACTAAACAACATGGTTGATATCCATTCAATACAAGTGAGATTCTTTATGCGAATCATTATCGTTCGCAATGGTAATCGGTTATGATGTGTTTATCTAGTGTTAATTGGTGAAATTATCAATAAAAGCATAAGTGCCATGATCAAAATCAAACCAGTGGGAAAATATGACGTTTGGCTTTATCATGGTAAGCAGTTCAATGATGTGTTTTTCTGACCGTACCTTTTCAATGGAACCCTTTTTATGTTCAAGTTTTTTGAAGGACTGACCTCAGCCTTTCCCAAAGATAAAATAGAAACACCCCCCAATACCTTATTTGCATTTTGTAAGCATTACAGCCGTGATTTTTTATGGCCGATTATTATTATGTCGGTGCTCAGTGCATGTATCGCTGTAGTTGAAGTGTCTTTGATGGGGTTTATGGGCGCTTTGGTTGATATGCTTTCTACTCACACGCCAGAAACACTATGGGCAGCAGAGGGGACGCGCATTATGGGCATGGGCGTGGTGATCCTTATCGTGGTGCCAGTGCTGTCTTTCTTCCATTCAATGATCATGCACCAAACTTTACTCGGCAATTTTCCTATGTCGATTCGTTGGCTGGCACACCGTTATTTACTCAATCAAAGCATTACTTTTTATCAAGATGACTTTGCCGGTCGCATTGCGACTAAAGTGATGCAAACTTCGCTCGCTATCCGCGAAACAGTAATGAAGTTTGCCGATATGGTGGTGTATGTGTCAGTGTATTTTGCATCGATGATTGTGCTGATTGGTAAAGCGGATCTTTGGCTGATGATCCCGGTATTAGTGTGGTTAGTCGCCTATGTATTAACTCAAGTTTACTTTGTGCCTAAGATGAAGCGTATTGCCACCGCACAAGCCGATGCTCGTTCATTAATGACTGGTCGTATTGTTGACAGTTACACCAATATCGCGACAGTAAAATTGTTCTCTCATACTAACCGTGAAACCGAATATGCAGAAAAAGGAATGCAGTCGTTCTTAAAAACGGTTTATGCTCAAATGCGTTTGGCCACGGTGTTCTTATTTAGCATTGATATGCTGAACTATTTACTGTTGTTTGCCATTGCTGCCTTGTCTATCGGTTTATGGATGAACAGCATGATCACAGTTGGCGCGATTGCGATTGCGGTCAGTTTGGCGTTGCGTATTCAAGGCATGTCGAAGTGGATCATGTGGGAAATTAGCTCAATGTTTGAAAATATCGGTACAGTGGTCGATGGCATGAATACCCTGTCTAAACCGGTTACCACCGAAGATGTGGATAGCGCGCCGACACTTGAAGTTAAACAAGGTGGGATTGAATTTGACCATGTTAATTTCCATTATGGTGAAGAAAATAAATCGATTATTAATGACTTACATTTCAATATTAAACCGGGTGAAAAGGTCGGTTTAGTTGGGCGCTCGGGCGCGGGTAAATCGACCTTAGTTAACTTGTTATTGCGCTTTTACGATTTAGAAAGTGGCACCATCCGTATTGATGGACAAGATATTGCTAAAGTAAAACAAGATTCTTTGCGCGGCAATATAGGCATGATCACTCAAGATACCTCATTACTGCATCGCAGCATTCGCGATAACATTATGTATGGTCGCCCAGATGCCAGCGAAGAAGAACTTCTTGCCGCGACCAAGCAAGCCCATGCGCATGAGTTTATCGACACCCTAACCGATACCTTTGGTAATGTGGGATACGACGCGCAAGTGGGGGAGCGAGGCGTGAAACTTTCAGGCGGACAGCGCCAACGGATTGCGATTTCTCGAGTGTTATTAAAAGATGCGCCAATCCTTATTATGGATGAAGCAACCTCGGCGCTGGATTCTGAAGTCGAAGCGGCAATTCAAGAAAGTTTGTATGAATTAATGGAAGGGAAAACCGTGATTGCAATAGCACACCGTTTATCCACCATTGCCGCAATGGACCGCTTAATTGTGCTTGATCAAGGCCAAATCTTAGAGCAAGGTTCGCATCAAGAATTGATCGCACAAGGTGGGGTTTATGCACAATTGTGGGCGCACCAAACCGGTGGATTTATTGGTGAAGAAAATGAAAACCAAATGGCAGAATAAAATCATAGCGTAGAGAGATTTTAGGAAAAACAGTCTGATCTTAAAGAGCTTGTCATGAAAATGTTAGGCTCTTTTTAGTTTTTAGAAAATATTTTTGGCGATCGAGTTTTTATATTGCAAATACGATAAATAAAGTGTGTATTTATCTTGTTAATTTTGGGTTTTTTACGGAAAAATGCTAAAATTCGCAACCATTTTTCAGATTGTTGTGTTGATTTTTTACATAAAATACGACAAGTCTTTTTACACAATTTCAGGCAATTCATGAGCAAGTCTTTTATGCCGACTCAATGCATCGACAACGCAAAGAAAAAGATCATTTGCGCAAAGAGATCAGCATTGACCCTATGACCGGATTATTTAATCGCCGTGTATTGGATAATCAGATGATGGAAGTGATCAGTCATTCCCGCATAAAAGAAAAACAAATTGCGTTAATTTCGATTGATGCCAATAAGTTTAAGCAAATTAATGATAATTATGGCCATTTAGTGGGCGATCAAGCCATTTTACATATCGCTAAAAGCATGTTGTTGTGTTCTGGCGAAAATGACTTTTCAATTCGTATGGGCGGCGATGAATTCTTATTAGTGATGCCTGACTCATCGGCCACACTCGCTCAACAGATGACCGAACGACTAGAGCGGCATGTGCTCGAAACCTCAACCAAAGATATTGGTATTGAAGTATCGATCAGTGCCGCTTATACCATGCTTGAAAATAGTGAGAGTTTTGATCAAGCCTATCGACGAGTAGATTCAGTGTTGTACACCAAGAAAGGCTTAACGATTTAGTCGCTATGACATTCAAATAATGGTGGGGTTATTATCACCATTAGCAAGTAAAAACCAAAAGGCCAAGTGAGTGATCACTTGGCCTTTTGACATTTAGAAGATGAAGAATGGTGTCCCCTACAGGATTCGAACCTGTGTCTAAGACTTAGGAGGTCCTTGTTCTATCCAGCTGAACTAAGGGGACGCTATCTTTTGTGGCAAGAATAATACGGATTTTCGCCGCTGATGCCAAGTCTCAATCCGTGATTATTCGCCTTCTTAGTGAGGGGATCTTGTTATCTGGGCAAAAAAGCAGCGTAAAGAGTACTCAGATCGAATAACCGTTATTCATTTGTTGCGTTCTAGTTAACTTAAACCTTTAATTATTAATCTATTTTATTTTTTGACGGAGTATGTTGATGGCATCTCGTTTATCTCGTGATCATCTTAGGTTTGTGATAAATCGCTTCAAAGATAAGCTTTGGGTTAAACCGCTGTGGATGTGTATCTGTTCTGTGTTAGCGGTGTTTGTGGCAAAGATTGCGGATCATCTCGATATTGTTTTTTTTGTGCTGCCACTTAGCCTTGATTCGTTAGTGGCATTATTGGAAATTATGTCTTCGAGCATGTTAGTGATCGCAACTTTTTCAGTCGGTTCTATGCTGTCGGCTTATGCGTCAGCCAGTACTTCGGCGACCCCAAGAGTATTTACTTTGGTGGTGTCGGATGATGTGTCTAAGAATGCATTGTCGCGTTTTATTGGCTCATTTATTTTTAGCATTGTGGCATTAACGGCGGTGAAAAATGAGTTTTTCGATGCGCCCGGTCTGTTAGTATTATTTGTTTTAACCATATTTGTATTTGCCTTGGTGGTGTTGACGTTTATTCGCTGGGTAGACCGATTAGCAAGGTTGGGTCGAGTCGGAAATACCGTCGACCGAGTCGAAAAAGTAGTGATGGAATCGCTTGTTCGTCAGCGAAATTGCCCTAATTTATCAGGTGCGCCATGTGTTGATACCCGGCAAGGTGAAACAGTAGTGGCAACAGAGGTTGGTTATATTCAACATGTGGATATTAGCCGCTTGCATCACTGGGCAGAAAAAAATGATCTGGATATTGTCTTGGTATCAATGCCGGGGGATTTTGTCGCACCGGGAACCGTGTTAGCTCGAGTGCTAGTGGAGGATAAAGATGAAGAGTTTGATTACAAAGGGGTGATTGCAGCGTTTCAAATTGGCGTTGATAGAATATTCGATGATGACCCAAAATTCGGTTTGATTGTGTTATCGGAAATTGCCAGTAAAGCGCTGTCGCCTGCGGTGAACGACCCAGGTTCGGCTATTAAAGTGATTGGCAGTTTGGTGCGAGTGTTTGCTATTTGGTCTGAGCCGGTTCAGCAAAAAGATCAACAGCAACCTTGTTACGACCGAGTGCAAGTTCCTGAAGTCAATATTAGCGATATGTTTAATGATGCGTTTACCTCGATTGCGCGCGATGGAGCAGGGTGCTTAGAAGTGGTCATTCACTTGCAAAAAGCCTTATCGGCGCTGCATCTATTAGGGGATGAACCAATGAAGAATGCCGCAAAGACCCACGCCGAAATGTCACTTAAACGCAGTGAGGATGCGTTAACCTTGCCGGAGGATTTACAGGCGGTACGCAACGCCAGTATGTTTAAAGTATCAGCAGATAAAAATGAGAACTAACGCCAAGTATTTACACCACGAATTTGACTGAAATCATGAAACTATCGAATAGCACAAACTATACCTCTTTGTGGTTATGTGGCTTGATTGGCATTTAGTTAATATAACCAAAGAGAAAGGCGGGTTTTTAGTTAAATTGAATTAAATCGTCTTCTTTTTAATCACAATCATGATGTTTTAATTGTATTTTTGTGATAATCCAAACATTACCTGCAAGCTTTGTACTATGGGGCTTTCGAGTCTTGGCTTATGTGGTAATATAACGCTCTTTCTTTAACTGTAGATGATGTCAAATGCTTGAAGTGTGTGGTTTAACCGCTATTCGTGGTGACAAGGAACTGTTTCAAGACGTTAGCTTTACGGTTAAGCCAAATGATCTTGTGCAAATTGAAGGTCGTAATGGTTCAGGCAAAACTACATTATTACGCATAGTGACGGGGTTGGCCGATTGCGATGGCGGACAAATTCTCTGGCAACAGAAAAGTACGCATAAAGATCGCGACGCGTTTCATCAAGATTTACTTTTCCTTGGTCATCAAACTGGGGTAAAAAAAGAACTGACTGCGTTTGAAAATCTTTTATTTTATCAAAAAATGAATGGCTCAGAATGCGTTACAGAACAAGATATCTGGCTTGCCCTTGCAAAAGTCGGGCTGGCAGGTAAAGAAGATATTCCGTCGGGTAAGCTTTCTGCTGGGCAACAACGTCGGGTGGCGTTAGCGAGGTTATGGTTAAGCAAACACCCATTATGGATTTTAGATGAGCCGCTCACGGCCATTGATAAACAAGGGATTAAAGTGATAGAAGCACTTTTTTTAGAACATACTGAGCGAGGTGGCATGATCTTGTTCACCACTCACCAAGATATGTTCACTGGTATTGATTCACTTAAAAAAATAAAGTTAGGTGAGTAATGCTGGCTAACATGGGTCATATCATCCGCCGTGAACTATTGATTGCATATCGCAGACAAGCCGATGTGTTTAATCCGCTGTGGTTCTTCATTATTGTTATCACACTCTTCCCTTTAAGTATTGGTCCTGAGCCTAATTTGTTAGCGCGTATTGCAGCTGGGATTGTTTGGGTAGCCGCATTGCTTTCTGCTCTGTTATCGTTAGAGCGCTTATTCCGAGATGACTTTCATGATGGAGCACTCGAGCAAATGATGCTGCTGCCGATCCCTCTGCCTTTAGTAGTGATGGCCAAAGTCATTTCTCATTGGTTATTGACCGGTCTGCCACTTATTTTAATTAGTCCATTGCTGGCGGTATTGCTGTCACTCGATTTTAATACTTGGTTAGCGGTGGTGGTGACCTTATTAATTGGTACACCAACTTTAAGTTTTATTGGCGCAATAGGCGTAGGCTTAACGGTTGGATTGCAAAAAGGTGGGGTGCTGCTGAGTTTGTTGGTGCTGCCTTTGTATATTCCTATTTTGATCTTTGCCACGTCGGCAATTGATGCAGCCGGTAGCGGCTTTCCTTACTCTGGGCAATTGGCAATTTTAGGGGCAATGTTACTCGGTTCGATAACCTTAACGCCTTTTGCCATTAGTGCATCATTACGGATCAGTGTTAATTAGAATTCACTTTATACAGCGAGAAGCATCATGTGGAAATGGCTACATCCTTATGCAAAGCCTGAAAAAACCTATCAGCTTTGTGGCGCATTATTGCCTTGGTTTACGGTTTTCGCCGTCCTGTTAATTGTGGCAGGAACAGTATGGGGCTTGGCCTTTGCTCCAGCCGATTATCAACAAGGTGACAGCTTTAGAATTATCTATATTCATGTGCCCGCAGCAATGTGGTCGATGGGTATTTATGTATCAATGGCGATTGCTGCTTTTGTCGGTTTGGTATGGCAATTAAAACTGTCGAATATGGCCGCCGCGGCTATGGCTCCGATTGGCGCTGTGTTCACTTTTATTGCATTAGTGACGGGTGCTGTATGGGGTAAACCTATGTGGGGCGCTTGGTGGGTATGGGATGCTCGCCTAACATCAGAACTGATTTTACTATTCTTATACCTTGGGGTTATCGCGCTTTATCATGCGTTTGATGATCACAAAACAGCTGCCAAAGCAGCGGGTATTTTGGCCATTGTTGGGGTGATTAATATTCCAATTATTCATTATTCGGTTGAATGGTGGAATACACTGCATCAAGGCGCGACGATCACTAAAATGGGCAAACCTTCAATGTCGCCAGATATGTTATGGCCTTTGCTACTAAACATCTTTGGTTTTGCCAGTTTTTCTATTGCACTGACTCTGGTGCGTTTTCGTACCGAAATTTTACATCGAGAAAGTCATCGACCTTGGGTACTTGAACTCGTGAAAGCACGTTTTTCATCCCATTCAAATACAGCCAAGCATGAGGTGAAGTAATGTATTTTGATTCTTTTTCAGATTTTATTGCCATGGGTAATTATGCCGCTTATGTTTGGAGCGCATTTGGTATTACTTTCGCAAGTTTAGGGATTTTGTGCTGGAGCAGTATTTCGCAAAATAAAGCATTATTTAAAGATATTCAGCAAAAAATGGATCGTGAAGCGCGTATTCAAGCCGCTAAAAAAATGGAAAATACACTATGACCCCAAGACGTAAAAAAAGACTCGCGATTATCCTCGCCATCTTGATTGGTGTGGCTGGTACTGTTGGCCTAATCATGTACGCCCTTAATCAAAATATGAATTTATTCTATACCCCGACTGAAATCGTCAATGGTAAGGATGACGGCACTAAACCGCATGTAGGTGAAAAACTGCGCATTGGTGGCATGGTGGTAGTGGGGTCGGTTAAGCGCGATCCAGATACCCTTAACGTCAGTTTTGAGTTAGAAGATATTGGCCCAAAAGTGACGGTTAATTACACCGGTATCTTGCCTGATCTGTTCCGTGAAGGACAAGGCATCGTGGCACAAGGCACATTAAAAGATGCCACGACGATTGATGCTTTTGAAGTGCTGGCAAAACATGATGAAAATTACATGCCTTCGGAAATTGAACAAGCGATGAAGAAAAAGCATCAACCCGGATACAACACTGAAACGCCTGATCCTAAATCGGAAGCGTCTCCATCAACATCGGAACAAGGAAGCGGGCAATGATTGCTGAACTTGGACACTTTGCCTTAATCTTAGCGTTGGGCTTTTCAATTTTATTAAGTATCTTTCCGCTGTATGGCGCAAGTACCAATAATAGAACCTTAATGGGGATGGCGAGGCCGCTATCTTGGGGCATGTTCCTGACGTTATTGTTCTCGTTTGGTACGCTATTATGGGCGTTTTATAGCAATGACTTTACCTTGCAATATGTGGCCAGTAACTCAAACAGCCAACTTCCTTGGTATTACCGTTTAACCGCGGTTTGGGGCGCACATGAAGGTTCATTATTGCTTTGGGTTCTGATCCAAGCAATTTGGACGGTGGCCGTTGCCTCCTTTAGCCGTGGTATGCCGCTTGAATCTATTTCACGCGTACTGGCGGTCATGGGGATGATCTCGGTCGGTTTTCTATTGTTTATCATTCTGACTTCCAATCCATTTTTAAGTATTTTACCTTACTTCCCGGTTGATGGTCGCGATCTTAATCCGTTGTTGCAAGATCCTGGTTTGATTATTCACCCACCGATGCTGTACATGGGTTATGTCGGCTTCTCGGTTGCGTTTTCATTTGCAATTGCCTCATTAATGACGGGGCGTTTAGATACAGCGTGGGCGCGTTGGTCTCGTCCTTGGACAACCGCCGCTTGGGTATTTCTAACCGTGGGTATCGCGCTAGGTTCTTGGTGGGCTTATTACGAACTTGGCTGGGGTGGTTGGTGGTTCTGGGATCCAGTTGAAAACGCATCCTTTATGCCTTGGCTTGCTGGTACTGCATTAATGCACTCATTAGCGGTCACTGAGAAACGTGGCACCTTTAAAGCATGGACGGTATTACTGGCGATTTCTGCGTTTTCATTAAGCTTGCTCGGCACCTTCTTAGTTCGTTCCGGTATTTTGGTTTCAGTGCATTCATTTGCATCTGATCCGGCGCGCGGCATGTTTATTTTGGCTTTCCTTGCCATCGTTATTGGCGGTTCATTATTGCTGTTTGCGATTAAAGGCTCAAAAGTTCGTGTCCGTGGTAACTACTCATTGTTCTCGCGTGAAAATGCGCTGTTATCGAATAATATTCTGTTGATTGCCGCGTTAGTTGTGGTGATGATCGGGACGTTATTGCCATTAGTGCATAAACAAATTGGTATGGGTTCCGTTTCAATTGGTGCGCCATTCTTCAATTCATTATTTACTTGGTTAATTGTGCCATTCAGCATCATTTTAGGTATTGGTCCATTAATTCGTTGGAAGCGCGATAATTTATCTAGCGTCAAGATGCCAATCTTGCTATCGGCGGTTATTTCAGTGGTGTTAGCGGTCGTGATTGGCTTAATGTCAGCTGAGCAATTTAAACCACTGGCGACGCTAGGTTGGTTCTTAGCGATTTGGATTGTGAGCATGCATTGCTTTGAGTTATATCAACGTGCCACTCACCGTCATTCGTTTATGGTGGGCATAACCAAACTTCAACGTAGCCATTGGGCAATGATGTTAGGCCATATTGGTCTTGCCGTAACCATTATTGGTATTGCGATGGTGCAAAACTACAGCATTGAGCGTGATGTACGTTTAGAACCAGGACAAACCTTTGATATTCAAGGCTATCAATTCCACTTTGATGGTTTACGAGATCATGATGGTCCTAACTATGAAGGCTTCATCGCCGATTTCACCATTACCGATGATGGTAAGTTTGTGAATACGCTGCATGCTGAAAAACGTTATTACCACACGGCAGGTTCGATGATGACCGAAGCGGCGATTGATGCGGGCCTTACTCGTGATCTCTACATCGCGATGGGTGAAAAATTAGACGGTACCGACAATGCTTGGGCTGTACGAATTTACTATAAACCTTTTATTCGTTGGATTTGGTTAGGCGCAATCTTTATGGCGATTGGTGGCATTCTCGCCATTAGCGATAAACGTTATCGCTTTAACAAGAAATCAAAATTAAATGCCAATAAATCAGGTCAGGAGGCGTAAGCATGAATCGTAAAATATTATTTGCTCCCTTGGCGTTATTTGTTGTGTTGGTGGTGGTGTTTGCTACCCAATTAACCCGCAACGCTAAAGGTGATGATCCCACTAAGCTAGAATCGGTATTAGTGGGTAAATCAGTACCTGATTTTCAATTAGAAGATTTGTATCAGCCAACTAAAACCTATGATCAAACATTGTTTAAAGGTAAGCCTTTGATCT
Source organism: Vibrio sp. S11_S32 (assembly GCF_014694465.1). Lineage (NCBI taxonomy): Bacteria > Pseudomonadati > Pseudomonadota > Gammaproteobacteria > Vibrionales > Vibrionaceae > Vibrio > Vibrio sp. S11_S32. The sequence goes on along the minus strand of NZ_JAAUWS010000001.1, from coordinate 127,505 downwards.
TAAATGTATGGGCAACCTGGTGTCCGACTTGCTATGCCGAACATAAGTTTTTAAATACTTTATCGGGTGAAGGCGTCAACATCATTGGTCTTAACTACAAAGATGATCGTGCTAAAGCAGAGAAATGGCTAAAAGATTTGGGTGACCCATATCAAATCGTGTTGTTTGACGGTAATGGTATGTTTGGCCTTGATCTTGGCGTATATGGCGCTCCAGAAACGTTCTTAATTGATGCCAATGGCAAAATTCAATACCGCCATGTCGGTGATGTGAACGCTGAAAACTGGAACGATACCTTGTTGCCGCTTTATAACAAGTTAGCCGGTCAAACCACGCAATTTAAACCGACACCAATGATGGGGCAGAACTAATGAAAAAACTCTCCTCATTTATGGTGCTGTTGTTGGTGGCATTAAGCTTTCCAACCTTTGCGGCTATTGAAGTGTTTGATTTTGATACTCCAGCGCAAGAGGCTCAATTTCAAGAGTTAAGCCATACCTTACGTTGCCCTAAGTGTCAGAATAACTCGATCTCAGATTCTAATGCAGAGCTTGCTAAAGACTTGCGTGAAAAAACCTACTTGATGACCAAGCAAGGTAAATCAAAGCAAGAAATTATCGATTACATGGTGGCGCGTTACGGCAACTTTGTGACTTATAATCCGCCGCTAAATGCGACAACCGCTATTTTGTGGGTTGCACCATTGAGTATTGTATTGTTCGGATTTGCTTTTATTTTCTTACGCACTCGTCGTCGAGCCGCACTAAATAAGGAAAATCCTGAGCAATGGGATGATCAGCATGAGCAACGTTTACAGCAACTTCTGTCTGAAGAAGATGTGGTGAATAACGATGCAAATAATGCCAGCAAGGATGATAAAAAGGGTAAAGACGTATGATAGTTTTTTGGATTGGTACTGTGGTACTGCTGGCGGTGTCGGCATTATTTATTATTTACCCGTTGTTAAAGCCCAGTAATGTCGATGAAGCGGCTCAGCGAGATGATCTCAATAAAGCCTTTTTTAAAGATCGTTTAAATGAGTTAGAGTCGGAAGATTCTGCTGGTATTATTGAAGACAAAGACGAATTGGTCACCGACCTTAAACAGTCACTACTGGATGATATCCCAAACGCAGATAAAAATGCGGCGGCGGGTCATCAAAAAGTAAAGTGGATGGCGATCCCAATGGTGTTGTTTATGGTGGTGTTAACCTATGGCATGTATATGCTGTTTGGTGCGCATGACCAAGTATCACATTGGGAAAAAGTGCAACACAGTTTGCCTGAGTTGACTCAAAAATTAATGGATCCGAAAGGCGCAGAGTTAACCGATCAACAAATGAACGATTTAACTTTAGCAATGCGTACTCGTCTGCAAACTCGCCCTGATGATGGCACTGGCTGGGTGTTATTAGGTCGTATTGCGTTATCGAACCGAGATGTTGAAACAGCGGTTGGCGCGTTAACCAAAGCGGATAAATTGCTGCCTAATAATTCAGATATTCAACTGAGCCTAGCGCAAGCATTGATGTTCTCGTCTGAGCAAGCGGATGTAGAAAAATCGGGCCGGATCTTAAATCAATTGCTAAAACAACCGGATGTCGATCCGCGCGTTTATTCACTGATGGCTTTTAATGCTTATGAGAATGGACAGTTTGCTCAAGCGATCCAATACTGGCGTGAACTGCAAGCGAAAATTGGCAAAGATGATTCTCGTTATGCGATGCTAGAGCGCAGTATCCAAACCGCTCAACGTGAAATGGGCGCAACCGCACAGCAGCAAAACGCAGCACAACAAGTGCAGCATGAAGGTACGCCTGTTAGTGTGACTATTTCATTATCACCTGAAGCGACCATGCCAAAAACTGGCGTATTGATTGTGTCGATTCATAGCGCAGATGGCTCACCAATGCCAATTGCCGCCGCTCGTTATCCGTTGTCTAAGTTCCCCGTCACTGTGGTGCTTGATGATAGCAACAGCATGATGAAGCAACGTAAATTATCCAGCTTATCGGATATTATGGTGCGTGCTCGCATTGATACCGATGGTGATGTCTCGACCCGTGATCATGATTGGCATGGCGAAAGCCTACCAGTGCACTTAGGCGATGACGTAGTGTTATCACTTGATAAGCAATATTAATAAGCCGGTATGCAACCTCATACAGAGTTGACGTAGGAGGAATAGCACATACAATTAAATCATGAATTATTTTTGAATATTTGGATTTAGTTAGAGAAAGGCAAGTTATTTTAATGACTTGCCTTTTTTATTTGGTAATATTGCAGATTAGGCTTAAGCAGTAATAATTTTTACACTTCTCTCTACGTTCAATATTGAGCGCTTGCTAAGCCTATACCCAAAGTAATTGAAGTTGCAGTGAGGCGGCAAGTACATGAGCTTAGCTTGCCTAAGTGATTGGGGTGAGTTAGCGCAGCCAACAAAGCTGAAGCTTCAAGTAAGACGGATATATAATTAGAATGAAACAGCTATAACCAAACGTTCACAGGATGTGATTATTTGATCAGGATACAAGCGTCTTTCCCTTTATTTTCTCTACTCAGCTTATCATTAGTGATGGGTTGCAGCAGCACGCCTGAGAATTCTGAATCTTCTCCAGCCAGTAGCACAAATACTAAAGTCAGCGATCCATTTGAAGGTTTTAACCGCAGCATGTGGGAGCTTAACTATGAGTACCTCGATCCTTATGTTGTGCGCCCAACCTCAATTGCTTATATGGAATGGCTACCAACGCCGCTCACTGCAGGCTTGTCCAATTTTTTAGATAACTTAGAAGAGCCAGCCAGTATGGTGAATAACCTGTTTATGGGTAATGGCAGCGAAGCGCTGGATGGGTTTAATCGCTTTTGGATTAACAGCACCATTGGTTTGCTTGGCTTTCTTGATATTGCCAGTGAGGCTGGGATCAATCGTTCCACTCGTGAGTTTGGTGATGTACTTGGTTATTATGGTGTGGGAAATGGACCGTACTTTATGATGCCCGCTTATGGGCCATTAACGGTTCGTGATCTTGCTGATCAGGCCGATAGCTTGTATGTGCCTTTATATTGGCTCACGTTCTGGCAGAGCGCCGGCAAGTGGGTGATTCAGGGCTTAGAGTCGCGTTATGAATTGATCCCGCAAGAGGGCACATTGCGCAACTCACCCGATCCATACGCACTCAGCCAGAGTATTTATTTGCAGCATCAAGACTTTAAAGCCGAAATTGAAAAACAGCCGGAGCCGGTGGTGGCCGACGATTTACTAGAAGAGTATTTAGGCTACGATTATTAATGTCAGTTTAATCGGTCATTACATTGCTGCAATGAGTATCAATAGAAAACAACAAAGCCTTAGATCTTATGATCTAAGGCTTTGTTTTTAGTTAGCGTTGGTTAAGCTGTTTATGGTAAACCAATTAGAACGATTTGCTGTACTGTACGCCAGCAATAATAGCGTTAGCACGAGTTGTCGCATCTATTGAGGTTACGATACTATTTTGGTGAACATGCATATCTTGACCTAATAAGTATGTGAAACCAAAGTCAATACTTGAGTCTTTAGTTGGAGCATAAGAAACCCCTGCGGAGAACCATTGTCGATTAGAGTCAGGAACAGCAATTGTACGAACTTCCTTTCCTTGGGCGCCTTGGTCATACATATAACCAGCACGCAATGTCCATTGATCGTTCATATAATAGGTGCCACCAAGTGAATAATGCCAAGTATTATTCCACTCAAAATTTTGAATAGTGTTAGTATTAGTGTCTAACTTGTCAAATACATTCCAACCAGTCCATTGAATCGAATAACTAATGGCAAATGGTGTACCAGCAAAACGGTTATAGCCTGAAAAATTTGCAAAATCAGGAAGCGGTAAATAAATTTCTGATGACGCTTTACCTATCACGCCATCAAAATCGCCTTTTGCTGTAATCTTAGGGCTATGGTGGTATGAAAAGCCCCAACGATTATTTTCATCAAGTTCGTATGCAATCCCTGTATTCCAACCAACTCCAAAGCCATCAGCCTTAATGTCAGCCATATTAATTGTATGTGTATGATAATCTGGTTTTATAAATGGGCCATCATTCATTTTTATATCTATACTACGATTGAATGTACCCACACCATAAATTAAGTCAATCCCTGCTCCAAAGCTCCATTGGTCGTTTAAACGGTAAGATGCAGCAAGAGCTAATTCACCACTCAATACTTTTGTTTTCCCACCATATTCTTTAGCAACATAAGAGCTGTCAAATTTTGTTGTAGTGCCAAAGTTTGAATATAATCCGGCTCCTAGAGCCCATTTATCATTTACAGGAACAATCAGATACATGTTTGGTACTACATCTGTACCACCAGCATTATCGTAGTTTGCCGAAACATCCTTTTTCCATGATAAATAACTAGAATAAGTTGCGTCACTAACAGCTATTTGCGATGTAACAGATGTTGCACCCATTGAGAATGAGGTTTTATCAAACATCGACATTGCAGCGGGGTTGATAGCCATGACCGAAGCGTTATCTGCAATGATACCGTCACCTGCATAAGCTCGACCTAAACCTGTCGCCGATTGAGCATCCAATTGGAAGCCAGCGGCTTGGGTTGAGAGCGATGTTAACAACATGGCTGCGGTTAAAGTTGAGGTGGTGAATACACTCAGTTTTTTCATTAAACAGATACCTATAAAAAAAGTGGGGTGGTGCTAAAGGAGGCGCATTATGGGGGAGATGCAGAATTGAACATATCCGACCATTGATAACGTGGTGGTGAAAAGCGAGTGATTGACACAAACCTGACGTTGAAATTCCAAATTGAGAAGATTGAAATTATGTGTCAGTTATTGGGTTGATGGATTAGAGTTATGCATCTATTTTAGATTTTGAATATGCTTACTGCGGAGTGATGGCGTTATCTTGTTGTTTATGAGATATTTTTTATAAATGTAGGAGGATTTAGAGAAAAGTACCAAGCACAAATAAAATAGGGCGGTATTTTACATGTGCTTCACATATTTTGCGCAGTAAAAAAAGTTTGATTTATTGCGTGAACGTCAATAATGGAGTGATAGTTTGAGAAAGTGCGTCGATATTCTCTTGTTTACTGCCGATAAGAACCAAGCTTCCTTTTTCTAATGGGATGATTTGTCCTTTCATTCCTTGTTGAGTAAAGTCGATTTTTTTATCAGAATGAATTTTCGTCACAAACGCAGTTACTCTCCCATGTTGACCTGCAAAAACCATGTGTAAGGCATGTTGGGTTGCACTAAAGCCACAATGATTTAAATAATAAATATGGTAAGGGAAATCACTAGACAATCGATAGGAATAGACGCTTAACTTAGCATTGACCTCTTGTTCACTATTGCCTTCATTAATACCACTAATAAATTGCTCACCATGTTCAATATGATGCATCGCCATATTCTCAAGGCTGGCGTGGGCAGGAGAGACCAACACATTGCCCCAATTAATTTGACCGACCCCGAGGCCGATGGCAAAAATCAATGAAGCAGCAAGGGCAAACATGCGGCTACTCATATTGACTTGTTTTTTGGCCGGCGAATGGGAAAAAATGATTTTATCCGCTAGATCGTCAGGTACATCAACATGAAAGGCTTGCTCAATTTTGCTATCGAGATTCAATAAGCCTTCGACATATTGACGATTTTGTTGATCATCAAGAATTTTTTGTAGTATTTCGTCGCTGCGATCGTGAGGGTCGGACAATAACCGACGTCGAAATTCTAAATCATCCATTATTTGCCTCCTTGGACGGCTCAGTAATCTCTAAGCTTTCTTTGAGTTGATTACGGGCGCGAAACAGTCGCGTCATCACGGTGTTTTTATTGAGATCGAGGATTTGTGCGATTTCTTCACCACTAAAACCGGCAATAACTTGCAAAAATAATGGCTCGCGATAATCCACTTCTAAATTCATGATCTGCTTTTGCAACCATTGCTGTTGGTGATGAGGATCATCGTTACTGGAACCACTGTTGCCCGGTTCGTCGATATCGACCAAATCAAATTGCTTGCGTTCAAAGCGGCGAGCATTCTCACGACGTAATATTGTGATCAGCCAAGCTTTAGCAGCTTTTTCATCTTGCAAGCTGTCGAGTGCTTTCCATGCGCGCAGGCAGGTATCTTGCACTAAATCTTCGGCAATATGTTTGTCTTTGCATAGCCAATAGGCATAGCGATAAAGATCTCGGTGATAAGCCCTGACTAAGCTTTCATAGCGTTTTTGTTTATCCATATCTTTATTGACCGTGTCAGGCGCTTTTTTATTTCTAAATATCTGACGGATTATCACAATAAATTCCTCAACCACATTCCCTATAAGTAAAATTTAACATTTTTGCTGTCGTTGTTGGTAAATTCACCATTATTGTTTTGATATTGAAATGAGTAAATGACATGATAAATCTATGGTTTTTAGATCAAAAAAGAATTTTTAACGATAGAACTGTTAAAAAGGTGTTATTTGTTTGTATTTGAATTATCGACATTACCGAAGCGTCGATAGGATCACAAGTTTGCGTTAACATTTTGTTGAAAATTAGAGATACGTTTTCGGATCCGATAGCATAGAATCAATAACAGGTCAGACCTCCTTAAGGTTTTGTGCATGATTTAAGATTTTATGCATTAACCGTTCGGAAAGTTAACTAACAACTCCATATTATAGCCAAGGTAAGGGCGTTAATGTTCAGGTGCCAAGGGTATATTCATAGCGAAAGGATCAAATATGGCTCAGCAGGAAATGAAAACTCGTAGTGGCGATCGTATCGCGATTGTTTCAGGCTTAAGAACACCATTTGCTCGACAAGGTACGGCATTCAAACAAGTACCGGCGGTGGATCTGGGCAAAATGGTGGTGAGCGAATTGTTGGCTCGCACCAATATTGATCCCAAATTGGTCGATCAAGTGGTGTTTGGGCAAGTGGTACAAATGCCTGCCGCGCCCAATATTGCGCGTGAAATTGTATTAGGAACAGGCATGGATGTGTCGACCGATGCCTACAGTGTGACGCGAGCTTGTGCTACCAGTTTCCAATCTGCGGTCAATGTGGCAGAAAGCATTATGTCGGGCACGATTGATATTGGTATCGCAGGGGGGGCGGATTCATCTTCAGTCTTACCAATTGGGGTGACGAAATCGTTGGCGCAAAGTCTACTTGAACTCAGCAAAGCCAAAACGTTGCCACAAAAGCTGTCTATTTTGCGCAAATTATCATTTAAAGATCTGATGCCCGTGCCTCCTGCGGTTGCCGAATATTCAACCGGTATTTCAATGGGACAAACCGCCGAACAAATGGCGAAAACCCACCAAATCCCAAGAGCTGAACAAGATGCTTTAGCCCACCGTTCTCATTCTTTGGCCACACAAGCTTGGGGGGATGGCTTGATCCAAAATGAAGTGATGACCGCCTATCCAGAACCATTTAAGCAGTGGATTGATAAAGATAATAATATCCGTGAAAATTCCAGCGTCGAGCAATATGAAAAGCTACGTCCAGCGTTTGATCGTCAGTTTGGCAGCGTAACGGCAGCCACCAGTACCCCATTAACCGATGGCGCGGCAGCTGTACTTATGATGAGTGAAAGCAAAGCCAAAGAGTTGGGTTTGGAGGTATTAGGTTACATACGCTCTTACGCATTTTCGGCCATTGATGTGCATGAAGATATGTTGATGGGGCCGTCTTATGCCACCCCAGTCGCACTGGATAGAGCGGGGATCGAGCTTAGCGATCTCGATTTAATTGAAATGCACGAAGCGTTTGCCGCTCAAACTTTAGCCAACGTGAAGATGTTTGCCTCGGAAGAATTTGCCAAACAAAAGCTGGGTCGAGACAAAGCGATTGGCGTGATTGATATGGATAAATTTAACGTACTTGGTGGCTCGCTTGCTTATGGTCATCCGTTTGCCGCAACTGGCGCGCGTTTAATGACTCAAACCTTACGAGAGCTTAAACGCCGTGGTGGCGGGTTGGCATTAACTACCGCTTGCGCCGCGGGTGGATTAGGCGCGGCAGTGATCCTTGAAGTCGATAAATGCGAAGCGACCATTAAGCCTAAAAAACAAGACGAAAGTGCAAACAATCAAGGAGAGAAATAATGACCACGGAAAATAGCAAGGCGCAAACATCCAATAAAACCGCGTTCACTCTCACGATTGATAACGACAATCTTGCTTGGTTGGCAGTCGATGTACCAAACGAAAAAATGAATACTCTGCAGGCTGAATTTGCCGATCAAATGCAAGCCATCTTTGAGCAACTGGAAGCTAAAAAATCTGAACTAAAAGGCTTAATTGTCCACTCATTAAAGCCTGATAACTTTATTGCTGGTGCGGATGTTCGCATGCTTGAAGCGTGCCAGTCCTCGGCGGAAGCAGAACAACTTGCAACCCAGGGTCAGCAAATGTTTTCTCGTTTGTCTGCTTTGCCATTTACTGTGGTTGCGGCGATCCATGGGCCATGTTTAGGTGGCGGCTTAGAGTTGGCACTAGGGTGTGATTACCGTGTGTGCAGTGATGATGGCGCAACTAAATTAGGTTTGCCCGAAGTTCAATTAGGCTTATTACCTGGCTCGGGCGGTACGCAGCGTTTGCCGCGTTTAATTGGTTTATTAAACAGTTTGGATTTGATCTTAACTGGCAAACAATTGCGCGCCAAAAAAGCCCTTAAACTCGGTTTGACCGATGCTTGTGTGCCACAATCGATTTTATTGGAAGCAGCTAAGCAATTTATTAGTAAACCTAAGCGTAAAGCTAAAGTCGATATGAAAGAAAAAATGATCGCCAAGACTAAAATGGGTCGTAAGGTGATTTTTGAACAAGCGGCGAAAAAAACCAATCACAAAACCCGTGGCAATTACCCTGCAGCCAAAGCGATTTTAGAAGTCATTGAATATGGTTTAGAGCATGGACTTGAAAAAGGGTTTGCTAAAGAAGCGCAAGAGTTTGGCAAGTTAGTGATGACAACCGAGTCACAAGCGTTGCGCTCGATTTTCTTTGCCACCACAGAAATGAAAAAAGATTTTGGTAGTGATGCCACTCCCAAAACCATCACCGACGTAGCAGTATTAGGCGGCGGGTTAATGGGGGCGGGGATTGGCTATGTGTCGGCCACCAAAGCCAAAGTGCCAGTACGGATTAAAGATGTATCGAATGATGGCGTGTTACATGCCATGAATTACAGCTACAAACTATTGGGGAAATTGGTTGAGCGCCGCGCATTAACTAAAGCGCAGTTACAAAAGCAAATGCAGTCGATTTCTGGTGGCACTGATTTTACCGGTTTTGCTCAAAAAGACATGGTGATTGAAGCGGTATTTGAAGATCTCAACTTAAAGCAATCGATGGTAAAAGACATAGAAACTCATGCTAAACAAGGCGTGATTTTTGCCAGTAATACTTCGTCTTTACCAATCGCTAAAATTGCCCAAGGCGCTGCGCATCCTGAAAATGTGATTGGCCTGCATTACTTTAGCCCAGTTGATAAAATGCCATTAGTTGAGGTTATTCCTCATGAAGGCACCTCGGATGAAGTCATTGCTACCACAGTGAAATTTGCCCGTAAACAAGGTAAAACGCCGATCGTGGTGAAAGACAAAGCCGGCTTTTATGTGAACCGTATCCTTGCGCCATACATGAACGAAGCGGCAAGAGTGTTGTTGTCGGGCGAACCGATTGAACACATAGATAATGCGCTGCTTAATTTTGGTTTCCCCGTTGGCCCAATCGCACTGCTTGATGAAGTGGGTGTCGATATCGGCGCAAAAATCACACCGATTTTAGTGGAAGAGTTAGGCGATCGATTTAAAGCCCCCGATGTCTTTGATATTTTGCTGAAAGATAATCGTAAAGGGCGTAAAAGCGGCAAAGGTTTCTACAGCTATAAAGGCAAAAAGAAAGAAGTCGATAAGTCGGTTTATCGCCTACTCAAATTAAAACCAGAGTCGATTTTAAGCGAAGAAGTAGTCTCAATGCGCTGCCTACTCCTCATGTTAAATGAAGCGGTACGAGCATTAGATGACGGTATTATCGCCAGCCCTCGCGATGGTGATATTGGCGCGATTTTCGGCATTGGTTTTCCTCCATTCTTGGGCGGCCCATTTAAATACATCGATCAAATTGGCGCAGCTAAATTAGTCGAAATCATGAATGAATACGCCGGAAAATATGGCTCACGCTTTGCCCCATCGGATGGTTTGTTAACCCGAGCAGGGACAGGGGATAAGTTTTATCCGTAGTCTTGTTAACCCGTAGTATTGTTAAATTGAAGCGTTCACTTTGTTGAGCGCTTAATGATCGAGTAGAGGCTACTAAAAGTCATATAATTTAATACGGTACCAAACAAATGGCGGTGAAGTCTTAGACTCACCGCCATTCAGTTTAAACGTGTCGATAATGACATTGATAAGATCGTTCATTCCGTGATTAAGAGCAGCGTTAATGCGAGTTATGACATCATGGACACTACCGTCAATGAATCGATCAAGACTTACTTGAAAGGGATTGCCGTCACAGTGCAGCGAATGACGAATGCAGGCATTGAATCAGGTTTATCATCTTCGCAAATGGATCACCTAATAGACACTTACACGAATGGTACTAAAATTGGTGATCATGGTTATGTTTCTATTATCAGTGCAAATGGCCATTTGCTGTATCACCCCCATCGTAAAGGTGAAGATGTTTCACAATATGACTACGTTAAAAGTCAATTAGCGCATGAGCAACATTTCCTAGAGTATGAATGGCGTAATCCCGGTGACAAAGATACCATCAAAAAAGCGGCATACTCAGTAAAACGTAAAGATGGCTCGGTGATAGAAGTCAGCGTTGATAAAGAGGAAATGCTACATTTAGTTGACGCCAATTTATTGAAGAAAAAATTAGCCGATTATCAACCTGGCGATACTGGTTTTATATATATTATTGATAAAAATGGGAAAATAATTTTACAACCTGAGGGGAAACAGCATATCTCTAGTCAGGAATTATTCAATTCGAATATGAACGCGTTCCTTAAACAAGTAAAAGCTGAGCCTGAAGGCACATTTATTCAACCGGTTGAGGTCAATGGTAAAACAGTTGTTGAACCTATTGCCTATAAGCATTATGACTTTTTGAATTGGACGGTAGCGACTGGGATTTCAGACTCAGAACTGAACCAATCAACAACTCATTTATATGGTAGCCTGATCACTGCTGTAATCTGTGTTTTTCTTATTATTGCGTCGTTGATTTTTGTTTTAACAATCCGACACCGCAAACAAATTATTGTTGAGAAAAAAGACTACCTAACAGGGTTAGATAATCGCCGACGCTTTATGGAATTGGCACAAGTGGTTGAGCAAACATCGTCCAACATCTATTCAATTGTATTATTTGATATCGATAAATTTAAAAACGTTAATGACACCTATGGCCATGCCGAAGGGGATGAGGTGATCCGAGAAGTTGCACATGTTCTCAAGCAATTTGAATCACCAAATGTGTTTGTTTCTCGTCATGGCGGCGAGGAATTTATCCAGTTATTAAATGACCTTAATGAAATTGAAGCAAAAGCGATTGCAGAAGACATTCGAATTCGGATATCTAAAATATCGTCATTAAAATGTCGGTTCACAATCAGTGGTGGGGTTTTTGAAGCTGATTCCGACAAACATAACTTAAACGAAGCCATCGCTTTTGCGGATGAAGGTTTATATGTCGCTAAACAAAGCGGACGTAATCAAATAGTGATTAAACACGTATCTTAATCGCGATCATCCCATGGATTACTCTCAAAAGGTTGTCACTGTATGCTTGTCCGCTACTTATTTGGGTGTTGATCCGTGATCAAAATTCATCTGTCAATTTGCAACCCTTGGGGTTACAATTATCCTATGATTAAAAACTTCATTCATAAAGGCCTTCGAAAGTTCTATATTTCAGGTGGCACTGCGGGAATACAGAAAAAGCACGAAAAGAAACTTATGAGGATTACCACTAATGGCTATGTTTAATCCCGCACATCCGGGCGAAATTTTAAAGGAGTTAGTGATCGACTCTTTAGAGTTAACGATCACAGATGTTGCAAAACACCTTGATGTAAGTCGTAAAACACTATCTAAAGTTTTAAACGCAAAAGGTTCAGTGACACCCGAAATGGCTGTACGACTTGAGTTGGCTTTTGGAAAACCATCAGCCGATCATTGGCTTCGATTACAAAATGCTCATGATTTATGGAAAACAAGACAGCAGCAAAGCTCACTGCATGTTTCACCATATAATTTTCAAATGGCGTAAATACAGCCCCAAAATACCCCGCATTAAGCCCTACAAACTTATAGCCTCTTCCGAGTTAAAAAAATATAAGAGCAGGGCTTTTTGTTGCCCTTAACCTAAATCCACATCTTTGGGCCTCAGTTGAAACTCTTCAATTGAGCCAATTTCAAATCCGACCGCGAGATCTTCGGCGTCTTGATGCTCTAAGCCTTTTGAGTGCATGATCAAGCGATTGGCGGTTCTTGGTTTTAGGGTGTTAACTACAAAACGGATCATCTCGCTGCGGTCTAAATTGACGATGGCTTGTGAGACAATTTCGCGATTATTAAAGCTTAAATCTTTATTGCCTATTGCAACCCATAAGCGTTGTCCGCGTGAACGTAAATTGCTATCTGGAGCTAAAATTTGGTTGAGCAGTCCTTGTTTACTGCTTTGCCATTGTTGTTCGTTTAACTCTAATAACAGCATGTAAAAGGCATTTAAAAACTCATCCACCGAGGCCAATAATTCGCTTGGCGCGGCGTTGGGAGATTGTACATACAGCGCTAAACCAGGGTGGCGATTGAGCGGCATATTGCCGGTGCCCACCATATAACCCAGTTGTTGCTTAGTGCGGATTTCATGGAAAAACGCCGCCGACATTAAATGGTTCGCCAGAGTGTAGAGCGCCACATTTTGTGGGGTCACTTCGGGCGATTGGTAATACAAGACTAAAGCTGAATCGGCTTGGTTACATTGCAACTCTCGCTGGAAAGTGCCGCTTTCACCTAACATGACTAATGGGCGTAAGGATTCTTGGTATTTTTGATCTTGCACTTGCAGCGCTTGTTTAAGGCTGGTGGCAAGATTGACTGCTGCCGATCGCGTCCAATCGCCATAGACAAACATTTCAATATGCAATTCCGATAACATTGAGCCGACAAACTCTGGCAATTGATCCACCTCTATTGATTCCAATGCTTCAATTAATACCGGATAAGGGGGATTATTGGGTTGTAGAATTCCGGTCATGGCATTGAACAGTTGCGAAATAGGACGATCTTTTTGACAATTTCGCCAATTGATCAACATTTGGCGTTTGATTGAATCAAAACGAGCTTGGCTAAATTCGCGTGACGCAAAACGATAGATGATCACATCGAGTAGTTGAGCTTGTTTTTCACTAAAGCCCGACAGCATTAAGGTTACGCCGCCTTGATGAGCGTATAGGTTATATCCCATTCCGGCGATTTCAGCTTGGTAGGTTTCTTTTACCAACGAGTCTAAAAACATTTCTACGCACAAACGGGTTTTGACTATGCTGTCAGGGGTTGAGACCGCATGTGGGCTATCAATGGCAATAAATGCTAAGCCTTTAGGAACTCTAAATTCAGGCTCTTGTAAGTGCCATAATCGAAACCCTTGTTGATCTTCAATAAGCTCTGGGACTTTACTGTCGCTTTCCAATGGGGAAGGGTCGAGGTTATAACAAATATAAGGATTGGCTTCTGGTAGGTGTAAGTCGGCCGTGGGAATTTTAACTTGTAAGCTCAAATCGCGCCATTGTGCGATCTCTTGCACAGTTAAATCGCGCACCGAATAAGGCGAGTGATACCATTTAGCATGTTTAGAATACTCCAATCCTTTAGCAATAAGCATGATCCGCATATTTTGCGGGGTAAACTTAGCCATTAATTGGCGCAGATGTTCCTCTTCAAATTGCGCCATTTGATAGTCGCCATAAATCACATCATCTGGCTGATAATTTTGCATATTCATCACCAGATGACTGGCGGTATCTATTGGGCGTGAGGGTTCTTGGAAGCGAAAAGCCGATTCCAATACCGCTTGTTTTTCTTTATAACGCCACTCTTCGACCCCAGACTGACGGATCAATTCGATATATTGAAAAATGGTGGTGATGATTTTTTCAACGTGAGTTAAACCCAGCTTAGTTAAAGTACAACTGATTGAAAATTCGCGGAAGTTACTGCCACTGATCCCACCGCCGGCCGTCAACGAGGTAATTAATTGTTCCTCTTTTAAATATTGCAACAGGCTGCCTTCACCTTCATCTCCCAGTAAATGAGCGATATAAGACAAAGGTTTGGTCTGATAGAAATGATTCATAGCAGGAAAGTTAAAGGTGAGCATTAACTTACGGGTGTCTTTTTCCGGTTCAATAGTGACAAATTTAGCGTGGTCTTGCTCTCGTAACAGTGGAATATCCACGGACTTTCCTGCCAAGTTCTGATTAGGTATAGCAGAAAAATAGCGTATTGCTGCGCGCTCTAATTGGTCGAGATCATGTGGACCAATTAAAGTGGCAGTCATTAAATCAGCTGAATAGCATTGCTGATAAAATTCAATGATTTCATCGCGGATCGAATGAGTCTGTTGGCCGTTGTCATCGAGCACATCACTGAGGGTTTCAACATTACCGACTGAAAATTTAGCGAATGGATGCGCTGGGTTGACCACTTCTTTATGCACTTGATACAAACGGCGCATGTCATCTTTAAGCTTGAGACGAAATTCAGACTCTACTGCTTGGCGTTCTTTATCGAGCGCTTCGGGATTAAAGAGTGGGGCAATAAAAAATTGGCTAAAACGATCAAGCGCTTCAGGGTATTGATCGCAGGCGATATCAAAAAAGAAGCAGGTATGCTCAGTGCCAGTCCAAGCATTGTTTTTACCGCCATGCTGACTAATAAAGGATTGGAACTCACCAACGCTTGGGAATTTCTCGGTGCCTAAAAACAACATGTGTTCAAGATAATGCGCTAAGCCTTCACGGTGGCTGGGATCGTCAAAGTGACCCACATTGACCGCTAATGCGGCGGCCGATTTTTGAGCATCTTGATCATGAATGATCAGCACACGCAGCCCATTTTCCAGAGTGAGATAACGGTATTGTTTGGTATCGTTTGGACTAATGTGTATTGAACGCTCCCTGCGTTGAGGATTGGCTGAAAATGGTGGAGATGAAATGCCTATGGTGAAAAAGCTGAGATTTGGCACATTGGTCACGAGAAGGCAATATTACCCAAGCCAAGGCCAAATTGCTTAATGACATAAGCTTAATGACATAAGCTTAATGACATAAATAAATGGCATCAGCATAATGACATAAAGGCGCTTGTTAATATTAGACGATCACCAATGAGAACAAAGTAAAACACAGCTATATCTCAATTATGACGCGGCAAGCAAAGGCTGCAAATAGTTTTTATTGGTATTGATAGTTAGTGCCAATTTTTGCCAATTTTTGCCAAATTTGTTGATAAAAACAGCATGCTGAGAACTATATCTGATAACAATGTTATTTGACTCGACAAAGTGACGCTTGATATTGCTATACTGCGTACTATACCTAATCGCAAGATACTGTTAGTAAGGTGATGTATGCGGATTTTTATTATGCGCCACGGTGATGCAGAAGCATTTGCACCGAGCGATGCTGAGCGACCATTAAGTAAGCAAGGACAGACTCAATCTTTGCAAGTGGCTAAAAACTGTCAGCAAAAAGGATCGTCACAATTTGATTTAGCATTGGTGAGTCCTTATTTACGCGCGCAACAAACTTGGCAGGTGATCTCAGAAGTGTTGAGCGCCGATACCGTTGAAGCCTGTGATGAAATAACACCGTATGGCGATTCGGAAACGGTGGTGGAATATGTATGCGCACTGGCAGAAACTCAAAGCTTAGAAAATGTGATTTTAGTGTCTCATTTGCCATTGGTGGGGTATTTAACCGCTGATTTTGTCACAGGAATACATCCGCCGATGTTCCCAACCTCGGGCATGGTGTGTATTGATTTTGATGTCGATGCGCGTAAAGGCGAGGTGCTTTGGCAGTTATAGCCGGAGAGTCGAGCTGATTTATTCGCACCACTTAAACGGCATTGAAGTTGCTGAGTAAAGGATTAACCCGCCAGCAACTTCACGTCATGCACTACCTTTCTGGAATAGAGACCAACACCAACAATGCGCCGTTGCCACCAAACTCTAATGGGGCTTGGTGATACGCCATGACATCTGGATGTTGAGCAAGCCACAATGGTACTTTCTGCTTTAAAATGTGCTTTCCAATGCCGTGCATGACACTGGCGCAACAAATACTTTCTTTAACGCAATAAGCGAGCATGGCGCCTAATTCGCGTTTGGCTTCATTTTGAGTCATACCATGCAAATCTAAAAAGACATCGGGTACATACACACCGCGACGTAAGCGTTTCACTTCGTATTTAGACACATCATCACGCGCGTAACGAGTTGGACCATCGACACTGAGCAGAGGCACAAATTCATCCGAAAAATAGAACTCATTATCCTTGGCTTCTCGAAAAGTGCGGCGAATTTCTTTTTGCTGCAAAGCCTTTTTCGGTTGATGGATTATGGTATCCTGTGACAACTTTCTTACGCCCTTTACTTCCTGTTGAAATAGCGCAAATTCGTCATTGTTATTGGTGTCTTTTTCGCTCATGGATAATCCTTAGTAATAAGGGGGCGTATTGTAACCTTAAGCATGGTCGATTGGCGAGCATCGTCATTTAGCCTGCGCATAAATAATCGATTGACGCCCTGATCGGAGGCACAAGTGGATAAAATTTTCATTGATGAAGCGGTATCTGAACTGCATACCTTACAAGATATGATCCGTTGGACGGTCAGCCGTTTTAACGCGGCGGGGCTATTTTATGGTCATGGTACCGACAATTCTTGGGATGAAGCAGTACAACTCATTTTACCAACTTTGTATCTTCCGATTGATGTGCCGCCGCATGTCTTGAACTCACGTCTCATTCATAGTGAGCGTTTACGCATTGTTGAGCGTGTGATCTTACGAATTAACGAGCGCACACCAACCGCTTATTTAACCAACAAAGCGTGGTTCTGTGGCTTAGAGTTTTATGTCGATGAGCGTGTATTAGTGCCACGTTCTCCGATTGGTGAGTTGATTGAAAACCAATTCCAACCTTGGTTAACCGAAGAGCCAACCCGCATTATGGATTTATGTACTGGCAGCGGTTGTATTGCGATTGCCTGTGCTCATGCTTTCCCAGATGCGGAAGTTGACGCGGTTGATATCTCGGTAGACGCTTTAGATGTGGCAGAGCGAAACATTACCGATCACGGTCTTGAGCAGCAAGTGTACCCATTGCGTTCGGATTTATTTAATGATCTGCCAAAAGATCATTACAACCTTATTGTCAGTAATCCGCCGTATGTCGATCAAGCGGATATGGATAGTTTGCCACAAGAATTTCGCCATGAACCTGAGCTAGGCTTAGCGGCTGGCACTGATGGCTTAAAACTCATGCGCCGTATTTTGGCGGATGCACCGGATTATTTAACCGATGATGGTATTTTGATCTGCGAAGTGGGCAACTCAATGGTGCATGTGATGGAGCAATATCCGCACATTCCATTTACTTGGCTTGAGTTTGAAAATGGTGGTCATGGCGTATTCTTGTTAACACGCCAACAGTTAGTGGAACATGCGCAAGAGTTTTCGATTTATAAGCAATAACGTGTGATTTCATTATAGAGAATCTATACCCGTCTTACTTGAAGCTGCAGCTTTGTTGGCTGCGCTAACTCACCCCAATCACTTAGGCAAGCTAAGCTCATGGGGCTTCGTTTACTTGCCGTCTCACTGCAACTTCAATTGCTTTGGGTATATGTAATGCCAATATTCCTCGAGTATTGGCATTTTTATTGTCGGTTTCTTTTGAAAAGACACGATTATTTTAAATTATAGGGTTTACAAGTTTGTCACATGACGACACTATCTAAGCATGAGTAATAAAATTGTTATCAGTGTCATCAACACTGTGTATGCCTAACGTTGTGAGTAATTACGGCAATTTGTGGGTATAGAAGCATATTGAATGAAGTCAAAGAGGGATTCATGGCAGGGAACAGTATTGGTCAACATTTTCGCGTCACAACCTTTGGTGAAAGCCACGGTAAAGCATTAGGTTGTATTGTCGATGGCTGCCCTCCGGGGTTAGACATTACCGAAGCCGATTTACAAAAAGATTTGGATCGTCGCCGTCCTGGCACATCACGCTACACCACTGCGCGCCGCGAACCTGACGAGGTGGAAATTTTAGGCGGTGTATTTGAAGGTCAAACTACCGGTACTTCGATTGGTTTGATGATCAAAAACACCGATCAGCGCTCAAAAGATTATTCAGAGATTATGGATAAATTCCGCCCAGGTCACGCCGATTACACTTACCATCAAAAGTATGGAGTGCGTGATTATCGCGGTGGTGGTCGTTCTTCTGCGCGTGAAACCGCCATGCGCGTGGCCGCAGGTGGTATCGCGAAGAAGTACCTTAAACAACAATTTGGTATTGAAATTCGAGGCTATTTGTCACAAATGGGCGATGTTAGCGTCGATAAAGTCGATTGGGATGAAATTGAAAACAACCCATTCTTCTGCCCAGACGCCGATAAAGTAGCGGCATTTGATGAGTTAATCCGCGATTTAAAAAAACAGGGTGATTCCATTGGCGCAAAGCTTTCGGTGGTCGCCACCAATGTGCCTGTTGGATTAGGTGAGCCGATTTTCGATCGTTTAGATGCTGATATTGCTCATGCATTGATGGGCATTAACGCAGTCAAAGGGGTTGAGATTGGCGATGGTTTTGCGGTGGCCAATCAAAAGGGCAGTCAGCACCGCGATGAAATGACGCCGCAAGGGTTTAAATCCAATCACGCAGGTGGCATTTTAGGTGGCATTTCTTCCGGTCAAGATATCGTGGCAAGCATTGCACTAAAACCAACCTCAAGCATTACCGTACCAGGCGAAACCATCACCCGCCAAGGTGAATCAACCTCGCTTATCACCAAAGGTCGTCATGATCCTTGTGTCGGGATTCGCGCGGTGCCTATTGCAGAAGCGATGCTGGCGATTGTCTTGATGGATCATTTGTTGCGTCATCGTGGCCAAAATCACGGCGTACAAACACAAACACCAAAGATTTAATCCCTGCGGATTGAAGAAAAAAGCTTAGGTTTAAGATAAACAAAATGAATGGCTTATCTGCTTTTATTTAAAAGTGGGTAAGCCATTTTTTGTTGGTGCTTTGACAGCGAAGTATCATTAAAAATTATCCCGATAGATTAAACTTTACCTAAGATAAAAAAGTAAGGACAATGTGCCTTTATGTTGTATTAAAAGAATCACGCCATGCCAGAATCACGTCATCAATATCCCGATATCATTCGCATCTTTAACCAAACTTTTTCTGGGTCATATAATACTCAGTTAGAACTTGGTGGGGATGAGCCTATTTACTTACCTGCCGATGAGAAAATTGCTCATCATCGTATTCTCTTTGCGCGAGGTTTTTACGCCTCGGCGATGCATGAAATCGCCCATTGGTGTGTCGCCGGACCAAAGCGTCGCTTATTAGAAGATTTTGGTTATTGGTATGAACCGGATGGGCGTACCGAGCAAGTCCAAGCTGAATTTGAAAAGGTCGAAGTTCGCCCGCAAGCTTATGAGTGGATTTTATCGGTGAGCGCCGGTTTTCCCTTTACGGTCAGTTGTGACAATTTACATGGCGATTTTGAACCAGATCGTTTAACGTTTATGGCAACAGTGCAAGCAGAAGTGTTAAGCATTTTACAACAAGGCTTGCCTTTGCGAGTCAAAATGCTGTCGGATGCGCTGCGTGATGTTTATCAAATCCCAGAATTACACCCAACCCAATTTATTGTTAAGTAATGAGTAACGGATGATCATTGAATTAGAAGAACAATTATTAGAAGCGATTGATAACACAGTAGAAACCGCATCAGACGATGAATTATTTGCTGGTGGCTATTTGCGTGGCCATATCTCGCTGGCGGCGGCCGATTGTGAACTTGAAGGTATTCAAGACATTGCAGTGTTCAAACAGCGAACTCAAGCCAGTTTGGATGCGGCGCGCAACGAACTCACCCCAGCCGATCAACTAATAGTCGCAACACTGTGGCAGCGTTTGAACCAAGCGGTTTAACGTTACACCTTCGGTCATTACTATCTGGTTATATAATAACTTTGATGGGATGATTACTTTTTTAGACAGGGAGTCCGTATGAAAATTATCGCTTTTGGTGCAAGTTCAAGCTTCAACTCAATTAATAAAGCATTAGCCGCTTATACCGCCAACTTAGTGCCAGGTGCAGAGGTTGAAGTGTTGGATCTGAACGATTTTCCTGTGCCGATGTTTAGTACTGATACTGAAAAAGAAATCGGTCGTCCTGATGGTGCGAAGGCCTATTTTGCGAAATTAGAAAGTGCTGACGCCTTTGTTATTTCACTGGCAGAGCATAACGGGACTTATACTGCCGCTTATAAAAACTTGTTTGATTGGGCATCTCGCATTAATCAGCAAATGTTTGCGCATAAGCCAGTGGTGTATTTAGCTACCAGTCCGGGCCCTAGCGGCGCAAAAAGTGTCTTAGCTCAAGCGACAGGTTCTGCGCCTTTTTTCCATGCAGAAGTTAAAGCATCGGTATCGATCCCAAGCTTTTTTGATGTGTTTGATATCGAAAGCGGTAAGCCAAAAGATGAGGCCACGCAAGCCCAATTGATGGCGGCAGCGGTGGCATTAACTGCGTAAAATATAACGCCGAAGGGTGATTTAAAATAAAGGTGTTGATCGTGAGATCAACACCTTTGTTATTTTCGCCGCGGTTGTTAGCTTTCGATAGGTCGGCCTTTCAACATTCTTCGCACCCACATTCTGGCGGGGTGCAGTTTTTCTAATATCTCATTTGGCAAAGGCAGCGGATCGCCCACGATTTGTGAGGCTAAGGTTTCTGCCAATAGTGGCGCAGAGCATAAACCGCGAGCGCCTAGTCCCACCATACAAAATAGATTTGGATACTGTGGGATCTCAGGCATTAATTCTGGTTTCGTGCGCAAAATTTGTGGATCGATTTGACGATAACTTTCTGCGACAGGTTCAAATTGACACACGTTACCAATAAACGGTAGGTGATCGCGAGTAACGCTGCGAATACCTTGACGCGCTTGGTTATCACTAATGTTCACTTCAAGTGGCCAAGTTTGATTGGGCACGCAATTGACTAAACGTTCGGCATTGCTGAGTTGCGCTTGAGGATCAAAGTTATGGTCGATGTTATTACGATCATAACTTGCGCCAATACAATGGTGCGCGTTGTTGGGGTTTTGTGGCGTCATGTAACCATCATAACAAAGTACAGTGTTCAATTTTTGTAAGTTTGGCGTGGTTGGGATATGGCTAACCTGGCCTTTTACCGGCGTAGCCGCAATAGCCTTTAGTTGTTTAAAGCGATGAAATTGATGGCCATTCGCTACCACCACGGTTTGGTGTTTGAATGTTTGCGTGGCGGTTTTCAGTTGCCAACATTGCGTTTGCTCACACCACTCTAATGACTCAATTTGAGTATTAAAATGGGCTTGAAAACGGTCACTTTGTTGCAATGCTTGAATGATGTTTTGGGTTAACTGTTGTGGACATAACCACCCGCCGAGCGGATAAAACACGCTTTCCATCTCGATATCTAAACCGATGGTTTGCGCAGTTTGTTTGGTATCTAATGCTTGAATAAAACTGGCGGGATACCCATTGGTGAGCATTTTATCGAGTTTGCCTTTGGCTTTCTCGCTCCACGCCAATTGAGTGACACCGCAAAAATCATGATCGAATTCAATATTTTGCGCCGCTTGCAACACAAATTGACGGGCGTATAAAAAAGCGGGAGCAAAAAATCGATTTAAAGGCGCGTCCGGTTCGGCAACCAAAGGGTATAACGCGCCTTGTCGATTGCCAGAAGCGCCGAGTGCGGCAACATCATCCTCGCAATACAAAGTGACAGCTAACCCACGACGATGCAATGCTTGGGCGAGTGTGGCACTGGCAACGCCGCCGCCAATAATCGCAATGCTGCTTGATGCAAGACGATGATTGCCTTCTGAGTCATGGTCCGCTGCTGAGTTATCATTATCGGATGAAAATATCGAAGCCGGATGGCGGGCAAACCAAGGCGGTATATTGACATTAGCGCGTCTTTGTTCAGGGGTTTGAGGCTTGAGGCAACCTGCAATCATTTCGCGCTTGGTGCCAAAGCCTTTGACTTTTTTCATCTCAAAACCGGCATCGATTAAGCCGCGACGCACAAAACCAGCGGCGGTAAAAGTGGCGCAAGTGCCTTGTTGTTTAGTGATGGCGGCCATACCCGTAAATAATGCGTCATTCCACATGTCTTGATTTTTACTTGGTGCGAAACCGTCTAAGAACCATGCATCGACCACGCCATCTTGGTTGTGGGCAATTTGAGGTAGATTATCGTGAATATCACCAAACCAGAGATCGAGCGTGATCATGCCATCGGCTAACACTAATCGCTGACACTCAGGGATCGCAACAGGGTAAATGGCTTGTAATTGCTGGGCATAATCAGCCAGTTCTGGCCACGCAGCATGGGCTTTTTTTAAATCATCGAGACTGACAGGGAATTTTTCGAAGCTGATAAAGTGTAACTGTTTGAGACAAGCTTGCGGATGTTGAGATCTAAACGATTCAAATTGCTGCCACACGGCCAAAAAATTTAACCCAGTACCAAAGCCCGTTTCTGCGATGGTAAAGCGAGGTTGGGGGAAGTGTTGCCAACGTTCTGGCAAATGGTTTTGTTTAATGAAAACGTAGCGACTTTCTTCCAGTCCATTGGCGTTAGAGAAGTAAACATCATCAAATTGATGAGAGATCGGCGTGCCAGATTCATTCCAATCGAGCTTCGCATTTTGTATAGAACTCATAATACCTGTCATTTTGGGTCGATTTAGGGCTATTATATACCCATTACGCGACCTTTATTGATCGAGAAGCGCCTGTATTGCCAATTTTAATGATGAAATAGCAATACAAAAGGGAAAAATTAGGAAAGCTGACCACTTATTAAGAGTAAGTCAGTTATCATTTACACGATTTTTGAATTATAGGAATGTCACATGAAACGAGCCGTCATCACTGGTCTAGGCATTGTATCTAGTATTGGTAATAACGTAGAAGAAGTATTAGCGTCTTTAAAAACAGGTAAATCTGGCATTAGTGCTTCAGAGCAATTTAAAGAAGCCGGTCTTCGTTCTCATGTTTGGGGTGAGCTAAAAATCACACCAAGCGATTTTATCGACCGTAAACAAATGCGCTTTATGGGCGATACTGCTTCTTATGCATTCCTTGCAATGCAACAAGCAGTGGAAGATTCTCAGTTACCTGAAGACCAAGTATCAAATGATCGTACCGGTCTTGTTGCTGGCTCTGGTGGTATTTCTTCACAAAACCAAGTGATCTCAGTGGATACTATCCGTGAGAAAGGCGTAAAGCGCGTGGGTCCTTACATGGTTCCTCGTACTATGGCGTCAACGGTTTCAGCTTGTCTTGCCACGCCATTTAAAATTCGTGGCGTTAACTACACCATGAGTTCAGCTTGTGCGACTTCAGCACACTGTATCGGTCACGCATTAGAGCTTATCCAACTTGGCAAACAAGATGTGGTATTTGCGGGTGGTGGTGAAGAGCTTCACTGGTCTTCTGCCATGATGTTTGATGCGATGGGTGCATTATCAACTAAGTTTAATGATCAGCCTGAAAAAGCTTCTCGTACTTATGATGCAAACCGTGATGGTTTTGTTATCTCTGGTGGCGGCGGTATGGTTGTGGTTGAAGAACTGGAACATGCTCTTGCTCGTGGCGCAAAAATTTACGGCGAAATCGTAGGTTACGGCGCAACATCAGACGGCTACGATATGGTCGCTCCTTCTGGTGAAGGCGCGGTTCGTTGCATGAAGATGGCAATGGAAAATGTCGAGTCTATCGATTACGTTAACACCCACGGTACTTCTACTCCGGTTGGTGATGTAAAAGAGCTTGGCGCGATCCAAGAAGTATTTGGTAAAGACAGCGGCGGCAAATGCCCTGCGATTTCAGCCACCAAAGCCATGACAGGTCACGCACTTGGCGCGGCGGGTGTACATGAAGCGATTTACTCAACGCTGATGCTACAACATAGCTTTATTGCCCCAAGTATTAACGTCGAAACGCTTGATCCTGCCGCAGAAGGTTTAGATATTGTGACAGAACCTCGCGAGCAAGAACTCAACACGGTTATGTCTAATAGCTTTGGTTTTGGTGGCACAAACGCCACACTTGTTATCAAGAAATACCAAGCGTAATATCCTTAGCCAATAAACGGCTTAGTGTATTGATAAATCCTCGGCTTAGGCTGGGGATTTTTTGTATTATAAGCCATCTAATTACTTTGATTGGTCGAATATTAATTCAGTCCAGTATCGTTCCATCCATATTGTTGACGTAGAAAAGTGTCAAAAGAACAGGGAGGTTCTTTTCCAAGTGTCCATGGAGGGTTTAAACGGCTTTTTGGAATTAACAATTTTGGATGAGAACTTAATCAAATTGTATAATCATCCAGTGTGAGAGTCTGTAATGAAAATAGTCATCGATGAAAACATGCCGTATGCCGAAGCAGTATTTAGTCAACTTGGTGAAGTGAAGATGCTGCCGGGGCGAACGATGACAGCCGATGATTTGGTGGATGTTGATGCGCTAATGATCCGTTCGGTTACCAAGGTCAATGCCCAATTATTGAGTAAAGCCAATAAACTGAAATTTGTCGGTACTGCGACCGCAGGGCAAGATCATGTCGATAAAGCACTGCTGGCCCAAAAAGGGATTTATTTCACCTCTGCACCCGGTTGCAATAAAGTTGGGGTAACAGAATATGTGTTTAGCGTATTGATGGTCTTGGCGCAGCAACATGGTTTTTGTGTGTTTGATAAAACCATAGGCATTGTTGGCGCAGGGCAGGTAGGTTCTTATTTAGCTCAATGTATGACTGGGCTGGGCTTTAAGGTGTTACTAAACGATCCGCCTAAGCAGCAACAATTTAAGCAGCAACAAAATAAGCAATCACACGCCGAGCAACAGCAAGCTGACAGCCGAGAGTTTGTTGAATTAGACAAGTTATTAGAGCAAGCCGATGTTGTCTGTCTGCATACCCCGATCACTAAAGATGGCGATCACCCCACTCACCATTTAATCGATGCTAAGCGCCTTAATGCATTGCGTGCAGATCAAATCTTGATCAACGCAGCGCGTGGACCCGTGGTCGACAATCAAGCGTTAAAAGCACGTTTACAGCAACAAGATGGCTTTATTGCAGTATTGGATGTGTTTGAATTTGAGCCGCAAGTGGATTTGGAATTATTGCCGTTATTGGCCTTTGCGACGCCGCATATTGCAGGCTACGGATTAGAAGGTAAAGCGCGTGGCACCACTATGATCTTTAATGCCTATTGTGAGTTTCTTAACTTGCCAAATCGCGCCAATGCTAGTGAATTATTACCCGTTGCGCCAATCCCACAAGTTCAGTTATCAACAGGTTGGAGTGAAGATCGCGAGAAAACACAAGCATTACTGCACAATTTGACTCAGTTGATTTATGATGTGCGCCACGATGATGCGGTTTTTCGCCGAGAAATGTCACGATTAGATGGAAAAGCACAAGCACAGGCCTTTGATCGCTTGCGCAAACAATACTGGGATCGCCGAGAATACAGTGCGATTCGCTTGGTTTGTATTGATAAAGCCGTTCCGACATCGACAACTGTGACAGCATCGACAGCGGCGATAGATCTTACGCCATTTGCATCTTTAGGTTTTAACATTGAGGTTTTACATGAGTCAAAAATTTAACATTGCTATTTTCGGTGCTACTGGCGCAGTTGGTGAAGCTATTCTTGAAGTATTAAAAGAACGTGATTTTCCAATTGCGGAACTGTTTTTACTCGCAACAGAAGAGAGTGAAGGTAAAAGCTACCGTTATGATGGTAAAACAGCCCATGTGAACAGTGTAGAAGATTTTGATTGGTCACAAGTACAAATTGCCTTTTTTGCTAACGATGCAGAACAAGCTGAGAAATGGGCACCTATTGCCAGTGACGAAGGAGTGATCGTGATCGATAGCTCACCGAAGTATCGCTACGACTACGATGTACCTCTTGTGGTACCAGATGTGAACCCAGAAGCGATTGCTGAATTTCGTAACCGTAACATTATTGCGAGCCCAAACAGTGCCAGCATTCAAATGGCGGTAGCACTAAAGCCGATCCAAGATGCGGTAGGTATTGAGCGCATTAACGTCTCGACTTACCAATCTGTATCGGAAGCGGGTAAACAAGGCATTGATGAACTAGCAGGTCAGACAGCAAAATTATTAAACGGCTTACCTGCAGAAAATGATAAATTTGCTCAACAGATCGCGTTTAACTGTATTCCGCAAGTGGATATGATCACGGAAAATGGTTATAGCGCAGAGGAAATGAGAATCGTGTGGGAAACGCAGAAAATTTTCCATGACGCTTCGATTCAAATTAACCCAACCTGTGTTTATGTACCCGTATTTTACGGCCATGCAGAGTCATTGCATGTGGAAACCCAAACCCCGATTGATGCCGAGCAAGTAATGGAGCTCTTCGAGCAAAACACCAGTATTTCGCTATTCCGTGGCCTTGATTACCCAACTCAAGTGCGTGATGGTGGCGGTAAAGATGAAGTGATGATTGGACGTGTTCGTAACGACATTAGCCATCATAGCGGAATTAACATGTGGGTCGTGGCCGATAACGTGCGTAAAGGTGCTGCCACCAATACGGTACAAATCGCAGAAGTCTTGATCCGCGATTACTTGTAAATAGAATTTATTTGGTAAAATCAGACCCTGAACTTGAGTGTAACGGCTTCAAGCTCAGGGTTTTTTATTGGATGCAGTTCTAAAATAAGCTTGAAATTTAACCGTATTGCTACAAAACCTTTGTTTCATCGTGTTTTTTGTCATGATCACTACCCAATAGCCGGATTATTCCTATATATTGAAGAAGTATTGTTTAAATCGATTAATGAACTGAGTTTTTTATGCGCCGAACCATGAAGCATATTGTCACCCCTTTGGCTTTGCTTTTTTTTCTTCAAATACCGACTGCTTGTGCCGATGATTCGGTTGAACTCGCCACGCCTGTATTATCGACCACTCAAATTTCATCAGCCTCTGCGGCGATCCAAGCTGAACAAATATCAACCGATCAGATGCAAACTTATGGGCCAACCGCTGAAAATGAAACCTTATGGTCGATCGCTAAACATTATCAATTAAGCGAAAAAGTCAGTCTCTATCAATCTCTGCTGGCGATTTACCACCTGAACCCGAAAGCATTTGAAGATCACAATATTCATGGGTTGATCTCTGGCAGCACGTTATTAATGCCAAGCTTAGCGCAAGTCCAATCGGAATCAACCCAAGATGCAAGGCAAATAATGGCGCAGGATGCCAAACGCCCGATCCCATCTCAGGTCGATGAGAATATTGCTCCGCCACCGCCATTTAACGCCGAAGATGATTTACCTAAGGTCCATATTACTTCCGTTGGCGATAGTGATAACCAGCAACTCACCGCGACGAAAGTACAAATTGAAGGCGCGAATGTTGGAGAAGAAAGCGATAACGATGTAAATCTGCCTAGCACCTCTCAAGTGGATTTATTAGCTCAACGTTTAAATACAGAGCTGGGAAATATTCAAACTCAATTAGATAAATTACAGACACAACTGAGCGATGAAGAACGTACTCGGGAGCAAGTTCAACCAACTCCTGTGAGTCCACAAGGCTTATTGCCAACCTTGATGTCGTTGTTAAATCAATATCCAATGTTATGGCTTTTAGTGATTGTGCCGCTTGCATTGATCCTACTGTTATTTCGCGTAATTACAGGAAATAAGGCGAATACTGAAGGGACACAAACCATTGAACCTCAAGCGCAAAAGGCCCCAATATTTGACTCGGAATCGATAACAGCAGACATACTTCCTATAGAGCCAGAGCCAGAGCCAGAGCCAGAGCCAGAGCCAGAGCCAGAGCCAGAGCCAGAGCCAGAGCCAGAGCCACAAGAGCCGCTGACTTTTGTCGATTCAGAATTGCCAGTGTATCAAGAGCAACAGGCGTTAGAGGATGCTGAACGTGAGCCGCAGGAATTTGATGCCGCCGCAGAAGTTAATCCGCCAACAGCGAACAAATTTGACTCGTCAGAAGACAGTGAAACCGTTGCTGAAGAAGAAAGTTTTGAACAAGTGACATTTGAAAAAGACATCGCTAAAAATGATGAGGGTAAGTTAGAGACAATTCCACCTAACAATGACACCTTGTCATCATCAAATTTCGCTCAATATATGCCAGAACCAGGACTGGAAACCAAACCGGATTTTCCGTTACAGCAAGAGCAGAAAAAAGAAGCGCCGAATTTTGTTGATGATAGCGATGAAGAGGTCGATCTCGATGTGGGTTTAGGCGAGTTTCCTGATGTATTAGGCGATGTCAAAATGTGCAATGTCGATGATAATTATGAAATAAATGGCAAGCTTGATTTAGCCAAAGCTTTTATCGAAATAGACGATTACCCGACGGCGAAAAAATTATTAAACGCGGTAATGAAAAGTGATGAACTTGCCCTAAAAGCAGAAGCCGAAAAACTGTTGGCGAGAATTAAGTCTTAATCATTATGCTAAAGGTTATCAATTAAAATCAAGGTGGCGATGGTGCCACCTTTTTCTTTGGGGCAATTCCCTATATACTTTGCGCCCAGTTTTAAGTTTAAAAGAGTCGAATAAAGATGCGAATTGCCTTAGGTATTGAATATGATGGTAGCCAAGTATGTGGTTGGCAAAGACAAAATGATGTCCCTAGTGTGCAAGAGTATCTTGAAAAAGCCCTAACCGTTATTGCTAATCACCCAGTCGCGGTGCAATGTGCCGGTCGTACCGATACTGGCGTACATGGTACTGGGCAAGTAGTACATTTTGATACCACTTCAGTGCGTAAGCTGGTGGCATGGACTATGGGGGGAAATACTCACTTACCGAGCTTTGTTACCATCCGTTGGGCAAAAGAAGTACCTGAAGAGTTTCACGCTCGCTTTAGTGCCACCGCGCGTCGTTACCGCTATATCATCTGCAATAGTCAATTTCGCCCTGCGATCATGGCATCAGGTGTCAGCCATTATCATCAAACGATTGATGTTGAAAAAATGCAACAAGCAGCCAATTACTTATTAGGCGAGCATGATTTCACTTCTTTTCGTGCCAGTCATTGCCAAGCCGCCACACCGTGCCGTGAGATTAAGCATCTAGACATAACCCGTATTGGCGACTTTATTGTAGTAGACATTAAAGCTAATGCCTTTTTGCACCATATGGTGCGTAATATTGTTGGCAGTTTGCTGAAAGTGGCTTGTGATGAAAAAGAACCGCAATGGATTGAATGGCTGTTAGTACAAAAAGACCGAGCTTTAGCCGGAGTGACCGCTAAACCCGGGGGCTTATATTTAGTCGATGTGGATTATCCAGCGCAATTTGAGTTGCCTGTTATGCCTATGGGGCCGATTTTTTTACCATTAGATTGATTTTTAACCGCATATCTATAATGTTTGGTTGGATTTTGATTACATTGTTATTACACTAGAACAATATTGATTTTAAATGGTTAGATTGTGACCTAGTAAAAATAGGTACAACCAGTTTTTTATCTACACTGCGAGTATTATGTGTTTTAATCTCCTCGCATTTTTCTCATATTCCCATCTTTCGCAATACAGCGAGGGATCTAGCTAAAAGGTCTTCTAATGAGTTGGCTTGAAAAAATATTTACTACGACAAATCTTGTTAGTTCACGTAAAGCGTCTATTCCTGAAGGAATTTGGACCAAATGTACTTCATGTGAGCAAGTGTTATACCAAGCTGAATTAGAGCGTAATCTAGAAGTATGTCCAAAATGTGACCATCACATGAGAATGTCTGGTCGTCGTCGTTTGGAGACATTTCTTGATGCTGGTACTCAAGTTGAACTTGGTCAAGAATTTGAACCAAAAGATAAATTAAAGTTTAAAGATTCTAAGCGATACAAAGACCGCATTTCGGCTGCGCAAAAATCAAGTGGCGAAACGGATGCCATGATTGCGATGAAAGGTGAACTACTGGGTATGCCTATTGTCGCTTGTGCCTCTGAGTTCGCATTTATGGGCGGTTCAATGGGCTCTGTGGTTGGCGCACGTTTTGTCCGCGCGATTGATGAAGCGATTGCTAATAACTGTGGTTTTGTGTGTTTTGCTGCCAGTGGTGGTGCCCGTATGCAAGAGGCACTGATGTCTCTAATGCAAATGGCGAAAACCAGTGCCGCGCTTGAACGTTTATCACAAAAGGGCTTGCCGTTTATTTCGGTCATGACTGACCCAACCTTTGGTGGTGTGACAGCCAGTTTTGCTATGTTAGGCGATATTAATGTTGGCGAACCTAAAGCCATTATTGGTTTTGCTGGTCGTCGCGTGATTGAGCAAACCGTTCGTGAGAACTTGCCAGAAGGTTTCCAAACCAGCGAATTCTTACTTGAGCATGGCGCAATCGATATGATTGTTGACCGTCGTGAAATGCGTCAACGTATTGGTGGTTTAGTCGCAAAATTGACTAACTATCAATCACCACTCGTGGTTTCTGTTGATTCTGCTCCTGAATATGAAGTACCGGTTGCTGATAAAAAGTAATGCGGTTTGATCGGACTGCCAAAGCGACTCTTATGATTTGGCAGTCATTGAATGATGACTTCTTATGTGAGTTTGACCATCGATGAGTAAACACCTTCCCCCCAAAGCCACATCACCTCTGTCGATGTGGCTTTGCTATTTAGAAAGCATACACACTAGTGCTATCGACCTCGGCCTTGAACGAGTGTCTAAAGTGGCTGTATCTGCTAATTTAACCAAACCTGCGTCAACGGTGATCACTGTTGCAGGAACCAATGGCAAAGGCTCTACCTGTGCGCTAATGGAAGCGATTTTGCTTGATGCTGGTTATAACGTTGGCGTTTACAGTTCTCCGCATTTAATCGAATACAATGAGCGGGTGCGCATTAATGGCCAAAATGCCAGTGATGAGCAGCATACTCAAGCTTTTGATTTTATCGAACAAGCCCGCCTACAAACCAGCCTTAGCGTATTTGAATTTGGCACGCTAGCAGCATTGCGAATATTCCAACAGCAACAAGTCGATGTGGTGTTACTTGAAGTTGGTTTAGGCGGACGTTTAGATGCCACCAACGTAGTTGATCATGATGTATCAATCATTACCAGTTTAGCGATTGATCATGTTGATTGGCTTGGCGATGATATTAATGTGATCGGTTATGAAAAAGCGGGTATTTTCCGCAGTGGCAAACCCGCTATTTGTGGACAACCACAAGCACCTGCCACGGTTGCCGCACATGCCGATGATATTGGGGCTCAATTGCATCAAGTAGGCTATCAGTTTAATTATCAACGAGACAGTAACAATAGCGCTCGTTGGCATTGGAATTGTGGCGCATTCGATTTGTCTGATTTACCGGTCCCAAGCTTGCCGCTTGCCAATGCTGCAACCGCATTAATGGCGTTGAGTACTTCAGGGCTGGACATTACAGATGTTAATATTGTGAAGGGCTTGGAAAAAGCGCAACTGGCAGGGAGAATGCAAATATTAAGCTCTCAGCCTACAATTTTATTAGATGTAGCGCATAATCCCCATTCTGCTCAATATTTAGTACAGCAATTGCAGCTCAATTATTTAACCGATGCAAATCCTGAACGAAAAATTCATGCGGTAGTCGGTATGTTACATGACAAAGATATTAATGCGACCTTGCAACAGTTAATGCCGGTGGTCGATTATTGGTACCCTGCATCACTACAAGGGCCTAGAGCCGCAAGTGCACAACAATTATGTCTTTCATTGCCAGAGGACGTGATCCAATATGCCACACCAATTGAAGCGTTTAACTATGCTCAAGAGCAACTCAAGGCGGAAGATGTATTGCTTGTGGTCGGTTCTTTCCATACTGTAGGGGAAGTGCTAAGCCATTGGCAAAGTGATAATAAAAGGAGTCTACATGGCGAGTAAGTTTCAAAGCCGCTTAATTGGCACTGTGATTTTAGTGGTGATTGGTGTGATCGTTTTACCCGACATTTTTGATGGTCAAAAAGAACATTACAAAGAAGAGTTTGCCGCGATACCAATCAAACCGACCGATAATGCTTCTCAAGCACAAGAAAATGTTGAAGATATTAAAGATCCTGTTGATCTCGATGTTACGCTACCTGAAGAGCCAGTCAGCGCGGTTACTGTTACTAGTCAACCCGCTAAAGTGACGAAGAAAAAAGCCGTGAAAGCAAAACCCGCCATCAAAGAAGCGGTCGCAAAGTCTGATCAAGTCGCGGTCGAATCAAAACCGGTACGCGAAGTGAACCATTACAGTGATAGTGCTTGGATTATTCAATTAGTGGCGGTAAGAAACCAAGATAATGCTAAAAAATTGGTCGCGGATTTGAAGAAAAGAGGCTACCAAGCCCACTTAAAACCAGACAGTGGACTGTATCGTGTGATCGTTGGGCCTGATATTTCGAAAGATAAATTAGAGAAACAAGTAGCTGAGTTACAAAAAATTACCGGATTAAAAGGCCAATTACAGACATTTAAGCCACTTAATCCATAAAGAAAACGTTTGCGTGGCGCATTTTTCTGTTAAAATGCGCGCCAACTTAAGATGTAGATTTTATGATTTGGATAGATTTTGTCATTTTAGGGGTGATCGGCTTTTCGGCATTGATCAGTCTAGTTCGTGGTTTTGTTAAAGAAGCACTGTCTTTGGTAATTTGGTGTGGTGCATTTTATATTGCCAGCCATTATTATCTTAAATTAGCCGCTTATTTTACCAATATTGATAATGAAATGGTTCGCAATGGAGCAGCACTCGCCGCTTTATTTGTCGCCACATTAGTGGTTGGGGCCATTGTCAATTATGTGATTGCTCAACTAGTCAACAAAACGGGTTTGTCAGGTACTGACCGAGTGATCGGGGTGGTATTTGGTGCATTACGTGGCGTTCTAATCATTGCCGTTGTGTTGTTCTTTATGGATGCCTTTACAGCATTTCCAAGTTCAGGTTGGTGGAAAGATTCGCAGCTTATCCCGCAATTTAGCCGGATAATCGCGCCGTTTTTCGACCATATAAAACAAACATCAAGCTTTTTGTCTGGCGCGCCGTCTCTGTAATTTACAGAGTGCGTCAGTGCTTTGCCAACCGAGGGTTAAGACATGTGTGGTATTGTTGGAATCGTAGGTATAACGCCTGTTAATCAATCGATTTATGATGCATTAACGGTGTTACAACATCGTGGCCAAGATGCCGCGGGTATTATTACCATAGATAGCAATCGTTTCCGTCTGCGAAAAGCCAATGGATTGGTGAAAGATGTATTCGAAGTGAAGCATATGCAACGCTTGCAAGGCACAGTTGGTGTCGGCCATGTTCGCTACCCAACCGCAGGCAGTTCAAGTGCCTCTGAAGCTCAGCCTTTTTATGTTAACTCGCCTTACGGCATTACTCTGGCGCACAATGGCAACTTAACCAATGCGAACGATATTCGTCAGTGGTTATTTGAGCAAGGTCGCCGCCACGTTAACACCACTTCCGACTCTGAAGTATTATTAAACATCTTAGCGCAAGAAATTGATCTCGCAGAAAGCTACCCGCTGACGCCAACCGATGTTTTTAATGCAATTAAGAAAGTGCATCAAACCGTGAAGGGTGCTTACGCGGTTTCTGCCATGATCATTGGCCACGGCATGGTGGCATTCCGTGACCCAAATGGTATTCGTCCTTTATGCTTAGGCAAGCGTATGGTCGGAGAACGTGCCGAATACATGGTGGCATCAGAATCAGTGGCACTTGATGCGGTTGGCTTTGATTTTGTGCGTGATGTCGCGCCAGGTGAGGCCATTTATGCCACTTTTGATGGTGAGCTTTTTACTGAACAATGCGCCGAGAATCCAAAGCTGAATCCATGTATCTTTGAGTTCGTTTATTTTGCTCGCCCAGATTCATTTATTGATAAAATTTCGGTGTACAGTGCTCGCCTTGAAATGGGCAGAAAGCTTGGCGAAAAAATCAAACGTGAGTGGGATGATCTTGATATTGATGTAGTGATCCCAATCCCTGAAACCTCGTGTGATATCGCACTTGAAATTGCTCAACTGATTGATAAACCATACCGCCAAGGCTTTGTGAAAAACCGTTATGTTGGTCGTACCTTTATCATGCCGGGTCAGCAACAACGTAAGAAATCTGTGCGTCGTAAACTCAATGCCATTCGCTCTGAGTTTAAAGGAAAAAATGTGCTATTAGTCGATGATTCGATTGTTCGTGGTACTACCTCTGAGCAGATCATTGAAATGGCACGCGACTCTGGTGCTAATAAAGTCTACATGGTCTCAGCAGCGCCAGAAGTTCGCTTCCCGAATGTGTACGGTATTGATATGCCAAGTGCCAACGAGTTGATTGCCCATGGGCGTGAACCAGAAGAAATCAGCAAGATGATTGGCGCAGATGCCTTAATGTTCCAAAGCATTGATGACCTTATCGCGGCAGTAGGCACCGGTAATCCGTCGATCAGCACCTTTGAGACCTCGGTATTCAGTGGGCAATACGTTACTGGTGATATCGATCAAGCTTATCTTGATGTGATTGATGCAATGCGTAACGACGACGCCAAACTGGATCAAGAACAATCCGATTTAGCCAATTTAGAAATGCACAACGAAGGTGCATGATCTAATACGACCAAAACGTATTGAATAACTAAAAACCAGCATTTGACGATGCTGGTTTTTTTACGCTTACAGAGTGTGAAACAGACGCTATATTTATAACAGTAGATGGAATTGGTATGGACAAATATTAGGCAAGGGGATGGAGATCATCATTTTTCAATTTCAACGACAAAGGTGGATGCGCGTCTTTATTGGGATCTGCTGTTTGATGCTGATTAATCTATTGCCAGCGCATGCCGAGCAACAAAACACTCTCCAATCAAAACAGCAATCATGGCAACTGTATAAAGAGCAAGATGGGATCCGCATCAGCCAATTTGAACACCCAAATGGCTTAGTGGAAATTCGCGCTATTATGCAAGTGAACACCAGTTTGAGTGGTTTTTTGTATTTACTACAAGATGTCGATAATGCGCCGCAATGGTTGGATAATGTCTATCGCACCCAAGTGTTAGAGCAGATTAATAGCAAAGAAAATATTGTTTATACTCAATTTAGCGCGCCGTGGCCTGCGCAAGATAGAGACATGGTGACGTATTCTTATTTCAGTCAATTAGACCGTGAGCACTTTATATTGGTGATTGAAGATGCCACCGCTTTCCTGCCACCGCAAGAGGGTTATATTCGTATTACCGATGTCAAAGCAAAATGGCAGCTGCAAAAGTTGGCTTCGGGTAAGACCCATATCATTTATACCGCGTTTGCCGATCCGGGTGGCGCTTTACCTGATTGGTTAGTCAATGATTTGGCGCGCAAAGGGGCGATGAATACGTTTATTGCGTTGCGTCAACGATTACCACTGTACCAACAAAAACAGCACCCAGATTTATTAACTGAGATAAAAAAAGAGCCTATGCCATAGCTGGCGTAAGCTCTTTATTTGAAAATAGATTAAATAGACCGCTTTATAGCGCTTCGTGACGCGCGATAAAATCGATCAGCAAACGTACTTTTTCAGGCTGATGATTTTTATGGTTAT
Organism: Vibrio sp. S11_S32; assembly: GCF_014694465.1. Classification (NCBI taxonomy): domain Bacteria; kingdom Pseudomonadati; phylum Pseudomonadota; class Gammaproteobacteria; order Vibrionales; family Vibrionaceae; genus Vibrio; species Vibrio sp. S11_S32. Next base: position 91,511 of record NZ_JAAUWS010000001.1, on the reverse strand, counting down.
AAAGCATATAGATATCACGAGCGTTAGCACTCCAATCGTCGAGTACGCGAACCAAACGACCTTCATGTAAATACGCTTCGATCATTACATCTGGCATTAAGCTGATCCCAAGACCAAATGAACACGCCTTGCGAACCACATTTAATTCACTGGCCTCTAAACGGCCCTTTTCATTAATGGTTACGGACTCACCACGGCTATTGTTTAGCTGCCATTTGACCAAAGGTAACCCTTTCAGCAAAGCATGATGGCGCAAATCGTCAGCATGGTTTAATTCGCCACAATCTGCCAAGTATTTAGGGCTAGCGACCAAAACATCTTTCACTTGATTAATTTTACGAGCAATCAAGCTTGAATCACGTTGTGGGCCAACACGGAAAATCACATCCCATTCGGTTGGATCAAGTTGATCGGCATGATTTGTCATCGACAATTCAATACGAATATCGGGATACTGAGCCATAAACTCATTCAGCATCGGCATGATCATGCGTTTAGCGGTGTTCATTGGGGCAGAAATGCGCAATTTACCCGATGCCCCTCGACATTCATCAGAAATACTTTCTGTGGTTTGGGCGAGGTTCTTCAGTAACGGTGAACATTCATCATAAAAGCGTTGACCGGCTTCTGTTAAAGACAATTTACGAGCATTACGATTAAGTAGGCGTAAATTTAACCCCTCTTCTAATGCTTGAATACGACGCGTGATCGTAGCAACAGGAATAGCAGTTTTGCGTGAGGTTGCAGTATAACTACCGTTCTCAACCACTAAGCGGAATAAATTTAAATCATCAAGTTTCATAGTATTGGACACTTTAGGAATACCTCATTGGTATTAGTGTAACTGAAGATTGCATTTTTGAGTTGTTTAATATCAAATTTATCACAACCAAAGTAAAAACATTGCCCTGTATTCAAGTTCAATTTGAACAACGACAAAAATATTACTACTTTATATAAGGTCAATATAGCGAATGGCGAACGGATTTTAACGCAAAACGAGATTATTACTCTAATTTTGTTAGCTAATTCTCAGTAAAATAAAGTAGATGAACAAAAATGGCTATACTGTGGTCAAATCTATCAATAACGGCATTTTAGGTGGCTTAGATTTTATGAAGCGCCAGCTTTCAACCAGCAACATAGTCTTAGTCAGTTGCACTGGTATTAATAATTGAGGGGGGCGATATGGATATCACCAGTCAATCATCGGGAGGTTTTTCAAGTATGCATAAAAGTAGCATGACAATACCACAAGTTGATTCGGCAGTTAATCGCGATATGCAATCTATTATGCTAGTCGATGATGACCCTATTTTTAGAACTATGATGGCGACGTTTTTATCGACCAAAAACTATCAGGTTGTTGAAGCAAGCAATGGTTTAGAGGCGTTACAATTACTGCGAGATCATGTGCCCGATCTTATTGTGTGTGATCTTGATATGCCGATCATGAGTGGGATTGAGTTAGTTGAAGAAGTCAGTTGGCAATTTCCTATGCTGCCAATGATTGTGGTCTCGGCGACCGAAGACATGCGAGATGTGGCGAAAGTATTACGTTTTGGGATCAAAGATTTTCTCACTAAACCGATTTCTCAGCTGCAAAACTTTGCCTCTGCTATCCACACCAGTCTCGAAGAGTCGAAAACCAACCCTTCATTTTCAAGAGATTTTTCAAGCCAATGGTTCAATATTAATGAATCGGGCGATATGCCAGAAGAAAAAGAACTGTATTGGCATTTGAATCACTTGAAAGAACATGATGTTACCGCAAGAGATTTGCTACAGGCATTACAACCACCACGCGATACTCAGCAAGGGCGCTGGCGTTGCAGTTACCATATTCTACAACCTGCCGAAGCTATGCCTTTGGTGTTTGATTATTCATGGTTGATGGAAGGGCGCTTTGCCTTCTATTTGGTTGATGCTGCTTCTGGTGAAGATAATGGCGTTGCTACATCCTTGTTGATCCGAGCATTATTCAATGACTTTATTCGCACCCGTAAACAAAGCCATTCAGATTTAAAAGATTTAGCAGAGCTGTTAGAAAAAGGCATCAGTTGTACCGATTGCGCTGAACCGATTAAGGCATTATTTGGTATTGCCGATATGGTGGATGGTAGTTTGTCTATCTTGCCCGCAGGGTTAGAGAGTCATTGGTATGTGGCTGACGATGCCACCGGAAAAAATCAAGCCATTGAAACTGGGATTGAATTAGGCAAAGGCTGCGTCAAAAATTTTGTTACCAGTGATTTGCCCATGCGACGTGGTGGTGATCTAGTCTTGAGTGATTTAGGTTTTAGAAGCTTTAAGTTAACCATTAAAAATTTAACCTGTGACTAACACTTCGATTACATGAGGTCGACCACAGATTTATAATAACCATAATTTCTCTCGGTATTTACATTCAAGCACTTCTTTTATACTGATGCTTTAATCAAGGAGGATTTACTGTGTCAGATACCGATCATCAAGAACCATTTAATGCCTTTTATTTACTAGGCATTTTCGCCGCGTTACTTTTACCCACTCTCCCAGCAACATTGGCTTGGATACAATTGCTTAACCTTTAATGTCATTGAGTAATGACTTAGCAACATAAGTTAAGTTAGACTGTTCACCTTCCGGTTTTTTGTTATAACTAAGCAAAACGGAAGGTGAACCGCTCTGCCAATAGCTTGTTTATTTACGCTTGTTTTTGTGTGAGCACTCGTCTTATACCCAAGTAACTTGAGTATATAACACAAGGATACTGATCATAATTCGTAAAATACTCCTTAATGTTGTTGGCGGTCTAGCGCTATTTTTAGGTGTATTAGGTATCTTCTTACCTTTACTACCGACAACGCCATTTTTATTATTAGCCAGCGCTTGTTTTATGCGAAGCAATGATAAATTTCACGCTTGGATCCACAACCATCCTCATCTTGGGCCAATCATAAACAATTGGCAGCAACACGGCGCTGTGGCCCCACAAGTCAAAAAGCGCGGCTATGTTTTACTATCTTTTAGCTTTTTGTTTTCTTTCATTATGATGCCGCATTGGTGGATGAAAGCAGGTTTAGTCGCAGGGTTTTGTGTGCTGTTTTTTTGTTTTTCACGTATGCCTGTTTACGACCCTCAAACCGTTAATATTGAAGCCGAAGAAAATCCTTAATTAAATGATTACTGTCAGTGGGTGAAATGGTAAAATCAGCCATCTCGCTTTCAACGATTAAGAATTTTATTATGACGACTGACACTTTAGCATTGATTAAAAACAGCATTAAAACTATCCCAGACTACCCAAAAGCTGGGATTTTATTCCGCGATGTCACCAGTTTGATGGAAGAGCCGAAAGCTTATCAAGCCACTATTCGGTTGTTAGTTGAAAAATATCAATCTATGGGGTTCACTAAAGTAGTTGGTACTGAAGCTCGTGGTTTTCTATTTGGTGCGCCATTGGCTTTAGAATTAGGTCTAGGTTTTATTCCTGTTCGTAAACCGGGGAAATTACCGCGTGAAACCGTCTCTCAGTCATACCAGTTAGAATATGGCACCGATACTTTAGAGATTCATACCGATGCGATTCAAGCCGGAGATAAAGTATTAGTGGTTGATGATCTTCTTGCTACTGGCGGCACCATTGAAGCGACAGTAAAGCTTATTCGTCAATTAGGCGGTGAAGTCGAGCATGCGGCGTTTGTGATTAACCTGCCTGAAATCGGTGGCGAAGCGAAATTAAAATCACTCGGTTTAACGGTGTACAGTATTTGTGAATTTGCTGGACACTAAGCTATATCTGCCTTCATCTTTCTATGGGGTTTTTAATACCTATGGAATAAGCAATGGTTAACAATCGGAATTATTAATGAGTTATCTCGCATTAGCACGTAAATGGCGTCCAGCTAAATTTAATCAAGTAGTGGGGCAAGATCATGTCGTGACCGCACTAGAAAACGCCTTGAAGCAAAATCGTCTGCATCACGCTTATTTATTTAGCGGTACTCGAGGGGTGGGTAAAACCTCTATTGGACGTTTATTTGCCAAAGGACTCAATTGCGAAACCGGTATTACCGACAATCCTTGCGGCGTATGCGACAGTTGTGCTGAGATCGATCAAGGTCGTCATGTCGATTTACTAGAAATTGATGCAGCGTCACGTACCAAAGTGGAAGATACGCGTGAACTGCTGGATAACGTGCAATATAAACCGGCGCGTGGTCGCTTCAAAGTATACTTAATTGATGAAGTACACATGTTGTCGCGCCACAGTTTTAATGCATTACTCAAAACGCTAGAAGAGCCACCTGAATATGTGAAGTTCTTGCTGGCGACGACAGATCCTCAAAAATTACCCGTCACGATTTTATCGCGCTGCCTACAGTTCCATCTAAAACCTATCAGTTCAGATCAAATTCATCAGCAACTTGATTATGTGTTAGGGGAAGAAAGCATCACTTCAGAGCCGCGTGCATTAGGGCTTATCTCCCATGCAGCCGATGGCAGTATGCGTGATGCGTTAAGTTTATCGGATCAAGCGATTGCTTTAGGTAATGGCCATATTGGCACTCAAACTGTGGTCAATATGCTCGGCACGCTCGATACCGAACAAGCGGTGTATTTACTGGAAGCAATCAGCAGCAAGCAACCGCAAGTGGCAATGGATTGTTTAGAACAACTGGCCGCTAACGGGATCGCTTGGGACGGGTTACTGAAAGAGCTCAGTACTCAACTTCATCGTGTTGCCATGTATCAAGCTTTGCCTGCAACCTTGAATAAAGAGCAGCCAGACGCTGAGCGTATTATTTTACTGAGCCAATCGTTAAACCCACAAGATGTACAACTGTATTATCAGATGACATTGAAAGGGCGTGGTGATTTACCTCTAGCACCATCAGAAAAAATGGCTGCAGAAATGCTAGTGTTGCGAATGTTGGCATTTCGACCTGCTCAGGCAATAAACGCCAACCCAATTGCACTACCACAAACTCAAACTATGAGTGTGCCGGTAGTAGAAAGCGCGCCAGCGTCTCGACCAGCAGCAATTTCTCGACCAGCACCAATGTCGACGACAACGGCTAAGGCACCATCCTCGCCAGCGCAAAATCAATACCCACAACATCAGCAGCAGATGCCATCTCAGCCGGTGCAGAATCAGCATCAGATGCCTCAACAGCAAGCAGCCGATCGCCAAGTAGCGAATGTGCCACCTCAAAACGTGCAACAACCGCCTGTTTCAGCGCCAGTCACGCCACCTAAGTCGACTCAACCACCTCAAGCGGTTAAGCCGACAGAACCTGTGGAAAATAAACCAGCTTCATTAACGGGCTTGCGACATCAATTGCGCAGTCAGCGTGATAAACCCGCTGCGAGTGAATCTGGAGAAACTGGGGTAAAAAAGACTAAAGCGACACCTGCTAATACTGCATCATCTTCGGTACTTGAACGCATTGCCAGTAAACATACGGCAGCAGCGGTTCAAGCCGTGCAGGGGTCGCCAAATGGAGCATCTGGCGTCACAGGACCTGAGCAAAGTGATAGTAATGAACCGTATCAATGGAAGTCCACTCAACCTAAAGTGGTGGATAGCGCGGCCACTAGCGAGCTAACACCGACTCAAATTAAGCAAGCGCTTGAGCATGAAAAAACGCCAGAGATGGTGAAAAAGCTATTAAATGAAGCGATTGAAAAAGATGAGTGGACGGCAGCAATCCAAAGTTTCTCGACCGCAAAACTGGTCGAACAACTGGCGTTAAATTCAACATTCAGTAAACAAGATAACCTGATCACTTTGCACTTGCGTGAGCAGCAAACCCATTTAATTAATGAGCGAGCCCAGCAAGAATTAACCGCGGCGTTATCGCAACATTTCCAGCAGTCTTGTGAATTAAAAATAGTGATTGGCAGTGAAGGTACGACACCATTAGAGCTGCGCGAGAATCTTTACCAAGAAAAATTGCAGCAGGCATTTGTTAGCTTGCAAGATGATCCGAATGTGCAGTTTTTACAAAAGCGTTTTGCCGCACAATTAGACACCAGCAGTGTTAGGCCGATATAACTCTGACTGATGGTAGAAATGATCACTAGCATAAAGTTATTAGATTAGGGTTGAAAGAGAGATCAGTTGACCCAATTGTAAATATATAAACCGTAATTAATGAATGAGAGAACACTATGTTTGGTAAAGGCGGAATGGGCAACATGATGAAGCAAGCTCAGCAAATGCAAGAGCGTATGCAAAAGCTTCAAGAAGAAATCGCAGCGATGGAAATCACTGGTGAATCGGGTGCAGGTTTAGTTAAAATCACCATCACCGGCAGCCACAGTGTTCGTCGTGTCGACATCGACCCAAGCCTAATGGAAGATGACAAAGAAATGTTAGAAGATTTGGTTGCTGCAGCTTTCAATGATGCAGCACGTCGAGTTGAAGAAACTCAAAAAGAAAAAATGGCAGGCGTGACTGGCGGTATGCAATTACCACCAGGTATGAAAATGCCTTTCTAAGGCCATTTATACTTGGATATATTATCCATTTGATATAAAGAGCAAAGCCAGCCGAGCTTTGCTTTTTTTGATTTTTGCTAGCAATAAATTCAATGAGAGAGTCAGCAATGCGCACAAGTAGTATGTTGGAACAGTTAATGGAAGCACTTCGTTGTTTACCTGGAGTCGGTCCTAAATCTGCCCAACGCATGGCTTTCCATTTGTTGCAGCGTAATCGTAAAGGCGGCTTGCAATTAGCCGAAGCCTTGTCGCAAGCGATGACGGAGATTGGTCATTGTGATCAATGCCGAACCTTTACCGAACAAGATACTTGTCATATTTGCACCAATCCTAAACGCCAAGCCAATGGTCAAATGTGTGTGGTCGAAACCCCAGCCGATATCGCCGCCATTGAAGCAACTGGACAATTTTCAGGCCGCTACTTTGTGTTGATGGGGCATTTGTCGCCACTCGATGGCATCGGGCCTAGCGATATCGGATTAGATTTGTTGGATTATCGTCTGGCTCAAGGGGATGTGGAAGAAGTGATTTTAGCCACTAACCCAACAGTAGAAGGTGAAGCGACGGCGCATTATATCGCTCAACTGTGCAAAGCGCATAGCGTAGGAGCCAGTCGAATAGCTCACGGCGTACCAATGGGGGGCGAATTAGAATTGGTGGATGGCACCACGTTATCGCACTCATTGTTAGGGCGATTAAAGTTATAAAGTTATAAAGTTATAAAAGCAATATTTACGCTATCAAGTCAGCTGCTCTAATTCAGTGATAATTTGAATGGCTTGTTGTGAGTCTGTGCCGCAAATATCGCGATCGGCTTTAAAACGATGACACACCGCAGGCCGTTCAGGCTTGCCAAAGAGCTTACATAAATTGTCATCGTTTAATTGAATGCAGCGTACTCCTGCCGGTTTGCCATTGGGCATACCAGGAATAGCGGATGAAATACTGGGTGCAATACAGCACGCACCACAACCTAAACGACAATCCATAACTCTTCTTACTCGCAAATAAAACCGGCGCAGATAGTAGCAAAAGGCGCTCTATTCGCCTAGCCTAACTTGATATTTAGCCGAAATAAGCGTATAAAACGCAGCCTCAAGATGATTAAATATTAGCGTCTAAATTACTCTCTTTAGCTTACAGGCACACAGCATGACAATCCCATTTTGGCAAAGCAAAACCCTACAACAGATGACAGAGCAAGAGTGGGAGTCATTATGTGATGGCTGTGGTAAATGCTGCTTGCATAAGTTAATGGATGAAGACAGTGATGAAGTGTATTACACCAATGTCGCGTGCAGTTGGCTTAACAGTAAAACCTGCAGTTGCAAAGATTACCCTAATCGTTTTGAATCGGGTGAAGAGTGTCTAAAATTAACTCGCGATAAAATTGATGAATTTAACTGGTTGCCAGAAACCTGTTCATATCGCCTATTAGCAGAAAACAAACCACTGCCTGAATGGCACCCGTTGATCACCGGTTCAAAGTCTGCCATGCATGCTGCTGGTGAAAGTGTGCGTAATAAAGTGGTGTATGAAATTGATGTGGTCGATTGGGAGGAGCACATTTTGAATCATCCAAATCGCAAGTAATTGATTTTAAATTGTAATAATCAGCATTATGCCGCTCAACTTATGATAAGAGAGCGGCATTTTTTATAGAGTTAATTCACACCATCGCAATCAAGTTCTTGGCTACGTTTGCCTAGTGTTTTGTAAGCCGCTAGCCGGTTCTCTTTTTTAATAAATCGAGTTGGCGGGGCAAGGACGTGCAGTTGAAAGTCGGGCGAGTCTTTAAGAATAGATTCAGTTGGCGTAATAATCAAAATGTTCAAATCTGGGTTTAAGCGTAACATGGCCGCCGCCGTTCCCAGCCCATCTTCGGTATGAAACATGCCGGCAATATGTATGATGTGTTTACTTGGATGTTGCGACAAATAATTGACCATAGATTCCGCCATGGTGGCATCCCAAGTTGCTTGCGCTGCATATTGAGTTTCATTTTGCTGTGCGCTGCCGTAGTGCATAGAATCCATAAATTTTTGTTTGTATGGGCTGTCTTCGGTATTGATCACTTTTGCTACCCAAGCGCGTGATTGCTCGGGTTGCTTATCTAAATAGCTTAATCCTTGTTTAGCGATACATTGCACCATAGTTTTTGGCGCATTAGCCGCGATAACATCAATATGATTGGTTTTGGCCAGTTCGACTAAAGGCCGATAATCACTTTCATAATTGGGCCAAGCTTTCCCTTTTTGTATCAGCGTTTGTTCGCCTATTTCACCCTCTAAATACTCATTAACGACCGCTTGTTTATCTCGGCTAAATTGCTCCATCGAAAGAGCAACAGCGCGAGGTTGTTGAATAAGTGCTTGCAGTAGCTGGGTTTGAAAAAGATGGATCCCTGCGTGGGTATGCCATTCTCCCACCAAGATCACATCGGCGGTTTGCGCTTGCAGAGCCATTTTCTCAACACTCAGCGCTTGTCCTGTTTTGGAGTACAACTGAAAGTCATAGAAGGTGTTAACTTTGGCAGCGGAAGCAAGGGGAGCTGGGGTACTCAATGGCACAGGAGAAGACGTTGAACACCCGACAAGCAGAATGAAGCTGACTAGCCCGAATAAAATGTTGAAGGGTTTTGTGGTTATTATCATGATGCTTCCTTGCTGCGGATAGACTGAGCGAATCAATGTCGAAGCATACCGGATATTTAAAATAATCACAACGAATGATAATTATTATCAATTGATATATTTGTATTTATAGGTATTACTAAAGTATGGGAAAGTCTTTACAATAGCAGTCAATAAGACGTAACGAGGTTTAGATGTATCATGGGATTATTGCCCGTAGTCAGTCGTTTGTTCGGGGTGATAGCCTTAACGCTTCCCACTTTGAGCTATGCTACTCCCAATATTAGTATCGATTCTTTTTCCAAAGCCAAGCGCTTGCTAATGAGCGAAGTGTATAACCAAGATCCCGCACGTCATACGGTGTATTGCCATATTCCGTTTAATGCCAAAAAGCAAACCCAATTGCCAACCGGCTTTGATCACAGTTTGTATACCAAACGATCACAACGTATTGAGTTTGAACACATTGTTCCCGCTGAAAACTTTGGCAGCAGTTTTAAACAGTGGCGTGAGGGTGATGAAAAATGTGTTTCGAGCAAAGGTAAAGCGTATAAAGGACGTAAGTGCGCCACCAAAGCGAGTGAGGCTTTTCGCTTAATGCAAGCGGATGGTTATAACTTGTATGCGGCGGTTGGGTCAGTCAATGCTTATCGTTCTAACTATAATTTCCAAATGCTTTCTGGCACTCAAAGTGATTTCGGCTCGTGCGATTTCCATGTCGATAATCGTAAAGCGCAGCCACCAGTATTTGCCCGTGGTTTAATTGCGCGAACCTATTTGTATTTTGATGAGACTTACTCAAGTTTTAATATTAGTCGCCAGCAACGCCAACTGTTTACCGCTTGGGATAAGCAATATCCTGTGACTCAATTTGAATGTGGTAAAGCTAAAATTGTCGAAAAATATCAACATAATAGCAATCCTATCTTAGCTGATCGCTGCCGCAGCCTCTAACAGGTATCGCGTGTCTAAGTCTGATTTTTAGCGTGTCAGTTTTTTATAAACTCGCAGCATAAAATCCGCCTCGCAATCAAATTGTGTGGCGGTTTTTAATTGCTGGCGTAGCTCTGCGCTGGCTTTCCATGCGAAAGGCGTCATCTGCAATAAGTCATCGGCTTGTTCGCCACTAAGTTGCATCTCATAGCTCAATTTTGATTGTTCAATCAATTCAAAACCGGCCATCTCTTCTACCGTTTCATCATGCAAATGCACTTGACTATAAACCTGTTCACGCAGTTGATATAAGTGGCGCGCGGCTGGCGTAACGGTGATCATCACTCCTTGTTCGGTTAATACTCGTTCTAGTTCCTGGGCTTGGCAAGGGGCATAAATACGCACCACGGCATCAAGACTGTGGTTAGCAAATGGCAAGCGATGACTTGAGGCAACACAATATTGCATGTGTTGAGTGGTATAACGCTTGGCCGCATAACGAATGGCGACTTTGGAAATATCCAGCCCATAAGTGACCGCATTGATGGATTGTGACGCCAGTTTTTCGGACAAATAAGCAGTGTAATAGCCCTCGCCACAGCCAATATCTAACACTTGATGTTGGCTGTTCTTGGTGTGTTTTAAGCACAGGTTTGTGACCGATTCACGCATGGGATGATACTGATCTGAGGCTAAAAATCGACGACGAGCTTGCATCATATCGACATTATCACCCGGCTGCTTAGAGCGTTTATGTTGCACCGGCATCAAATTAACATAACCTTCTTTGGCACTATCGAACTGGTGATTATTTTCACATTGAAATCCGCCAATACGAGCAATAAGAGTATGATGGCAAAGTGGGCATTGGTAAGACATGGTAATTGGTTTCGTCGTTTTGAGTGAGAGTTTGGATGAAGGGTATTTTAGTCGATCTTGTCGCTTTATAAAGCAATATTTATCATAGCCGCGAGTGATGAAGATGTTTGGCTGCAGGAGCTGAAAAAGCCAGCACCCGCAGGCCGTGTTTTGGTTTTGCAGCTGTGATTTAGCGCTTGTTCAGCACTCATTCTGCCGTAACTCGGACTCAGTGTTCTTTAGGCTTTGATGCCAATTTCCGTGCTTAGAGTATGGCTTTCACCGGGTTGCAACGTTTTACCTTGTTCTAGGCTTGGCGCATGTAATGTTGACTCGACACACACCATTGTTTGGTAGCCATCATCATCCATATCGCCCATATTGATTGCCAGTTCCCACGGATTCCAAATAACCGCCGCATTATCACCTTGGTTTTTAACCGTAATAGTACGCTGATGTTTAGGGTCGGTGATGTCGATACACTCTTGAGGCTGAGTGTAGACGCGATCTACGCCGGCTTTAAAGTTTAATGCATTGCCACCAAGACAAGCTTTGCCACTTTGTAAGCTGTCTAAGTAATTATCACCCATGCCAGTAATAGCGGTGTCATTAATATCGGCAATATTGAAATAGCTGTGCAGCGCGCCAGAGAAAGTCCATGCATTGCTATCGGTATTGGTGACGGTAAGAGACACTTTTAAGCATTCAGACACTTCCATATTAAGCACCGCATCAAATTGATGAGGCCAAATATCAAGTGTAGTGTCATTTGGACGCAAACCAAGACTCACTATAACGCCTTGTTCATTTTCTCTATGCTCAATCAGCTGCCATTCACTTGAACGAGCAAACCCATGCGCTGGAGCCGCAATGCGACCGAACCAAGGCCAACAGACTGGAATACCGCCACGCAAAGCAGTATTGCCATCAAAAATAGCCCGCTCGCTCATCCAAATAACATCTTGTTGATCGATAGGTTTAAATGACACCACATGACCACCGAAAAGAGAAATACCCGCTTCGGCTTTGTCATGTTTAACTCGGACGATTTTGATTCCGTCTTTTTGTACGATAGTGACACAATCAGATAATACGCTGATGATAGGGAGACCGTTAAGATTCATGCAAAGGTTCCTCGTTATATCTCAATAGGTTTCTTTATACAAAGAGAACGAATATCGAGCATTCATGATTTTTAGGTATAAAAAAAGGCGACACAATGGCCGCCTCAATCGTTACTTAACAAGAGTTGTTATTCAGTTAAGAGCTAAACACTGCTTTCTAATTACTTAGAGATGTGAGTGATTAGGTCAAGAACTTTGTTTGAGTAACCGATTTCGTTGTCGTACCAAGATACAACTTTAACGAATTTGTCGTTAAGTGCGATACCAGCTTTAGCATCAAATACTGAAGTTTGAGTTTCACCGATGAAATCTTGAGAAACAACTGCATCTTCAGTGTAACCAAGAACACCTTTAAGAGAACCTTCAGATGCTGCTTTCATAGCTGCACAGATAGCTTCGTAAGATGCACCGTTTTTAAGGTTAACAGTTAAGTCAACAACAGAAACGTTAGCAGTTGGTACGCGGAAAGCCATACCAGTTAGTTTGCCGTTTACTTCAGGAAGTACAACGCCTACTGCTTTAGCTGCACCAGTTGAAGATGGGATGATATTTTGAGAAGCACCACGGCCACCGCGCCAGTCTTTCGCAGAAGGACCATCTACAGTTTTTTGAGTTGCTGTAGTTGCGTGAACTGTTGTCATAAGACCAGATTCGATACCGAACTCGTCGTTAAGAACTTTAGCGATTGGCGCTAGGCAGTTAGTAGTACAAGATGCGTTAGAAACGATATCTTGACCAGCGTAAGTTGCGTGGTTAACACCCATAACGAACATTGGAGTTGCGTCTTTAGATGGACCAGTTAATACAACTTTCTTAGCACCAGCTGTGATGTGTTTACGAGCAGTTTCGTCAGTTAGGAAAAGACCAGTTGCTTCAGCTACAACGTCAACGTTGATAGCATCCCACTTAAGATCTTCAGGGTTACGCTCAGCAGTTACACGAACAGTTTTGCCGTTTACTACTAGGTTACCGTCTTTAACTTCAACAGTGCCGTTGAAACGACCGTGAGTTGAGTCATACTTAAGCATGTATGCCATGTACTCAACATCGATAAGGTCATTGATGCCTACAACTTCGATGTTGTCACGCTCAACAGATGCACGGAAAACGAAACGTCCAATACGGCCAAAACCGTTAATACCAACTTTGATAGTCATTAGTAGTTGCTCCACAACTTAATTTAAGATTAAAGATAACTGGTTGTAAAAATACAGAATCCAGTTCTTTCCTGCAAGGAATAATCGGTCTTTACTTGTTTAAAGTCAAAAAAAAGAGTTACTTTCTTTCGCTTTTAACATTAAGTGACCAAATTACATCCATTAATTCTTACTAAAGTTCAAGGCTTTATGATAAGCCTATAGCTATTTTTGTTGCTGGTGCTGATTATACCCTAATGTGATTCAAGTCACCATCTAAGGTATGGTGAAAAGTATGTGCCACATTGTTGTGATAACGCAAGTATTTGTTTAAATGATTCAATGGTAGACTCGGTTTATTGATGTTTTATGGATAACAATCGCTTGGTGAAAAATAAGCGAGAAATGAGTTTGTAAGGATAAGTATGAAAAAGACAACCCAGCAGTGGCAACAAGAATTGAATGATGAGCAATTTCGGGTGTGCCGAGAAGGCGGGACTGAAGCGCCATATTCCGGCACTCTATTGCATAATAAAGATACGGGCATTTATCAGTGTACTTGTTGTCAGGCCGATTTGTTTCGCTCTGAGGATAAATTTGATTCAGGTTGTGGTTGGCCAAGTTTTGATGCCGCGATTAATAAAGACGCGGTGAAATACTTAAAAGACAGCAGCCATGGTATGCATCGAATTGAAGTGCGTTGTGCCCATTGTGACAGTCATTTAGGACATGTATTTCAAGATGGTCCGCAAGACACGACCGGTCAGCGTTACTGTGTGAATTCAGTGTCTTTACGTTTTAATCAAGAGGATTGAGTATGGATGTCGAGCAATTATTAGCGGCTATGACGCCGGAAGTGTATGAGCGATTAAATTATGCCATTGAAACCGGTCGCTGGTTAGATGGGTCACCGATTTCTCAACAACAACGTGATTCTTGCATGCAAGCGGTGATGCTCTATCAATCTAAAAACAACCATGATCCGCAACACATGAGTGTCGGTGCGGGTGGTGAAGTGGCGTTTAAATCGAAATCAGAATTGAAAAAGCAATTTGCCGAAGGGCAAGACGATATTATTCGCGTAGCGGCTGAGTGAGTTGTCAACAATGCGATCCAATAAAAGAAGATAAAGCGTTAGAGTGATACTCGGCTTTATCTTCTTTTTATGGCTGAGAAATGTCATTAATTCGCGCTGGTTATAAGCTCATTTCGCCGCGCAAAACTTGTTTCATCTGGGTTTTAATTTCATCATAGGTTAAATTTTTGCTCAACAGGTAGTGCAATTTAGCTAACGCCGCTTCATGGGTCATATCATAACCACTGATCACGCCCGCTTCTGCTAACGAAACTCCGGTCGCATAACCATCCATATTCACTTTGCCAGCCAAACATTGAGTTAGGTTAACCACAATCACGCCTCGCTCTGACGCGTCTTTTAAATGGGCGAGCATGTCTTTATTTTGTGGCGCATTGCCAACACCGAAAGTCAGCAAGATCATTGCATTGACAGGTTGGAGTAGGGTGTTGCGGATCACTTCATGTGAAATGCCAGGGTACATAGTGATCACGCCGATCGGTTGTGGCGTAATGGTATGCACTTTAAATTCGCCCTGCGGTTTTTTGTCGATTAATTCAGGGTTACTGACTTGAATACTGATCCCCGCCTCAAGTAGCACCGGTAAATTAGGCGAACTAAAAGCGCTAAACCCATCGGCGCGAGACTTGGTACTGCGATTACCACGCATCAATTGGTTATTAAAAAATAACGTTACCTCATTGATAGGGTAGTTGGCGGCAATGTGCAGCGCATTTAAAAGATTGGCTTGACCGTCTGATCGCAGTTCCGACAATGGGATTTGTGAACCAGTCACAATCACCGGCTTGCCTAAATTTTCAAACATAAATGATAACGCAGCCGCGGTATACGCCATGGTATCAGTGCCATGTAAAATCACAAAGCCATCATATTGGTCGTAATTGGCTTGAATATCATCAGCGATATGTTGCCAATCATTGGGCGTCATATCCGATGAATCCATTAAGGGCGCATATTCATGTACGGTAAATAATGGCATTTCTTCACGATGGAACTCTGGCATTGCTTGCAGTTGCGCAGTCATAAAACCATCGGCAGGAATGTAGCCGTGTGGAGAGCGTTTCATGCCAATAGTGCCGCCAGTGTAGGCAACATAAATATGTTTTCTTGTCATAGTCAAAACTCGTGTTATCGCAAAAAACTAAGCGATATAGGATGGATAGGAACAGGCGGTCAGTATATAACATCAAGGTACAGTTTAAAAAAGAAACCCCCTAAAACTATGAAGTTGTAGGGGGCGGCTATACAAGCAAATTAGGGGGGACTCTTTAATAGCAACAAGAAACAACTAATCCTTTATTATTATCTTCTCGCTAATTAAGAGTTATGTCGGATTATCCGATCTGTTTTTATAGGTTCCGTTGTCATTTATATTAACGATTTAGCTTAAATCCACATTTTTAGTGCCGAAGAAGTAGGTCACTACAAAACCGACACCGTAACTGATTAATAAGCCTGCGCCATAAACCATCATGGCAGGGAAGATCCCACTGTTTGAGGTCATCAGAGGCAGTGACACAATACCGGATGGACCAAAGACGGTGTTTAAACCTACTGGTAAACCTAGGTAAGAGACTAAGCCGATAAAGAAACCACCGGCTGCGCCACCAATACATGCTGTCACAAATGGTTTAACACGAGGCAAGGTCACACCATAAATTAATGGTTCGCCAATGCCTAAGATGCCAGGGATTATTGAGCCTTTAATTTGCACTCGCAGTAGTGAATCTTTGTGAGCTTTGACATACAACGCTGCCGCCGCGCCAACTTGACCACCGCCGGCCATGGCAAGGATTGGGAATAGTGAGTTAAATCCTTGGGTTTCCATTAATGCAAAATAAACGGGCACAAAACCTTGGTGAATACCAAACATCACCGAGATTAAAAATACACCAGCCAAAATAGCAGAACCAATCGGGTTACCATTTAGGTGTAGAAATAACCATGACATGCCTTGGAATAAGTAACCCCCTAGCGGCATGATCACAACAAAGGTCACCGCCCCCATAAACAGGAGAGTTAGGCTAGAAGTCAAGATCATATCGAGATCATCTGGCATGTACTTACGAATAAAACGCTCCACTTTTGCGCCAACAATCGCGGCAATTAGTACCCCAATAATATTACCGCGTGGATCAATCGTATGACCAAAGAAGTCGCTCATGCCCGAGTAAATACCAGAGGTAGCATCTGGGTTATAGCCTAATACAAACAGTGAGGCGATAATTGCGCCATTAACACCGGAACCTCCAAAGGCTTTTTGGGCGTTATAACCGATTAAAATGCTTAAGAAGCTAAATAGACCTTTACCAAAGACTTTAAAATAATTAACCAGATCAACCAAAATAAGGTTAGGGTGAGCTTGTCCGGTAATATAAATTTGTTCCAAAACGGTGGCGACACCCAGTAACATACCCGCGGCAATAAAACCTGGGATCAAAGGGGTGAAAATGGTGGCAAATTTACTTAAAAACTGTTGAATGCTACTGGTTTGTTTGGCTTTCATCTGCTTTTTTTGATCGGAAGCAATGTCTTTTAAATCTGAATTGTCGCCTTGTGATTGCAGACTAGCTTGATCTGGATTATCGCTAACTTGAGATAAACATTGGTTCATCATTTCCGCTGCGGTTTGCGCTTTACCTGGGCCTAAAATGATTTGTAATTGCTCATCACTTTCAACCACTCCCATAACGCCGGTAATGCGCTTTAGTTGGTCGGCTTGAACCAAATCATTATTATTTAATGTTAAGCGTAAGCGAGTCATACAATTACCCGCCAGAGCAATGTTTGCCTTCCCCCCGACCAATTCAATAATCGAATCAATCATTGGTTGTGTAATTTTAGCCATGTGTCACCCTCTAAATTTTGCTGCGATATCGAACAGAAACGCTTTTGATTTTTATTATAAGAATTTCATTTTATTGAAATACGCCCAGTTCGATCGTTAAGTGTCTGCATTTATTATTGTTGTGCGTTTGATTTATGCTTTGACCTGAACCGCGTGACGCGTAAACCCATTCGATTGATCCAACAAATCTGTCGCTTGTTGTGCATCCGATTGAGTTAAAATCATCACAATTGCGGTTTTACAATGACCATTACATTGTGCCAAGGCAGCTTCTGCTGTGGCACGGTCACATTCTGTCGCCGCAATCACGATGTTTTTTTGACGCTCAACCAGTTTGGCATTAGTGGCTTCAACATCGACCATCAAGTTGCCATACACTTTACCGGTTTTGATCATTGCGCCAGTGGTAAGCATGTTAAGCACTAATTTTTGCGCTGTACCGGCCTTCATGCGAGAAGAACCGGTTACGATTTCAGCCCCTACAATTGGGGTGATTGCAATGTCAGAGGCTTGGGTCATCGCGCTAACAGGGTTACAGCTGAGCGAAATTACCGCGCCAGATTGGCTACGGGCATAGTCCATGGCACCCAGAACATACGGAGTGCGTCCGCTAGCTGCGATCCCAACTAATACGTCGGTTGAATTGAAATTAATTTCTTTAAGATCTTGCGCGCCTAACTCACGGTTATCTTCGGCATTTTCGACCGCTTTTAAAATTGCGGTTTTACCACCAGCAATTAAACCAATCACTTGAGAAGGATCGGAACCATAAGTAGGAGGGCATTCGCTCGCATCTAAAATGCCTAAGCGACCAGAGGTTCCAGCGCCAATATAAATAAGACGACCACCTTGGCGAAACGCTGTCGCGATCAGATCAACTGATTGTGCAATTTGAGGCAATGTTTTTTCAACCGCTAAAGCAACCTGCTTATCTTCATTGTTAATAACCGCCAGCATCTCTACTGTATTGAGCGCATCAATATTAGCACTGGCGGGGTTACGACTTTCAGTAACAAGTTGGGTTAGGTCGATCTTCATAATTTTTCTCGTTAGTTAGCTACTGGGTAGTGAGTGGGGAATAGAATATAGAATAAATTATTCCTTGCAGTGCGCCAGATCACAGAATCAATTATTCCAATTAAGGAATTATTGGAATATAATTGCATCACTTTGGTTCTTTCTAATAAAAAATTATGAGTGATACTCGGCATTTGATCTCAATAAATAACAAATAAATCATATAGTTAATGCCGTATAGATTAGAGATTGTATTATGTCGCTGCTTACACAACTACGTTACAATTTAGCGCAATTTTCTACCAATGAACAAAAGATTGCCCACCATCTTTTGTCCGATCCCTTTAGTGTTCTATCGTTATCGTCTCAAAAACTCGCCAATCAGTGCGAAGTGAGTCAATCGAGTATCGTAAAATTCACCCAAAAGTTAGGCTGTCGGGGCTTTACTGAGTTTAAAGTGAAAATGAGTGAAGAAATTGGCCGCGAGCATGCGATTGTTCAAGGTAATACTACGCTGCATAACCTCATTTCAGTCAAAGATAGCTTGCAAGAGGTGGCGCAAAAAATAGCCGAAGAAAAATCTGCTGCGATCTTACAAACCACCAATAATATTAATACCGATGAATTTAAACAAGTGGTGCAGTGGCTTGATATAGCAGGAAAAGTGCAAATTGCGGGTATTGGTGGCTCGGCTCTGGTTGCTAAAGATCTTAGCTACAAGTTGATGAAAATTGGCATTCCAACGCTGAATGAATTTGATAGTCATGTGCAAATCACCATTGCCAATACCCTGCAGCCAAAAGATGTGTTTTTAGCCTTTTCATATTCCGGCCAACGTAAAGATATTTTATTTGCGGCAGAAACCGCTAAGAAAAGAGGGGCTTATGTGGTGGCAATCACTTCGTTGGCGCACAGTCTATTACGTGATATGGCTGATTGTGTGTTAACCACGTTAGCGGAAGAAGGGGATATGCGAAGTTCTTCAATTTCTTCTCGTACTGCTCAACACACGATTGCCGATTTACTGTTTCTATCACTAGTTCAACAACGTGATGTACAAGCGGCGATTCAAATTCGTGATATGAAAGGGGCGGTAGACGACCTTTCGCGTTAAGTGCTTAATTGTTCAAATCGATTCAATAAAAAGGACGCCTAAATTGGCGTCCTTTTATGTTGATTGCTTTTTCATATTTGATAACCGACCGACTTAACCTTTTACTATTGAGCTTGGCAGTTTAAACAGAAAGTATAAAAGCCTTGCGGATCGTTTAAGTTATTCAATAAATCGCTGCTGGCGCTGATCTGTTTCGCTGCAGGTAGTAACGCCGTTGGGATCATAGCTTCAACTTTGCTGCTGATCGAAACGTCGGTCGATTTTAAAATATCTTGGATGATCTGCTGAGTTTGGCTTAATGGTTTTTCAACCCAATCGAGTTGGTAGTCTTTCACTTTCGCTAACTCCGCCGCCGCTTTAATGGCGTCATCAAAGTCACCCATTTGATCGACTAGTCCGCGTTTTAATGCATCTTGTCCGGTCCAGACTCGACCTTGAGCAATCTTATCTACAGCTTGCGTTTTCATATCACGGTTTTGACCCACTAATGAAATAAAGCGATGATACCCATGCTCGATCCCCATTTGCATCGCTTGTGAAGCGCCGTCCGATAATCCGTTAGTCAAGCCTGCGCCAGAGAAAGGACTGGTGCCAATGCCGTCGGTATGGACGCCAATTTTATTTAAGCCTTTTTCAAAGGTGGTGATCACGCCAAAAATACCAATTGAACCGGTTAAGGTGGTAGGTTGAGCAATGATTTTATCGGCGCTCATCGAAATCCAATAACCGCCAGAGGCCGCAAGGCTGGACATGGAAACCACCACAGGTTTACCGGCATTTTTCAGAGCATCGACTTCATTGCGGATCAGTTCAGAAGCAAAAGCACTGCCACCTGGGCTATCGACGCGTAAAATTACTGCTTTCACATTTTTATCTAAACGGGCTTGCGCCAATAGAGCCGCGGTGGAATCGCCACCAACACTGCCTTGTGGTTGATCACCATCTAAAATAGCGCCACTGGCAACGATAACCGCAATTTTATTTTGGCTGGTACTGATAGGTTTTTTCACTTTAGCTAGGTATTTATAATAACTAATGCTGTTATAACCATGATCGTCATTACTGCCAAATGTGTCGCGTAAATAATTACTGGCTTGTTGGCGTGTGGTGAGTTTATCCACTAAACCCAGTTTTAAAGACAGTTGAGCAAAATCGCCCTTGGCTGCTTTTAATTGTGCCAGAAAACTGTCCATATTTGGGTTGAGAGTTTTGCCGTCAATTTTACGGTTATGCGCCACATCATCAACATACGCGCCCCACAGTTGGGTTAGCCATGCCGTTGCCGATTCTTTAGCGGCCGGAGACATATCATTACGCATAAAAGGTTCTACCGCAGATTTATAAGTACCAACGCGGAAAATATGGGTAGTGATGTCCAGTTTATCGAGTAAGTCTTTGTAGTAAAGCGAGTAAGCGCTGTAGCCTTTTAGTAGCACGGCGCCGTCAGGAGAGAGCATGATTTTATTGGCATAACTGGCAAGGTAATATTGGCTTTGATTATAAAAATCGCCATAGGCATAAACCGGTTTGCCACTTTTCTTAAACTCTTCAATCGCTTTGGCAATGTATCTGAGTTTGGTTAAGTTGGTTTCTGGCATTTGTTTAAGGTTTAACACTAAGCCTAGAATGGCGTCATCTTTGGCCGCATAGCGAATGGTATTCACCAGATCAAATAACACGGTTTCTTTCGGTGCGTCTTTATCTAATAGACTGCCGGAGATTGAATCGAAAGAGTTAATAGAACTGCGCTGTTCTACAATAGGGCCAGAAAGGTTTAACACCAACGCTTCTTTTTTATGGTTATCTTGCTTTGCGGTAGCGGTATCGTCTTGCTGAGAGGTAAAAGCAAAATACAACCCAACGATCACCGCGATAAAAAGAAGGTTGAGTAGGGCGGTACGCAAAAAAGAAATAAACTTCCAAATGCCTTTAAAAATAGCGCCAATATAGCAAAACAGTTTTTTCATGTTTCTATCCAGTTAAACTTCAAAGTGATGAAAAGAATTCCTTTCTTACCTAGCATTACTGCTTTTAGGGCATAGGAATGAGTCTCTTGTCTTAAAAATGCCTATCTACAAAAGCTTACTATAATTTTCATCAATATGCGCAGTCGATTTTTCTTTATAACCTGATTAATAAAGCGATTGGGAGGTTATTTTTAAAGGTAACTTGCGCTAGGTTGCAAAAATGTAAACACTTGTTTGTTTTTTGTGTTGCCATAGATAGACTGGTCAGACCAAATAAAAATAAAAAAGAATGACAGGTGAGAATATGTACCCACATTTGCTAGCGCCACTGGATCTTGGATTTACTCAACTTCGCAATCGAGTACTTATGGGATCGATGCATACCGGCTTAGAAGAACAACGTGGCGAGCTAACCAAATTGGCCGCGTTTTATGAAGCGCGTGCCAAAGGTGGGGTGGGCTTAATTGTCACAGGGGGCTTTGCACCAAACTTTCGCGGTCGTTTGCATCCATTTAGCTCGCAATTTAGTACCGCTTCTCATGCTCAAAAGCACAAAGTGGTCACCGATGCGGTACATAAACATGGTGGTAAAATCGCGCTGCAAATTTTGCATGCTGGTCGCTATGCCATGCACCCTCTTTCACAAAGTGCCAGTGCCACTCGAGCGCCGATCGCTAAATTCACCCCATTTAAAATGTGTGAACGCCAAATTAAAGGCACGATTAAAGATTTTGCTAATAGCGCACATTTAGCCCAATCTGCCGGTTATGACGGTGTGGAGGTTATGGGTTCGGAAGGGTATCTGATCAATCAATTTATTTGCCAACGCACCAATACTCGCAATGATAAGTGGGGCGGCAGTTATCAAAATCGCATTCGCTTACCATTAGAAATCGTCAAAGCTATCCGCAAAAAAGTGGGCCAAGAGTTTATTATTATTTTCCGCTTATCCATGCTCGATTTAGTGGAACAAGGCAGCACATTTGATGAAGTGATCGAATTGGCAAAAGGGTTAGAACAAGCCGGCGTGAGCTTAATTAATACTGGCATTGGCTGGCATGAAGCGCGTATTCCAACCATCGCGACCCAAGTGCCGCGTGGTGCATTTAGTTGGGTGACTGAAAAAGTAAAACCTCATCTTTCCATTCCGGTGATCACTTGTAATCGCATCAATACCCCAGAAGTGGCGGAAGATATTTTATCACAAGGCCATGCCGATATGGTGTCAATGGCGCGTCCTTTATTGGCCGATGCGGATTTTGTGAATAAAGCCGCCAGCCAACAATCCAAACTGATTAATACCTGTATTGGTTGTAATCAAGCCTGTTTAGATAATGTGTTTAAAGGCAAACAAGCCTCATGTTTGGTCAATCCCCAAGCGTGTAATGAAACCGAAATGGTGATAAGCAACGCCGTCACTAAAAAACGAGTGGCGGTGATTGGCGCAGGGCCGGCGGGATTAGCCTGTGCAACCATTGCGGCGCAGCGTGGTCATCAAGTGGATTTAATTGAAAAAAGTGATCGTATTGGCGGTCAATTTAGGTTGGCGATGCAGATCCCGGGTAAAGAAGAATTTAGAGAAACCATTCGTTATTTTGCCAATCGAATTGAGCAAACTGGGGTGAATTTGATGCTTGATACTGAAGCCACCTTTGATGTTATTAAAGATTACGATCAGGTGGTGATGGCATCGGGTGTTACGCCAAGAAAATTACAGTTAGAGGGTATCGATACGCCAGAGAAGGTGGTTGATTACCAAACATTGATCCGCGATAAAACCCCATTAGGACAAAATGTGGCGATTATTGGCGCGGGTGGCATTGGGGTTGATGTCGCCAGTATGATCACCGAACCTGATACTCATACGCTGGCCGATTGGCTGGAAGACTGGGGGATCGATCAAACGATGTCGGGTGAAGGCGGCTTGCAACCGATCGGCGAAAGCGTGGCAGACAAACAAGTGTGGTTATTTCAACGTCGAGCGGGTTCGGTTGGAAAAGGTCCGGGTAAAACCACTGGCTGGATCCATCGTGCCACTTTGCAAAAACGTGGCGTGAATTTATGTGGTGGTGTGAGCTATCAAAAAATTAGCGCAGATGGCCTACATATAAAGCGTGATAATAAAGAAGAATTAATCCAAGCCGATAATATTATTATTTGTGCCGGCCAAGAATCGGTTCGACCGTTTGAAGAGCAGTGGCAACAACTTGGCGATAAGCTGCATATTATTGGCGGCGCTGATGTGGCTGGCGAACTGGATGCGGTGAGAGCGATCAGGCAGGGAACAGAAGTAGCGATGAAGCTTTAAAGATCGCGTAGTGGTTTAAGCCGCTGCAAACGAGTCGATAAAATTGGAATGTGGGTCATAGCCAAATGGGTAATATTTGATTATGATTCTCATTCCTCTTTTGTATTGTCATATACTTAAGCCACAGCCGTAAAGTAGGGATACAGGTTATGCAAGCACTAGACTTATTACTCAACCGACGTTCTATCGCCAATTTAATTGAGCCAGCCCCTGAAGGGAAAGTGCTAGAAAATATCGTTAAAGCCGGATTAAGAGCGCCTGATCATGGTTGTTTAACCCCGTGGCGCTTTGTGATCGCTCAAGGGGAAGGCTTACGCAAACTGTCCGATATTTTAGTTGCCGCCGCGGTGGCTAAAAATAGTGAGCAAGCCGTGATTGAGAAAGTGAAAAAAACCCCATTTCGCGCCCCAATGGTCATAACCATTATCGCCAAAGTAACCGAGCATCCAAAAGTCCCCGCTTTTGAGCAATACTTATCGGCAGGCTGCGCGGCGCAAGCAATGCAAATGGCCGCAGTGGCGCAAGGATTCCAAGCTTTTTGGCGCTCAGGTGAGTGGATGTTTGATGATAACGTTAAGCAAGCTTTTGAGTTACAAGGCGACGATAAAATTGTGGGATTTTTATATTTAGGCACATCCGGTTGCAGCGCAATGAAAGTACCTGAGCGTGCATTGGCCGATTTTGTTGAGTATCTATAATCTTCTGTGTCTGAAACTTAAACCTGTATAAATAAACAGTTTTATCTTGATTTATAAGCGAGATATTCGATAATCTAACACTATTATTTCTTTTCGAGTTTTACTTGTGCGCTTATTTATTGCCGAAAAACCCAGTTTAGGTCGAGCGATTGCCGCCGGACTGCCGAAACCTCAAAAAAATGAGCAAGGTTATATTCGTTGTGGCAATGGTGATATTGTCACTTGGTGTATTGGACACCTTTTAGAACAAGTTGAGCCAGACGCTTACGATGATCGCTATAAAAAGTGGAACATCGCCGATCTACCGATCATTCCCGAGCAATGGAAATTACGTCCACGATCTGCTGCCAGTAAACAATTGTCGGTGATCCGCCAACTATTCAAACAAAAGCCAGAGCTTATCAACGCGGGCGATCCCGACCGTGAAGGCCAATTGCTGGTGGATGAAGTGATTGATTACCTCAAAGCGACCAAAGCGCAAAAACAAGCCACGCAACGTTTATTGATCAGCGATTTAAACTTGCCAGCGGTGAAACGCGCATTAACTCAAATGCGTTCCAATCAAAATTTTATTCCATTATCGGTGTCGGCTTTAGCTCGTTCACGCGCAGACTGGTTGTATGGCATGAATATGTCGCGCGCTTACACTTTATTGGGGCAAAAAGCCGGTTATCAAGGCGTGTTATCGGTAGGGCGTGTTCAAACGCCGGTACTGGGATTAGTGGTGCGCCGAGATGAAGAAATTGAAAACTTCATACCCAAAGATTATTTCACCCTCCATGCACTTATTCCTTATCAAGATGCACAACATCAATTTGATATTCGAGCCCGTTGGAAACCCAGTGAGGCGATAAAGCCTTGGCAAGATGAAGAAGGTCGAGTGTTGTCACGCAAGCTGGTTGAGAATGTGGCCAATCGCATTAAAGGCCAGCCAGCGAAAGTGGTGGATGCGGAACAAAAACAAACCAAACAAGCGCCGCCGTTGCCGTATTCATTGTCGGCGTTGCAAATTGATGCCGCGCGGCGTTTTCAAATGAGCGCGCAAGATGTCCTCAATATTTGCCAATCTTTATATGAAAAACATAAGCTTATTACTTATCCACGCTCCGATAGCCGTTACTTACCCAAAGAACATTTTGCTCAAGCTAGTAGCGTGTGTCAGGCAATATCTCATAATGCCAATGGATTAAGTTCTGCAGTGCAAGGCGCGGATCTTAATTTAAAATCCAAAGCGTGGAATGACAGCAAAGTTGATGCTCACCATGCGATCATTCCCACCCCTAAGCAATCTTCAAGTAGAGCGTTATCTGGTCAAGAAGAGAAAATTTATCAAATGATCGCACGTCAATATGTGATGCAGTTTTATCCATCGGCGGTCTATGCTGAATCAAAACTTGAGTTTGATATTGCCGGAGGCTGCTTTATCGCCAAAGGTCGAGTGTTGATAGTGGAAGGTTGGAAGGTATTGATGAGCGCCAGTAAATCACAAGATTCAGAGCAAAGCGATCCGGTGCCAGCGCTGCAAACAGGGCAACAATTAGTGTGCCGTGAAGGCGAGATAAAAGATCGAAAAACCGAGCCACCTCAACATTTTACTGAAGCCACCATCTTAAAAGCCATGACCGGAATTGCTCGCTTTGTTGCCGACAAAAATTTGAAGAAGATCCTGCGCGATACCGATGGACTCGGCACGGAAGCTACCCGAGCTGGCATTTTGGATACTTTATTTAAGCGCCAATTATTGCTAAGACAAGGAAAAAATATTTTAAGTAGCCCAGCGGGAAGAGGGTTAATCAATGCATTACCGATGGAATCGACTTATCCCGATATGACCGCTCATTGGGAGCACCAATTGCAAGCGATGGCCGAAAAACAGCAACCTTATGCCCCCTTTATGCACGCTTTAGAGCAGCAAATTGCCAATTTAATGCAACAGGTCAAAACCTCGGGGGTGCCTGAGTCATTACGTTCACTGCCGAAAGTGGACAAACCGGCCTTTAAACGTAAACGCTCGTTTGCTAAAAAATCCACGCCATCTAAAGCCTCAACAACCAAAGGGCGAAGTAAGAAAAGCGGTTAATTTACATTTTTAGCCATTAAGAGCGTTTTGATTATTATGATGACGTGAAGGGTTCAAAAGTTAGGTGTACATTTTGCATAGACCTTTTAAGATAAAATGATAAATCAAACAGATGGAATTTTATGATGAGCATTATTTTAGAGTGTATTCGCACGGTAGGGCGTGGTGAGCGTGGTCGTAAGCCGTTAAATGTCGAGCAAGCCTTTGCGGTGATGGATGCTTATTTGAGTGGTAAAGAATCGGGCGCACAAGATGCGATCGGTGATGATCAAATGGCGATGCTGATGATGCTGATCCGAGTGCAAAATGAAACCAATGCTGAAATTGCCGGCTTTGTGAAAGCGTTTCAATCGCGAGTGCCGAATCTTGGCGCGGATATTGATTGGCCTTGTTATGCCGGTAAACGGGTCAGTGATAATGGTAGCGATCAGCCTTGGCATGGATTGGCAGCAAAAATATTATCGACTCATGGTTATAAAGTATTGTTGCACGGCTATAAAGACGTGGCGAGTGGTCGGACGCATCTTGAAGATTGCCTAGGCTTGTTAGATATCCCTTTGGCAGACCATCCCCAACACGCCAAACAATTACTGGATGAGCAAAATATTGCCTATTTACCATTATCAAATTTTGCTCCGATAGCCCAAAGTATGATCGGTTGGAAAAACCGTTACGGACTTAGAACGCCAATTAATACGGTCGTGCGAGCGTTAAATCCAGGTGGCGCACGTTTAGGGGTACGCGGCAGTTTTCATCCAGGTTTTCAACAATTACACGCAGAAGTAGATCAAGAAATCGACAGAAAAAGTTTATCAGTTATCTCTTTTAAAGGGAAAAATGGTGAATCAGAATACAATCCGAAAGTGAGTCAAACGGTATGGTTAAGCTCTGAAAAAGGAGTTGAATCTTTTTATTGGCCCGAGCGATTGTTAACCTCTGTTACCTTACCGCAAACTGCATTGTTTAAAGCGGACCATGAAATGCAAGTGCAAATGGCAAATTGTGTTATTTCGAATATGGCAGCGGTTTTATTTGCTCAGCATAAGGATCAGGACATGGCTTATCAGCAAGCAATCGAATTTTGGCAACAGTACGCGTCACATGCGAGATCTCAGCAATAAATGACACATCACAGTAATAATGTAAATTATTGTAACTTTCCTGCTTTATTTGTCTGGTGATCGTTAAACTAAGGAGGCTTCTAAACCTCCTTTTTAGTTTCTTATTTTATAGTTGTGAATATGACCTCTCCAGCAGACCAAATGCCCGATCCGAACGCGTTCACCAAAGAACAAGTTTCGAAGAAAGATTTTATTGGTATTTTTACTATTGTCTTTTTACCTATGTTTCTTGCCGCCATTGACCAAACCTTATTGGCGGCAGCAACACCGGCTATCGCGCAAGATCTAGGTGGTATACAAACCGCAGCTTGGATCGCGATTGGTTATTTATTAGCCAATGCAGCTTCTGTTCCTATTTATGGTTGGCTTGGGGATCGTTACGGCCGTCGGAATGTGTTGATTTCTGCTTTGGTGGTATTCTCCATCGGGTCAGTTATTGCGGCATTGGCGAGCAGCATGACGGTCTTGATTATTGCTCGGGTGATCCAGGGGATTGGTGGTGGTGGTTTAATGAGTTTGTCTCAAGCCTTGATCGGAGAGCTTATTCCTCCAAGACAAAGGGCTCGTTTTCAAGGTTACTTTTCCTCTTTATTTACTCTAGCCAGTGTGTGCGGCCCGGTCGCGGGCGGTTTGGTCGTGCATTATTTTACTTGGCATTGGTTATTTTGGGCCAACCTGCCGATTGCCGCTTTCGCTATTTACCGTTTAATGAGCCTTAAAACAACGGAACTGCCGGTTAAATCACGCAGCATAGATGGCTGGGGGTTAATGATATTCCCAACCATTACCACGCTATTAATTTACTGGTTATCAGCTGGTGGGCGTGAGTTTTCGTGGAGCTCTATCACCAGTATTGAGTTATTAGTGGCGATTGCGGTACTAACCATTGCCTTTATTTTGCAACAAATTCGCACCACTGAGTCATTCTTGCCATTAGCCTTATTGGCAAAAAAAGAAATTTATGTGCCGCTTACTTCTTCTTTTTTGTTTGCCGCTTGCATGTTTGCGTTGATTTTCTTTCTACCGATTTATTTACAATTAGGCCTTGGAGCCAATGCAGCAATGGCGGGGCTATTATTACTGCCATTAACGTGCGGCAATATTATTGGCTCATATACCACAGGTAAAGTGATTGCCCATACCGGCGTGCCGAAATGGCTGCCGGTGATCGGCATGAGTATTACGACCTTTGGCTTTGTCATGTTAGGTGTGCTAGAACCCTCCTCATTTGTGACGGGCCTGTTTGGCTTTTTCTGCGGTTTAGGATTAGGTACTGTGATGCCATCCACTCAATTACTGATCCAAACAATTGGCGGTAAAGCCAACCTTGGGCGCATTACCGCAATGGCGGCATTATTTCGCTCACTAGGCGCGTCAATGGGAACGGCGTTATTTGGCACTTTAACCTATTCGTTGATCCCCGGTTTTACCAGTGACAGTACCATTGTCGATTTATTGACTGGCCCGAAAGATGTGATTATTTCGGCTTTCCAAACCGGATTTTTGGTGGCAGGTGCATTGGCATTTATTACGGTTTTAAATGCGGCCAGAGCGCCAAGAATTAGTCTGGATGACTATTAGTCATCATTATTGAGTGAGCTCGAACTTTCTATTAACCCTTAATAAAATAAGGGTTAGTAAACAGTGCTTAACAGATCGGACCTCTACACTTCTATTGGAATTTAGTGTATATTGTAAGATAACCTTTGGAGTGGAAATTTGCGGCAGCATACTCAATAAAGGACAATCAATACCGTTTGAGATAAATTGTCTATGATAAAACAGTCAGTGAAAAATAAGCCCTTTTTATATTTGATCCTTACTTCGTTATTATGTTGGATTACTTATACTGGTATCACGCTAAGAAATTATGCTGAAGGGGTCGTTTCTGATATGCAGGGTGATTTGGCCGTTTTCTATAATGCCAATAATGCGATGGTTAAAAAGCTTGAGTTGCTTATTGATCAACTACCATTGTCACCGAGCGAAAAACTTAATCCACCTTTTTCTTACAACGCTAAGAATGATATTACTGGCTTCAATATTAATCCTAACCAATATGCAGAGTTTGCGGGAACCTTAATCGTACAAGGTCAAACTAGAAACTTAGATTTTAATCTACCCGTTTTGTTACATGCATTAGATCGCGCATGGGCCGAAACTGATTATCAATCTCCAGCGGGTTTTTTTCTATATTATGGCAAGAATAGTACCGCCATTTACTCTAAATTACGTTATTTAATGAATGTTAGTGCCCCCATATTCACGCCAGAGAGATATCGCTCTCAACTAAAAAATCAAGATCCTAATGAAACCTTCATTTTAACGCTTAATAATTCTTTCCCTTTAGGGGAGAAACAAGTTTTAATCATTACCCCTATTATGAAAAATGGTAAGCTGATTGCAGATTTAGGCATGAGTATAAACTTAAAACAACTGATGGGCGAGTCGTTAGGGCCATGGTTAAGCGAATATATGGCAATGGATATTACTTATCAAGATGAACGATTTTCTGTGGGTGAGAATCGTTTTTTTCCTGCGGTGTTTAAAAAACAAATTCAATATCATCATTTTATGATTACCGCCTATATGAGGACCAACTATATTACTGAATATGTACTGCCTTGGTTTATTGCAATGTCCTTAATTATGTTTGCGGTTTATACATTGTTAGTCAAGCAGCATAAAGCAACCTTAAAGTTTTCGTCGCTTTCTATAACGGATGATTTGACCGGTTTATACAATAAACGGGTATTACAAGATTTAGAATTCAGGGATATTAGCTCTGGCACTTTATATTATTTGGATATAAATGCATTTAAACAGATCAATGATACTTATGGTCATAACGTGGGTGATGATGCGTTACGATTTTTAGCCAAAAAATTAACCCATATTATCCGATCGTCTGACATTGCAGTACGCTTAGGTGGTGATGAGTTCTTAGTAGTCACGAATGGGAAGGTATTAGAGCCGGAAGTGGTATTAAATAAACTAAAAGCGGAAATTGATAATGTGCCTTTTTATCAAGATGTTTCGTTTACGCTTGCGATTGGCTATAGCCACTTTGACGGGGTAGATTTATTGCACGAAGCTATTCACCTTGCTGATAAAGCCATGTATGAACAAAAGCGGCGTAGTAAAGCAGAGTACTAACTAAGAGATGGCTTGTTATATAGCGAACATAAAGCCTAAACAGGGTAAAGCTTGCCATATGGCGAACTATATCGGTAGACACCATTAAATCCACCGTATTCATGGCTATTGGTAATAGTCATGGTTAGAAATGGAAAAAGCCCGCTAAATAATTTAGCGGGCTTTTAGAAAGTGGTGGAGGGATAGGGATTTGAACCCTAGGCCCGCTATTAACAGGCGCCGGTTTTCAAGACCGGTGCTTTCGACCACTCAGCCATCCCTCCGATTTACGCTGTAGATAATATACAGCTCTTTGTGTGTTGTAAACCTTTTATTACCAATAAAAGCCTATTTTTTAATCAGTTAGGCTGGTGGTAAAAACGCTTGAGCTCTGATAGGCCTTGCAGCATGAATGACAGTTTAGGCTTAGCATGTTTTTGGCGCTTATAGTTTTTATCGTAGACTTTGTAGTTACCAAATTGATCAACCACAGTGGTGGTATCTTTGGTGACCAGTGCGATATTTTTATTATCACCCGCTAAGATCCATGGGCGTTCGCTTGTATCAAATAAGTTACGGCCACTACTAAAATCATAAGGGTTTGACGAGGTTTCAAATAAATCTTGCATCAAGGTTGCGGATAAATCTAAGTGACTCGTATGTTGGGTGTATACCGTCGGCTTTTTATCTGGCCAATGAACTACCATAGGAACTTGCAGTTGATAGCGGCTGAAATTACTGTCTGAGCCCCAAGTATTACTATTGGTGTCATTAAACTCCATGCCATGATTGGAGGTGATCACCACTATGGTATTGTTTAATAAATTTTTACTATCGATCTCAGTTAAAATATTTTGAATCGACTGATCGGCGGTAAATGCTGCCGATTGATAACTCGCTTTTAGCATAGCTATGGCATTTTTCGATTTAGGGGTGAATTGGTTTAATACTTGTGTGTTGTTCTCGAATCTTTCGACATTAGACAGCTCTACATAGCTAAACCAAGGCTTATTTGAGGTAGTGCTGAGCCACGTTTTCCAATCATCTACAATCTCATTATTGGAATCGTGATCTTGAGCTGTGTTTTTTTGCACATCTATCGAGCTAAAGATTTCATCATAAAGCTCTGAGCCTTCAAATTTATCATCACTAAACGCGGCCATTTGATAATGACGTTTTGCCATTGAATCAATAATGAGCGGCTGTGTATCTTGTGCTTTAATACTGGCAGAATAATTACTTGGCAGCCCATAAAACAAACTGAACACGCCATAGATATTATTAGTGGCACTATAGTGATTAACAAAATTTTGATTGTTTTTAGCAAATTCAAAAGTCGATGGCATAACTTGTTGAGTTAACATATCACTACGCAAGTTATCGACCATCACCATCAGCACATTGTATTTTTTGCCTAAACCATCGTATTTCATTGGCTCTAGCGGGTAGTTCACCACTTCACCGTTACCACTACCATATTCCTCTAAGCGTTCTAAATAATCTGAACGGTCTAAAAGGCCATGTTTTTCCATAAAGGATTTTGCCGTCATTGGGTACGACAATGGGAAATTTGTTCGCTGACTGGTGATCGGGCGATAGAAAAAAGCATCCGCCCAAATGTAAATCAGGTGGCTACTTAAAAAACATAAGAAAAAGATTATCGTGACGGGTTTGCCGATTTTTTTTCGTGACAATGAGCGTTGCTTCTTCCAGATCCACTCTGAAATAACAATTTGGATTAAAAATAAAATCGGTACTGCGGCAAAGAGGTATTGCCACTGGGCATTAAAAGCGGTTTTTTCTTTACTTAATAACAGTTCCCATACGACAGGGTTTAAGTGCAGATGGAGTTTTTCGTAGGCTTGAGTATCGAGCAATAGCAAGGTTAAGCAAAGAGTAGTAAAACACACACTGACTAAACGTAATAACTTGCGTGAAGGGATCACGAATGTCAGTGGGAATAAAACTAAAATGTAGAGCGCAAACACTAAAAACGCGAAATGCCCGAACCACGAGATCAAAAGGTATGCTTGACCTATAACCGTATCCGGCCATGGTGATTGAGCAATGAAACGGCTGCCAATCAACATAGCGATAATGATGTTAAAGAAAGAGAACCAATGTCCCCAACTGACGAGTCGAGAGACGCGCTCTCCGTATGTGTTTCCGCTATTAACCATTTGAAATATCGTTCTAACTCAATTTAACGTTAAAAGGCAATTTAGGCATCAATTGATGATAAAAGAGCTTGAGAAAATTTGTCTGCAATGAGTTTACGCTGTGCACGCGGTACATCGGAATTTAAAATGTTTGTCACAATGTTACCAGCAATCATCAAACTAAGATCCGAGCTCGCTTGGTGCTTATCGAGTACCGCTGCAATTTCAGCCAAGATTTGTTCGATTTGTTTGTCGCTGTATTTTGAATTAATAGGCATAAGTGTCTATTTGGTTCCTGATTCGGTTAATGATAGTAAAAGCGGCTTATGATACCCTAGTCTACCTCACAACTGAAACATCAACTTGAAACTAATTTATCATGAGCTTAAATATTTCCAACGTTATACTGCACAAATTGACAAAAAATGATCAAGATGAGCTTGTTGTTAACTTGCGTAACACCGCTTTGTCTAATGATGCCGTTTCAGAACAATTAGTCGCAGAACTTCATCGCACCTTTAATGCCAAAGGCGGCAAAGGCTTTGGCACTTACAAAGAAGAAAGCGAATTCCAATATTGGATGAAGCAATTTCGCCAAGGTGAATCAAATTTTTATGAGTTTTCCTCACAATCTGCTGAGCGTTTAAAAACAGAATTAGAGAAATATCCTTTTGCCGAAGAAGGGGTATTGGTGATGGCGCAATATCAGTCACTAGCGACTGAATATTTGTTTATCGCCTTGCTGCCATCGAATCAAAGTTTAAAAGTGGATGATGATCTGGATATTTCAGGGACTGACTACCTTGATATCAATAAAATGGACATCGCGGTTCGTATTGATCTGTCGCGCTATGAAACTGACCCAGAATCTAATCGCTACCTCACCTATATTAAAGGTCGAGTGGGGCGCAAAGTGGCTGACTTCTTCTTAGACTTTTTGCAAGCTGAAGTCGGGCTTGATACCAAGAAACAAAATTTAGTGTTGATGCAAGCGGTAGACGATTACTGCGCCGATTCACAACTCAATAAAGATGAAACCGTGGCATACCGCAAACAAGTGCATGATTACTGTAATGAGCAATTAAAAGCGGGTGATGAACTGGAGATCCGTGAATTATCTGGTGAGCTTTCTGGCGCAGGACATGATGATAACTTTCAAGAGTTTACTCAAAAGCAAGGTTATGAATTAGAAGATAGCTTCCCCGTTGACCGTTCAACTATTCGTAAGTTGGCCAAATATGTGGGTGCGGGTGGCGGTTTGTCGATAAATTTTGATGCCATGTTATTGGGTGAAAGGGTTTTTTATGATCCAGAAACCGATACGTTAACTATTAAAGGCATTCCACCAAACTTGAAAGATCAGTTAGTGAGAAATTCTTAATTGGTATTGAGTGTTCTCAACACATGTTTGATAAAACTATTTAGTTAAATCAATCGCATTTATGCTGGTCGAGGTAGTGTGATTGGTTTTATCTGAAATTGTTGTTTGAAGAATGTGTTGAGCAATGAGATAGTAATAACTGTATTTTAAGCTTGTTGATTCGGGTTGCTCGATTAAGACAAGCTTTATACCCAAAATTATCGAACTTAGCCAATATAAAGGCAGGTTCAATAAGGCGGGTATAGTCATAATTTATAAATATCAGGGAGAGATGAACATGATGAAAGTGGGTTTAGTTGGTTGGCGTGGCATGGTGGGTTCTGTACTGATGCAACGCATGGTTGAGGAAAAGGATTTTGACCTCATCGAACCTGTGTTCTATACCACATCGCAAGTAGGCATTCCTGCCCCTTTCTTAGGCAAGGATGCTGGCATGCTACAAGATGCTTTTGATATTGAAAGCTTAAAACAATTAGATGCCATCATTACCTGTCAAGGTGGTGGTTATACGGAAAAAGTCTATCCAGCACTGCGTCAAGCGGGTTGGAAAGGGTATTGGATCGATGCGGCTTCTACATTGCGTATGAAAGATGATGCCATCATTACTTTGGATCCGGTTAACTTAACCCAAATTCAACAAGGGTTGCATGCAGGGACTAACACCTTTGTGGGTGGCAACTGTACGGTGAGCCTAATGCTAATGGGCCTAGGTGGCCTGTACGAGAAAGGCATGATCGAATGGATGAGCGCGATGACCTATCAAGCGGCATCGGGCGCTGGCGCGAAAAATATGCGTGAACTTATTGCGCAAATGGGCGTGATTAACCAATCGGTGAGTGCTGAAATGGCAGACCCTGCCAGTTCTATCTTAGATATTGACCGTAAAGTGGCCGAAACGATTCGTTCAAGTGCTTACCCTACCAGTGAGTTTGGTGCGCCTTTGGCCGGTTCATTGATCCCGTGGATTGATGTCAAACGCGAAAATGGTCAAAGTAAAGAAGAGTGGAAAGCTACGGTGGAAACCAACAAGATCCTTGGCCTGCAAGGCGCAGATTCAGTACCAATTGATGGCACTTGTGTGCGTATTGGTGCGATGCGTTGTCACTCTCAAGCGTTAACTATTAAGCTTAAGCAGAATGTGCCGATGGATGAGATTGAAGAAATCATCGCCACCCATAATGATTGGGTTAAAGTGATCCCGAATGAGAAAGAGATCACCGCGCAAGAGCTTTCACCTGCCAAAGTTACGGGTACGCTTTCAGTGCCGGTTGGTCGTTTGCGTAAAATGGAAATGGGTGATACGTTCTTAAATGCCTTCACGGTTGGTGACCAATTGCTTTGGGGCGCGGCAGAACCACTACGTCGTACTCTGCGTATTATCTTAGCTGAGAAGTAATCAGATCTCACGACACGTAAATAAAAATACCGCCTCAAGCATTCAATTTGAGGCGGTATTTTTTTATGTGGCTTATGTCGTTTAGTTATACCTATTCCATTTAATGTTTGATCAATTTTGAACGATCATTAAATTTTTGGAATTGGTATTAGTTCAGTTAGTTTATGAGACGTAAGTGATAAGATTACGGTTTTTTGACCGGAACCACTCGTTTATCGGGATCGGCAAGCTCGCTGCCACAATGCTTACAAAACAGCGCGTCAGTCTCATGGCCACTCTTAGTACAATTTGGACACAGTACTAAGCTACGATGCGCTTTCATTTCTTGATTTAATTCTGCGGTAATAATTCCAGTCGGCACGGCCAAAATTGAATAACCCAATAACATGGTGAGGGCGGCCACTGCTTGTCCTAATGGTGTTTGTGGTACCACATCGCCATAGCCTACGGTGGTGATAGTAATGATTGCCCAATAAATTCCGCGCGGAATACTGGTAAAGCCATTTTCAGGCCCTTCAATCACATACATTAATGCGCCAAAGATAGTGACTAAAATTGCCACAGCGCTGAAAAATATTAAGATTTTTCGTTGTGAAGTAACCAGAGTACGCACTAATAAATTCGAATCTTGTAAGAATCGAACTAGTTTAAGAATACGGAAAATCCGCATCACACGTAATAGTCGGATAATGCCAATAAAACTGGCGGCAGGGAAAAAGAAGGCCAAGTAGGTGGGCAAAATAGCGAGTAAATCTATGATGCCATAAAAGCTTTTCGCATAGGCTTTGGGCTTGGGAGAGCAATATAGGCGCAGCAGGTATTCAAGCGTGAAAATCGCAGTAAACAAGTATTCTAAAAGATCGAATTCATAGTGCCACTTTGCCACAAAGGAAGGGACTGAATCTAAGATCAAAATAATCAATGAGCAAATAATCGCCACAATAAGCATGATGTCAAAGCGGCGACCCGCAGTGGTGTGGGTGCCGAAGATGATCACATAAAGCTTATGTTTCAAGCCTTCTGGTTGATCTTTTTCTTGCTCTTGCATAACGGGTCCTTTCCGTTCAGTTACTTAACTATTTTCGTGCAATTATCGCCATTCAGGTATGGTGTTGGCGACTACATTAAGCCTGGGAACAAACTGCCGAGTCCCGTGGCAATAAATTCGACCCCGAGTGACGCTAAGATCAAGCCCATAATACGAGTGACAA
Organism: Vibrio sp. S11_S32; assembly: GCF_014694465.1. Taxonomy (NCBI): domain Bacteria; kingdom Pseudomonadati; phylum Pseudomonadota; class Gammaproteobacteria; order Vibrionales; family Vibrionaceae; genus Vibrio; species Vibrio sp. S11_S32. The sequence goes on along the minus strand of NZ_JAAUWS010000001.1, from coordinate 54,810 downwards.
CGTTAATTCCGGTTTGTCCCAACACGCGAACAATAATCGGGGCAGATCGAAACAGCAGCCAAGAACAAAAGCAGAACACAATGATAGTGGCAATAATGCCGAAAATATCAATCATGGTTGGGTAGCGAGCACCGTACACTATGGTGGAGCTGATCGCACCAGGGCCGGCCATTAACGGCATCGCAAGTGGCACAACGCCAATTTGCTCACGACTAATAAACTCATTTCGTTCTTGTTTGTTTTGCTTATCTTCCCCTAGCTTACCACTCATCATTGAGAAAGCGATGCTTAGCAGTAACATGCCGCCCGCAACTCGAAAAGAATCGAGAGAAATACTAAATAGATTAAGCAGCACTTGACCAAAAAGAAGGGATACAATCAAGATCACCGCTACCGCGAAATTGGCGGTTGCGGCGGTTTTATTTTTTTCTTCCTGCGTCATGTGAGTGGAGAGCGAAACAAATACTGGCATGATGCCAATCGGGTTCACCGCAGCGACTAAGCCAAAGAAAAATTGGAAGTAAATGGCAAGTTCAATCGAGCCCATAAGGTGTCATCTCACATAAAATAATAGAGGGGGTTCCATAAGCGATTGTTAGTGGGAATAATGCGATATGGAAGTGGCATAATGTAAGACAAATTCATTATTAATTCGAGGCTTAAATAGGATTTTTTCAATATTCTATTATGGTTAAGGTCTAGGTTACCAACTATGAGTAAAAAAGAATGAGTTTGGTATGAAAGCTATTACTAAAGTGTTACATGTTACATTGATTTAGGTATACTAGATGTAGCACGAAGAATTTATTTTTGTATGATAAATAAGATGCTTTTTTAGCCTTTATTTTAGTGTGTTTATGATGAATTAGCGCTTTTTATTAATTTATTTCACGTTAAAAAATAATTGTAAGTTGTTTTAATTCAACGTGTTATGTTTTTATTTTTTCAGTATGTACTGCTTTGGAGGTAAATTGGATTCAATAACTGATCTAAGTCAATATTTTAATTTAATGAAGGCTTATACTCAGTTTCGAAAGCAATTTACTAAGAGTTCCATTTTACTATCGTATTGTTTTATACGAGGTTAATAATCTGGTTAGCTTACTAAATAATTTTTAAATCTTAGGAGATCCACTATGTCTGTAACGAATTTAGCTGAACTTGATGCGCTAGTTGCACGTGTTCAAGCGGCACAAAAGGAATATGCCACTTTCTCACAAGAGCAAGTAGACAAAATCTTCCGTGCAGCATCTTTGGCAGCTAACCAAGCTCGTATCCCTCTAGCGCAACAAGCGGTAGCAGAATCGGGTATGGGTATCATTGAAGATAAAGTAATCAAAAACCACTTTGCTTCAGAATTCATTTACAACAAATATAAAGACGAAAAAACGTGTGGTGTATTAGAAGAGAACGAAGAGTTCGGCACCATGACTATCGCAGAACCAGTCGGTATCATCTGTGGTATCGTTCCAACCACTAACCCAACGTCTACTGCGATCTTTAAATCACTTATCGCATTGAAAACACGTAACGCCATCATCTTCTCGCCACACCCACGTGCCAAAAACTCAACGAACGATGCAGCTAAAATCGTGCTAGATGCGGCAATTGCTGCTGGCGCGCCAAAAGACATCATCGGTTGGATCGACCAACCATCGGTTGAATTATCAAATGCACTAATGAAGCACGATGGCATCAACCTTATCCTTGCCACTGGTGGTCCAGGTATGGTTAAAGCGGCTTACTCTTCAGGTAAACCCGCTATCGGTGTTGGCGCAGGTAACGTTCCTGTTGTTATCGATGAAACTGCAGATATCAAACGTGCAGTCGCTTCTGTTCTTATGTCAAAAACATTCGATAACGGCGTAGTGTGTGCTTCAGAGCAAGCTATCATTGTTATGGATGAAGTCTATGACGAAGTGAAAGAACGTTTTGCCGCTCACTGTGGTTATGTTCTCTCTAAATCAGAAGCAGATAAAGTACGTAAAATCTTATTGATTAACGGTAACTTGAACGCTGATATCGTAGGTCAACCTGCGACTAAAATTGCTGAAATGGCGGGTATTACTGTTCCTTCAAACACCAAGATCCTTATCGGTGAAGGTGGCGTAGTCAGCTACGATGACGAATTTGCACACGAAAAACTGTCTCCAACATTAGGTATGTTCCGCGCGTCTTCTTTTGAAAATGCCGTAGACCAAGCAATCACTATGGTTGAAATTGGTGGTATCGGTCATACTTCTGGCTTATACACAGACCAAGATACGAACAAAGATCGTATTCGCTACTTTGGCGATAAAATGAAAACCGCTCGTATTCTTATCAACATCCCAACCACTCACGGTGGTATCGGTGATTTGTACAACTTTAACGTTGCACCATCATTGACTTTAGGTTGTGGTTCATGGGGTGGTAACTCTATCTCAGAAAACGTGGGTCCTAAGCACCTTATCAACAAGAAAACGGTAGCTAAGCGAGCAGAGAATATGTTGTGGCACAAACTTCCAAAATCTATTTACTTCCGTCGTGGTAGTCTTCCAATCGCACTAACGGATTTAGAAGATAAAAAACGCGCATTCCTAGTAACTGACCGTTTCTTATTCAACAACGGTTATGCAGACGAAGTCGTTCGTTTATTGAAAGCCCAAGGTATTGAAGTTCAAACTTTCTTCGACGTAGAAGCGGATCCAACGCTTTCTGTTGTTGAAAAAGGCGCAGCAGCAATGCAAAGCTTCCAACCAGATGTGATCCTTGCTCTAGGTGGCGGTTCGCCAATGGATGCAGCGAAAATCATGTGGGTAATGTACGAGCATCCAGAAACTGATTTCCAAGAATTGGCAATGCGCTTTATGGATATCCGTAAACGTATTTACAAATTCCCTAAAATGGGTAAAAAAGCAGAGTTAGTTTGTATCACAACCACGTCTGGTACCGGTTCTGAAGTAACACCGTTTGCCGTTGTAACCGACGATAAAACGGGCGCAAAATACCCATTAGCAGATTACGAACTAACACCAAACATGGCGATTGTTGATGCTAACTTGGTTATGAACATGCCTAAGTCGCTAACTGCCTTTGGTGGTTACGATGCGATCACTCACGCATTGGAAGCTTATGTATCAGTTCTTGCGAATGAATACTCAGACGGCCATGCTCTTCAAGCGCTTAAAATGCTTAAAGAATACTTGCCATCTAGCTACCAAAATGGCGCAGCAGACCCAATCGCTCGTGAAAAAGTACACAATGCGGCGACAATCGCAGGTATGTCATTTGCTAACGCATTCCTTGGTGCATGTCACTCAATTGCTCACAAAATTGGCGCTGAGTTCCACATCCCACACGGTCTTGCTAACGCACTGATGATTTCAAACGTGATCCGTTTCAATGCCAACGACAACCCAACTAAGCAAGCAGCATTTTCTCAATACGACCGTCCTAAATCACGCAGTCGTTACGCAGAAGTTGCTGACCATTTAGGTCTAAGCCAACCGGGTGACCGTACAGCACAGAAAATTGAACGTCTATTAACATGGTTAGACGAAGTTAAAGTTCAACTTGATATTCCTATGTCAATTCAAGCAGCAGGCGTTCCAGAAGCGGACTTCCTAGCTAAACTTGATGAACTAGCGGTTGATGCGTTTGATGACCAATGTACTGGTGCTAACCCGCGCTACCCATTGATCACAGAGCTTAAAGAAGTGCTAATCGCAACTTACTACGGAAAAGCATACATCGAAGGCGAAACTTTCGAAGGGACTACCGTTATTAAGAAAACCGAAGAGCCAGCTCCAGTCGCTAAGAAATCAGCGAAGAAAAAATAATCTGATTCATTCTAAGCGGTTAGCAATAAGCTAATCGCAAATGAACTGTCATAAAAAACCTCATCATTTTGCTGAGGTTTTTTTATGCCTATGATTTGAACCTAAGGGGAATTTTATACCAATTCTATTTAATATTTGATCAATTTGAATACGCCGAAAAGACGCTGATCCGTCCTTGGTAGCTTGAGAAAAGACCATTCATGGCCTTTGATACTTTTCTCTGTACTCAATTTTGAACGATCATTAATGGCAATCGAGCACACGGCCATTAAAGGAATCGTTTTCAACAATATATTCAGTGTTGCGGATCAATTCATCTCGATTACGCGCCCAATTGTTGGTTCGACCATGCGGTGGAGGTGGCAAGATCCCGCCAACTCGAATATTAAATGGTTGTAATTCCTTCGACCAACTTTGGGTGAAATTTGAAATCAATGAGGCCGAGTTATGATCAGAGCTATTTTCGGCATCTTGAGACGACAAATTCACGATCACACCTTTCTTTTGATTGTGTAGCATTTGTTTGGCCGCCAACTTACTAAAGCACAGCATCGTACTTGCCAGTGACGACATTTGACCGCTGTAGTGATCAAAATTGGTTTCATCCATTAAAGATGGCGCAGGCAGTGAAGGATAAAGGTTGATCAACACATCAATACCTTGATCAAAATGCTTATTGATGGAAGAAAACAAGGGTTGCACACTTTCAAAACTATGGTCATCTAAAAGGTAAGTTAACAGGGCGGATGACGTTGGCTGACATTGTTGCAAGGTACGATTAAGTGCGGCTTCGTTATCATCGACTAAGATCACGTTGGCATGTAAAGAGAGGAAATGCTGCGCTAACGTTTGACCTAGATGAGAGCCTGCTGACGTGATCACGACAACAGAATTATAAATATTCATAGCACACCTCATGGGTATCAAATGAGTTTATGGGAGGGTTTTGCTACTCACTAAGTTTATTTTTGACTTTTTTAGAGGGACAAAACTTCCTCCCTATCTAACAGGTAGCACTTAAGCATGGTAGATAAATGAACAATTGTCTTGTCGGCGATCTCTTATTTATGCACTGAAACGATGTAACTAACTTATTACTCAGTGATAAAAGTAGGGGCGGTAGGCAGAAATAAAAAAAGACCAGCTAAGCTGATCTTTTTGAAGAGACTTTTCATGTTGTGCTGACCAGCAGCACAAGCGGTCTTATTTGATTAGGTTAGCTTCCACGAAGTCCCAGTTTACTAGCGCCCAGAAAGCCGCCATGTAATCAGGACGAACGTTACGGAAATCGATGTAGTATGCATGTTCCCATAGATCAACCGTTAGAAGTGGTGTTACACCTTCATCAGTCAGCGGAGTGGCTGCATTTGATGTGTTGACGATAGCCAGAGAACCGTCGGCATTCTTAACAAGCCAAGTCCAAGAAGAACCGAAGTTGTTGATTGCAGAATCAGTAAATTTAGCTTTGAATTCTTCGAAAGAACCAAAAGCTTGTTTGATTGCTTCACCGACAGCGCCTGTTGGTTCGCCACCTGCATTTGGTGCTAGGCAGTTCCAGTAGAAGGTGTGGTTCCAGATTTGTGCTGCGTTATTGAATACACCACCAGTTGAAGTTTTGATGATTTCTTCTAGTGATTTGCCTTCAAACTCAGTACCAGGAACTAAACCATTTAGCTTAACAACGTAAGTGTTGTGGTGCTTACCGTGGTGAAAATCTAGAGTTTCAGCTGAGATATGTGGTTCTAGTGCGTCTTTTGCGAAAGGTAGTGCTGGTAATTCAAATGCCATTGCTTAAATCTCCGTGTATATAAGAAAGAGGCTTTACGCTTATTAATTCAACTATTTACAATTGATAAGCAGCTTTCAATTATTATTCTTAAGCCATTTGTTCAACTCTAGGTATCTTAGCAACTTTTAACTTTATTAACAGTGTTGTGTATGAAAAAATGTTAAGAACTGGCGTTAAATGTAAAAAAATCGAGCGATAAAGCTGCATTTAGAATACCCTTATAAATAATGGCTTTTTATTTGAGTGCATATAGAAGTAGAATGTCCGCACAAACCTAGAATAAGCGAGTGAGAATACAATGGAAACTATCGATAAAATCAAACAACAAATTTCTGAAAACACAATTTTGCTCTACATGAAAGGCTCACCTAAGCTACCAAGCTGTGGTTTCTCATCTCAAGCGTCTCAAGCTCTAATGAATTGTGGCGAGAAATTTGCTTACGTTGATATTCTGCAAAACCCTGATATTCGTGCTGAACTACCAAGCTATGCACAATGGCCTACCTTCCCACAATTGTGGATTGAAGGTGAGTTAGTCGGTGGTTGTGACATCATCATCGAGATGTTCCAAAAAGGCGAATTACAAACATTGATCACAGAAGCTGCCGCACGCGCGCCTGCTAGCGAAGAATAATCGCTGTCGTTTATCTTGCTGAACAAAAAACCGCTTACTGACGAAAGATCAGTAAGCGGTTTTTTTATATTTGATGGTGGCTTTTGGGATTTAACAATAATGAAAAATCACAGCACCATCGCGGCAATCCAACCAAAGGCAATTAATGGCAAGTTGTAATGCAAGAAGGTTGGGATCACAGAATCCTTGATATGATCATGTTGTCCATCGGCATTTAAACCAGAGGTTGGCCCCAAGGTCGAATCTGAAGCTGGAGACCCCGCATCACCTAGCGCCGCAGCGGTACCGACTAGTGCAATGGTTGCCGCTGGTGAAAAACCAAATGACAATGCCAAAGGAACATAGATAGTGGCAATAATAGGAATGGTTGAGAACGACGAACCAATCCCCATCGTGATCAACAAACCAACGATTAACATCGCGAATGCGGCAATACCTTGATGGCCACTCATGCTGTGTTGCAAGAACCCGACTAAGGTCTCAACACCGCCTGTGGCTTTCATTACGCTGGCAAAACCATTGGCAGAGATCATGATAAAACCAATCATCGCCATCATTTGTACACCGCGAGTAAAACTATCCTGGCTGGTTTGGAAAGGCTTCCCAAATGATAAAATAATGAAACCGACTAACGCGCCAACAATCATCGAACCAGAATAAAGCTGAGCAGATAAAGTGGCCACGATACTGACGACTGCAATGACGACCGCTTTTTTATCAATGCCTACTTGTTGTAGTGATTCAGGTGTTGTGGCGACTTCCTCGTATTGACGAGGCTTACGGTAAGTAATAAAGATACTCACTAATAAACCAAAAATCATGCCACACGCTGGAATAAACATCGCCGCAGGAATTTGGCTTGCGGTAGCGCTGGTTAAGCCATTATTGACTAACGCAGGTAATAAAATATCGTTTAAGAAAATGCCACCAAAACCAATCGGCAAAATCATATAAGGTGTGACCAAACCAAAGGTGATCACACAGGCAATCATACGGCGGTCAATATTCATTTTATTTAACGCAGACAGTAGCGGTGGAACAATAATCGGAATAAAAGCAATATGGACTGGAATGATATTTTGTGATGAGACCGCTAAGATCAATAAGCTTGAAAGGATGGCATATTTTAAAATGGCAGACGCTTTTTGATTGGTTTCACCATGCACACGTTTGATCACCGCATTGGACAGTAAATCGGTAATACCAGTTTGGGCTAACGCTACAGCAAACGCACCAAGTAGGGCGTAACTTAGAGCAATTTCAGCGCCATCGCCGAGGCCAGCTTGGAAAGCGGCAACGGTTTGGTCAAGGGAAAGGTGAGCCAGTAAGCCCCCAGTAATGGCACTAAGCGTTAGTGCAATAACAACATTAACGCGCAGTAACGACAGTACTAGCATTAAGCAAACGGAAATAACAACAGGGTTCATAGTGCTCTCTAGTTTTAATTATTGGGTCGATTCAATGATCAGCAGATTCATTTTCGATTGATTATTCGCTTGCTTCAAGCGGCCAACCACCTAAAGCTTTCCATTTATTGACGATTTTACAAAAAAGATCAGCAGTCACTTTAGTATCATAAAGGGCTGAATGAGCCGCTTTATTATCAAACTCCATTCCTGCCGCAATGCAAGCTTTTGCCAATACGGTTTGTCCGTAGGCCAGTCCGCTTAATGCCGCAGTATCAAAGGTGGCAAAAGGGTGGAATGGGATCCGTTTTAATTTGCTTCGCTCAGCCGCCGCCATCACGAAGTTCAGATCGAAAGTGGCATTATGCGCAACCATGATCGCACGACCACAGTTTGCTGCTTTTTGTTCTTTTCGGACGAGCTTAAATATTTCTTTAAGTGCTTCTGCTTCACTTACTGCGCCACGTAATGGGCTGTAAGGATCGCGTATGCCGGTGAACTCTAACGCTTCTTTTTCAAGGTTAGCCCCTTCAAAAGGCTCAACATTAAATTGAATGGTTGAAGCTGGGTAAAGATCCCCGTTATCGTCCATGGCTAAAGTGACGGCACAAATTTCGAGCAGCGCATCAGTTTTTGAGTTAAATCCGGCTGTTTCTACATCGATAACAACAGGAAAATAGCCACGAAAGCGACTTTTTAGTGTCAAAGCGTCATTTTTGTCAGTCATTGGTTTTCTGATCCGTGAATTAGCCCAGTATTATTGCAGATTAGCATCTGAACTTCATCCATTTTTCAATTTTCAAGACTGGAGGAAGTGAAAGGTCCACCGGAAAACAAGCATAAAAAAGAGCCACAAAAGGCTCTTTAAATCGTGATGTTAACATAGCAAACTAAGCTAAATTTAACCTTCTAATCCGGCGCTCATTTGGCTGGTTTGAATTAATTCAATCATGTAGCCATCAGGGTCTTTTACAAAAGCAATATGTGTGCTGCCGCCTTTGACTGGACCAGGCTCACGAGTCACTTGACCACCGGCCGCTTTAATGGCATCACAAGCACTGTAAATATCATCAAAGCCTAATGCGATATGACCATAACCCGTCCCAAGATCGTATTCTGAAGTATCCCAGTTATAAGTGAGCTCAATCACCGCGCCTTGGGATTCATCGCCGTAACCGACAAAGGCTAAGCTGTATTTATATTCGGTATTGTCATTTTTACGTAGTAAATCCATACCAAGCACGTCGGTATAAAATGCGATAGATTTATCTAAGTCGCCCACGCGTACCATAGTGTGTAGCACTCTTCCATTCGACATTGTATGTTCCTTATTTTAATAATGATTCTTGAATAAACGGCTATATTGATTGTCTATAGTTCGGTTTTATCTTTGAACTCGCATAAGTCTTCAATTATACAGCTACCGCATCTTGGTTTACGAGCGATGCAGGTATAGCGCCCATGTAAGATTAACCAATGATGAACATCGAGTTTAAACTCAGTAGGGATCACTTTTAATAACTTTTGTTCGACATCATCAACGGTTTTTCCCATCGCGAGTTTAGTGCGATTTGATACACGATAAATATGAGTATCAACCGCGATCGTCGGCCAACCAAATGCGGTATTAAGGACCACGTTAGCGGTTTTTCGGCCCACACCCGGCAGTGCTTCTAAGGCGGTGCGATCTTCAGGTACTTGGCTGTTATGCAGTTCAATCAACATTTTACAAGTTTTAATCGTATTTTCAGCTTTAGAATTAAATAAGCCAATGGTTTTGATGTATTGCTTTAAGCCTTCGACACCCAGGGCGTAAATCGCTTCTGGAGTATTGGCGATAGGGTAGAGTTTGTCGGTGGCTTTATTGACACTGACATCGGTGGCTTGAGCTGAAAGTAAAACTGCAATTAATAGCTCAAAGGGCGATGACCAGTTAAGTTCGGTTTGCGGGTTAGGGTTATTTTCTCGCAACCGCTCCAGTATGATCTTGCGTTTTTCATTATTCATACATTGCCTATTAAACTATTTATTTATGACCAATTCACGCATTTTTATCAGTTAAATGAGTGATTTTCAATGACACGGTTCATTAGCCATTAGTTATTAGCCATTACGCTTATCATCAAACTTTAGTCACGCGAGCACGAGCAATGGTTGGCTTCTCTTGTTTCGGTTTGCGCTTGGCGATATTGCTATCAATCACCTGTTTAAGGGCAATTAAAAAACCGACGCCAATAAACGCACCTGGTGGCAAGAGTGCAAGTAAGAAACTGCTATCAATATGGAATAACTCAATACGCAGCACAGAAGCCCAATTGCCCAGCAGTAAATCAGCGCCATCAAATAATGTGCCTTTACCGATAATTTCACGCAATGCACCCAATAAAGTGAGAACGGCCAACATGCCAAGTCCCATCCAAAAGCCATCGAGCGCAGCATTTTTAACATTATTTTTTGAGGCATAAGCTTCAGCGCGACCGATGATCACACAGTTGGTCACGATCAAAGGAATGAAAATACCAAGTGAGAGATACAAACCATACGCGTAAGCGCTCATCAATAATTGCACACAGGTAACGACTGCAGAAATGATCATCACAAAGATAGGGATACGCACTTCTTTGGGCACGTAATTTCGCACTAAAGAGATGATGGTATTAGTACAAATCAGCACTAGCATAGTGGCGAGACCTAAACCTAAAGCATTGGTGACGGTGGACGATACCGCTAACAACGGGCACAAACCAAGCAGTTGTACTAAAGCTGGGTTGTTATCCCATAGCCCATTCTTCATTAATTGTTTTTGCTCAGAAACAGACATTTCAGACGCGACTTGATCGGCTGCTTCTAGATCTGAAATATCAGACGATGGCGTTATATCTTGAGCTAAATCGGTGTCGAGACTAGACATGTTATCCCTCACAATTTAATGGTTGATTAAGAATAGTGGCTTTATTTTGCTTAAAGTAAATAACGGTTTTCTTAATAGCTTTGATCACGGCGCGCGGAGTAATGGTAGCACCGGTAAATTGGTCAAACTGCCCGCCATCTTTACGTACTGCCCATTCCGCTTTATTTTCATCGGTGACGGTTTTATGATCGAAGCTGAAAATCCACTTACTTTTTCGCACTTCAATTTTATCGCCTAAGCCAGGGGTTTCATTATGTTCTAGCACTCGCGAACTGGTGATCACACCGTCCATATCCATGCCGACGATGATTTTGATCGCGCCGTTATAACCATCTGGGGCATAAGATTCAATTGCAATCGCGGTCGGTTTGCCATCTTTGGTGGCTAAATAGGCCGGCATAGGTTTGGTGGTGACACTGGTTTGCGACGGCAATAACATGCACGATGAAAACAGAGGCTTATCGTGCATACTGCGTGGGATCACTTGATTGAGTGTCTTTTGCAATTGCATTTGTTGTTGATGGGTAATGGTGTCTGCCGTGACCCAATTGGTAACCGCGACTAACGCGGTGGAAGCAATGGCAAATACCGCCAAAATGGCCCCATTTTTCTTCATGGCATTAAGCATAATATTTTACCTTGTATGGCCGTAAGTACGGGGCTTGGTGTAGTAATCAATTAACGGTACCGACATATTGGCCAGTAAGATGGCAAATGCAACGCCATCAGGGAAACCGCCCCAAGAACGAATTAAAAACACCACTACACCAATCATGCCGCCATAGTACAAACGTCCCTTGGTGGTGGTGGAGGCCGTAATAGGATCGGTCGCAATAAAGAATGCCCCTAGCATCGTTGCACCAGATAACAATTGCAGTGCTGGCGAGGCCGTCATTCCTGGATCAAATAAACTGGTTAAGACACTCATCACGAATAAGCTTAGCAGCATTGCAGTGGGTATTTGCCATTGGATAATGCGCATTTTTAATAACACTGCACCACCAAATAAGAATGCAATATTAACCCATTGCCAGCCTATGCCAAGTAAACCACTGTAAGGGGCTTGTTGCATGATCTCACTGGCAGTATGCCCAGCACGAATGGATGTTTTGAACGTGTCCAGTGGGGTTGCCATAGTGACACCATCAATACCGGTTCGCACTTGTAATAGAGATAAACCATCGCCGTTATAGCCGCTAAAAATTAATTTGACGCAATCAGAGAAGTGCAAATGCAAGCTAGTGACCACCTCTGGCGCTAACCAACTGGTCATTTGTACTGGGAATGAAATCAGTAGTACCACATACGCGACCATTGCAGGATTAAAGAGGTTTTGTCCAATACCGCCGTATAAATGTTTACCGATCACAATGGCAAAAAACAAACCAATTGCCATTAGCCACCAAGGAGAGAGTGGCGGTATCGAAACCGCAAGTAGCATGCCGGTCACCATAGCACTATTATCTTTTAATGCGGTTAAAGGTGAGCGTTTTCTTAGCAGCATGACCGCAGCTTCAAAAAACCAAGCTAATAAGACTGCATATACAACTTGAATTAATACACCGTAACCGAAGAAATAGGTTTGTGCGCCAATACCAGGCAGTAAACATAAAGCTACCCACATCATAATGTTGGAGGTATTGCGTTTGACATGAACGTGCGGTGAGCTGGTAATAAAAAACGCCACTATTTCTTCTCCTGTTTATTTTTGCCAATAAAGACCGGTATATCGAACAGATCATCAAGCGATAAATCAGATGTTGGTTGTGTTTTTTCTGCTAAGGCATCAGATTGCTCTGTTTGTGTGGTGAGTTTCTCCGCTCCCGCATCTTGGCTCTCTGAGTGACTTTCAGGCTGTGCTTGTTGTTGTGCCTGTTGCTGCGCCTGTTGTTCGGCTTTGCGCGCTTTGGCTCGAGCAACTGCAGCGGCCACGGCAGCATTTTTTGGCGCGGGTGCAGACATTGATTTAGTTTCAGATTCCATGTTGATATTTTGTTTGTCGGTGTCAGTATCAGCTTCGGTGTCGCTTTTGCTGTCAGGCTGTGCTTGCTGTTGTGCCTGTTGCTGCGCCTGTTGTTCGGCTTTACGCGCTTTAGCTCGAGCCACTGCGGCGGCCACGGCAGCATTTTTTGGCGCAGGTGCAGGGGTTGATTTTGTTTCAGGTTCAGCGCTGATATCTTGCTTGTCAGTGTCAGTGTCAGTATCGGTGTTGATTTCTTTGTTGATTTCGCTTTTGCTGTCAGCCTGTGCCTGCTGTTTGGCTTTACGCGCTTTAGCTCGAGCCACTGCTGCGGCCACGGCGGCATTTTTTGGCGCGGGTGCAGGGATTGATTTTGTTTCAGGTTCCACGCTGATATTTTGGTTGTCGGTGTCGGTTTCGCATTTGCTGTCAGCCTGTGCTTGTTGTTCGGCTTTGCGCGCTTTAGCTCGAGCAACTGCGGCAGCCACGGCGGCATTTTTTGGCGCAGGTGCAGGGGTTGATTTAGCTTCAGGTTCCGCGCTGATATCTTGTTTGTCGGTTTCAGTTTCAGTTTCGCTTTCAGCTTGTGCTTGCAGCTGCGCTTTTTTCTCTCTTGCGACACGCTTGCGTTCTTCACGCAACTTCATCATCTCGCTGTTATCGGGCTCGCTTTGTCCTGCTTTTGCTGCGGCTGCTTGTTTGGCTTTAGCGCGCGCAATAGCAGCGGCAACGGCCGGTTTCACGGTTGTAGTATCTGGCGTGAGTGTGGCTTTATTGGCTTTAACTCGTGCGATCGCGGCGGCGATGGCATCGTCACCACCGGCAGTTTTGTTCATTTCACCACGGCGTTTATCGGCGGCTTGCTTAAAGCGATTTTCACGCTCTTGTTTATCTCGCTCAAGACGTTGTTGTCTTTCTTCAAAACGCAGTTTAGCGCGTTCGGCTTCTTTGGCTTCTTGATTACGGGTCCAGATCTCGGATTTGGCTTGGCGATAATATTGCACCAACGGGATCTCACTTGGGCAAACATAAGCACAAGCGCCACATTCGATGCAATCCGACAGATGGTATTCTTCACATTTGTCGTAATCTTGTGCTTTGGCATACCACTGCATTTGTTGTGGTAGCAATGACACTGGGCACACTTCGGCACAAGCAGTACAGCGGATGCAGGCCATTTCTTGTGAAGCCGGTGCCAACTCTTTGCGTTTTGGCGCTAAAATACAGTTGGTGATCTTGGTGATCGGCACATGGGGATGCGGTAAGGTGAAGCCCATTAATGAACCGCCGATGATCAGGCGAGGATGACGTTTGTCAGCTTTATATCCAAACTGTTCTAATAGTGATGAAATTGGCGTGCCTAAACGAGTAAATACATTGCCTTTTTGCGCAAAAGAATCACCCGTTAAGGTCACAACACGTTCAATTAAAGGCTCGCCATCGACAATCGCACGTTTAATCGCAAAAGCTGTACCGACGTTTTGCATCAGTACGCCGACTGCAGCCGAGTGCGCTTTGCTAGGTACTTCACGCCCAGTTAATACCTTGATTAATTGTTTAGCGCCACCAGATGGGTATTTGGTCGGGATCACACGGATCACTAAATCCACTTCTTTGGCGGCGAGTTCGAGTGCGGCGGTGGCTTCTTTCTTATTATCTTCAATGCCGATGATGGTGACTTCAGGTTTTAGAATATGTTGGATCACCTGAACGCCTTGGATCACTTCTTCTGCAAAGTCGCGCATTAAGCGGTCATCGGCGGTGATGTAAGGTTCGCACTCTGCGGCATTGATGATGAGTATTTTGGTTTTTGCTAATCCGGTATGCAACTTACGAGCGGTAGGAAAACCCGCACCGCCCATACCTGAGATACCCGACTGGCGGATTTTTTCGATCAGAGCTTCGGGATCGACATCTTGATAGTTTGGTGTGGCTTGTTTTTCAATCCAAGTATCGAGTCCATCGGGTTTAATAATTATGCACAGATCAGATAAGCCAGATGGGTGAGCGATAGTGCGTTTTTCAATTGCGGTAACGGTGCCAGAGGTTGGCGCATGCACTGGCACCATAAAAGCGAGATTGGCATGAGTAAGTTGCTGACCACGTAAGACATGATCGCCAACTTTAATGCAGATATCCCCCGGACGACCAATGTGCTGTTTCAATGGCAGGATAAATTCATCGGCCAGTTGTGGAAAGACCATAGTCGTGTGTGATGATTGATCTTTATTTTCCGGCGGATGAATGCCGCCGGGGAAATCCCAGAGTTGACCGTGACGAATTTGTTCAATTAAAGACGACATTCTATTTCCTTCAATTCACGGTTTCAGATTTGGATGCAGTGTCAGCAGAGGCTTCAATGTTTGCAGTCTCATTTTTGGTTGCCGGAGATAAATCAGTGACAACCGGAATAGTGTTTAAGGTCCACTTCCAAGTATCGGGGGTGGTTTCAACTGGGATCATTTCAATACAGTCAGTCGGGCAGGGCGCAACACAAAGATCGCAGCCAGTACATTCACTTTTGATCACCGTGTGCATTGCTTTCGTGCCGCCGACAATCGCATCGACTGGGCAAGCTTGAATACACTTAGTACAACCAATGCACATATCTTCATGAATAAAGGCGACTTTCTTAACCGCTTCTTCAATGTTGGCGCTATCGGATGGAACATCAATACCCATTAAGTTTGCCAGTTTCTCAATGCCGGCTTGACCGCCTGGTGGGCATTTGGTGATAGCATCACCATTGGCAATCGCTTCCGCGTAAGGACGGCAACCAGGGTAGCCACATTGACCACATTGTGTTTGCGGTAAAATATCATCAATTTGATCGACGATTGGATCGGCTTCGACTTTGAAACGAATAGAGGCAAAGCCCAGAATAACCCCAAAAACGGCGGCTAAAGCGGCAATGGCAGCAACAGCAATAACGATGGTACTCATGAATTATTTCACCAAGCCAGTAAAGCCCATAAAGGCGAGTGACATTAAACCTGCGGTGATCATCGCAATCGATGCACCTTTAAATGGCATAGGAACATCTGCCGCGGCAATACGTTCACGCATTGAGGCAAATAGAATCAATACTAGCGAGAAGCCTACCGCCGCGCCAAAGCCATAGATGATTGACTCGATAAAGTTATGATTTTCATTGATATTAAGCAAAGCAACGCCCAGAACCGCACAGTTAGTGGTGATCAAGGGCAAGAAAATACCTAATAAACGATAAAGGGTAGGACTGGTTTTATGCACCACCATTTCGGTAAATTGAACCACAAACGCAATCACTAAAATAAAGCTCATGGTTTGTAAGTATTCAATCCCTAATGGGCGCAAAATATAGGTTTGAACTAAATAAGAGCAGACCGACGCGAGAGTGAGAACAAACGTCGTCGCCAGCCCCATGCCAATGGCGGTTTCTAATTTCTTTGATACGCCCATAAACGGGCAGATGCCGAGGAATTTGACGAGCACAAAGTTATTGACTAAGACGGTGCCAACAAGCAAGAGAAGGTAATCGGTCATATCATCTCATTAGGTTAATAGTGATCCCGATATTATCGTCATTTGTGACACTAATAACAACCTACTGAAAATAGGTATTTAGTCATTTAAGGCAGTATTTATCGGGAAAAAGCAATAAAGTTGATTTAAAGCGAGAAAAAAACGCAAAAAGGCCGCATTAATATGCGGCCTTTTTTAAATTTGGCTCCCTGTGCAAGACTTGAACTTGCGACATACGGATTAACAGTCCGCCGTTCTACCAACTGAACTAACAGGGAATTATTCAACGAGGAGGATTCTAGCGAGAGTCGTTTTTACTGTCAATCCACGAAGCAATAAAAAAGTGATTTTTTTTAAGTTTTTTAGCTTTACTTTCTTGTATCAATTGACTGGCAAGGGCTAGAGCTAGTTATCCACTAAATTTGTGGATAAGTGTGTGTATGAAACCTGAGCAACTAATTGGTCGCTGTATTATTAACAAGTGTTTAATTAATAAATATGGTCTAATTGATTGTATTTTATAGCTTTGTAAGTAAGTTAATTAGTTAGTGTTGATGTGGATTAAATGAACAAAGAAAAGAGAAATGTTAATAAAATGAGATAAAATGATTTTTTTTGGGGAAAAGCAGTGGGTAAAAATAGAGGGTATGTTGCGAGTGGCTAAATCGAGGGACAAGAATATTAACAGAATTAAATTTAATTCGCTAGCGCTAAATTGGCTGTTTTGGATGCGATTCTAACCAGATCATCCGCTATTTTAATTCGCTGCTATTTTTTAAACAGCGATACCGATTCACAAGTTTAAAATGTTTGGATACAGTAGACCCCTGCAACCTTTGCGCGAAACCATTATGACCAAGTTGAGAGTGTTATGAGTAAATTATATCAATTGGAATCGGCCTACAATCCGGCTGGTGACCAACCTGCTGCTATTGAGCAATTAACCGATGGTCTAGATTCTGGCCTTGCTCATCAAACCTTATTAGGTGTTACGGGCTCGGGTAAAACCTTTACCTTAGCCAACGTGATTGCCAACGCGCAAAGACCGACCATTATTTTAGCACCGAATAAAACCTTAGCCGCGCAATTGTACGGCGAGATGAAAGCTTTTTTTCCTCATAATGCGGTTGAGTATTTCGTTTCTTATTACGATTATTATCAACCTGAAGCTTATGTTCCAACCACCGACACTTTTATTGAAAAGGATTCATCGGTTAATGCGCATATCGAACAAATGCGCTTGTCTGCCACCAAATCATTAATTGAACGTAAGGATGCCATTATTGTGGCGTCGGTTTCGGCTATTTATGGTTTGGGAGATCCTGATTCTTATTTAAAAATGATGCTGCATATTCGTCGTGGTGACATCTTGGATCAGCGTGACATCATCCGCCGTTTGGCCGAATTGCAATATACCCGGAATGATATGGTGTTTGAACGTGGTAATTTCCGTGTCCGTGGTGAAGTGGTGGATGTGTTTCCGGCTGATTCTGAACATGATGCGGTGCGGATTGAAATGTTTGACGAAGAAGTGGAATGCATCAGTATTTTTGACCCGTTGACTGGCGCGATCAAGCAACGGGATATGGCGCGCGCGACCATTTATCCTAAAACTCACTATGTGACCCCAAGAGAAAAAATTCTTGAAGCGATTGAAGAGATCAAGCTTGAGTTAGTTGAGCGGCAAAAACACCTGCGTGAAAATAATAAGTTGGTAGAAGATCAACGCATTACTCAGCGAACTCAGTTTGATGTTGAAATGATGAATGAAATCGGTTTTTGTTCCGGAATTGAAAACTACTCTCGCTACTTAAGTGGGCGAAAAGAAGGTGAGCCGCCACCAACCTTATTTGATTACCTGCCTAAAGATGGCTTGCTGATCATAGATGAATCGCACGTTACGGTGCCGCAAATAGGCGCGATGTATAAAGGTGACCGCTCGCGTAAAGAAACGCTGGTGGAATTTGGTTTTCGTTTGCCGTCAGCGTTGGATAATCGCCCGTTACGTTTTGAAGAGTTTGAAGCCTTAGCACCACAAACCATTTATGTTTCTGCTACGCCAAGTCAATATGAACTGGATAAATCGGGCGATGATGTGGCCGAGCAAGTCGTGCGGCCAACCGGATTACTCGATCCAGAAATTGAAGTGCGTCCAGTCGGCACTCAAGTCGATGATTTATTATCGGAAATACACAAACGAGTGGCAGTCAATGAGCGGGTATTGGTCACCACCTTAACCAAACGGATGGCAGAAGATCTAACCGAATACTTAACCGAGCATGGCATTAAAGTGCGTTATCTGCATTCAGATATTGATACGGTGGAACGTGTCGAAATTATTCGTGATTTACGTTTAGGTGAGTTTGATGTGTTAGTCGGAATTAACTTACTGCGTGAAGGTTTGGATATGCCGGAAGTGTCTTTAGTCGCCATTTTAGACGCTGACAAAGAAGGCTTCTTACGTTCTGAGCGGTCGTTGATCCAAACTATCGGTCGCGCCGCGCGTAACTTGCAAGGTAAAGCCATTTTATACGGTGATTCGATAACCAAATCGATGAAAAAAGCGATAGATGAAACCGACCGTCGTCGTGCAAAACAACATGCTTACAATGAATCGATTGGTGCCACGCCACAAGCATTGACCAAAAGCATCCAAGACATTATGGAATTGAGTCATGTTGGGACGCGCAAAGGTAAAAAAGCCAGCAATGTCGTTTCGCTATCGAAAGTCGCCGAGCAAGCAGCGGAGTACCAAGCCTTGACGCCCCAACAGCTTGATAAACGCATTACTCAACTTGAAAATGAGATGTACCAACATGCACAAAATTTAGAGTTTGAGCAAGCAGCGCATAAACGCGATGAAATCGAAAAACTCAGGGCGCAGTTTATCACCAATAGTTAACCGCGGGATGCCAAAGACAGTTTATTCTGATGGAGGTAAACTGTCTTTTTATTGCCATTTTCAGGCACCGCTTAAGATCACTTGGCATCCGTCACTGCAAAATAATCTTTTCGATTTGTTGTTGCAGTTTTTTACGGTCGTGTCGCCATTCGTGGTTAGGTGATGCTAAGTTTACTTCAACACATTGATATTGTAGTTTTAACTCATCACTAAAGTTCTCACCCAATAAAATATCCACTTGACGACCGCCACAAGCACGTTGGCACCAATTTAATTTTTGCTCTAACGTCATCATGCCAGCAGGGCCGTATTCATTATCGAGATTATCAATAAACACCACTTTGGCTTGTGAACATTCGGCAATTGCTTTGCCTATTTCGGGTAATAACAATGGCGGCATGATGCTGGTTAAAAAACTGCCAGGTCCTAAGATAATACAGTCGGCAGCTTGGATCGCATGGATCCCTTCATCGGTAGCCGGTACTTCGGGCTCAACGTACAAACGTTGTAGTAACTCAGACATTTCATCGACATTGGTTTCCCCCCGCACCCATTGATCTGAAACTGACAACGCAGTGAGATCTGCTGGGTGTTCCGACATCGGTACAATATTGACTTCGACTTGCAACATATCACGGATCAAATTAATCGCTTCTAATGGACGAATGGAAAGATTACCCAGCGCGGTCAGCATCAAGTTACCTAAATTGTGTCCGTTAAGCTCTCCCGCTCCTCGAAAACGATATTCAAACATCATCGAACTGGTGGTCGGTTCGGTGATCAACTGATTAATACAATTACGCGTATCGCCCCAAGCAATACCGCCTTGGCATTGACGAATACGTCCGGTTGAACCGCCATTGTCGGTAGTCGCCACAATACCGGTGGCATTATGGCCAAAATCTTTTAACGCGGCCAAAATACGGCCTAAACCATGTCCACCGCCTATTGCGACAACTTTGTTTTTGGTATGAATAGTCATAAATAAATGTCATGTTAAAAATGTTGATAGAAGCGATTTGAAGATCTTCTTCACATTTCTTTGATTTGGATTAACTAAATATAACGGGCTTAGCCTGAAATGGGTATGGAAAAAATCACGTTTCTTGCGTAGACTTTGACAATAATCTTATCAATTGGCCATTTCCAACAGAAAGTCGATTGTTATGTCAAAACTCCGAGCGTGGATCACTACGTTTACTTTTTATCTTATCTATAGCGGAATGATACGTTATTACATCTGATGAAAAGTTAAATATGTTTTTTACGCCAGTGGCAAATTTTGTCACCAGGGTTTACTTAGAAATGAGTTGACCTCCCGTATTTGGAAAGGTGTTTCGTGACCCAATTAGTTAATCAATATACTCCTCAAAAAGAGGGGGGTCTTAGTGACTCTCCCGCTTCAGATTCTACGGAATTTGTCGATAACTTTCAGCGTAAGTTTTATTACTTACGTCTGTCGATCACTGACGTGTGTAATTTTAAGTGTACCTATTGTTTGCCCGATGGCTATCATCCAACCGGTCGTAAAAACTCGTCTTTTTTAGATCAATCTGAAATTAAACGTGTAGTCAATGCGTTCGCCGATTGTGGCACCACTAAAGTGCGTTTAACCGGCGGTGAACCAAGTTTACGCAAAGACTTTACCGATATTATTGCCAGTGTTGCCGAAACCAAAGGCATCAATAAAGTCGCCACCACCACTAACGGTTATCGCATGGCCAAACAAGTGGATGACTGGAAAGAGGCAGGATTGACGCACATTAATGTCAGTGTCGATAGTCTAGATCCAAAATTGTTCCACCAGATCACAGGTGAAAATAAATTTCACGATGTGATGAATGGGATTGAGCGCGCCTTTGAAATTGGCTATCAGCAAGTCAAAGTCAATGTAGTGCTGCTCAAACAATTAAATGGCCACTCGCTACCTGAATTCCTCCATTGGATCAAAACCCGACCAATTCAATTGCGCTTTATTGAATTAATGCAAACGGGCGAAATGGATACGCTATTCCAACAGCAGCATCAATCGGGCGTCAGCATCCGCAATCATCTGATCGCCAATGGTTGGTTACTCAAAATCAAAGAAGCGAATGATGGTCCCGCGCAAGTGTTTGTGCACCCTGATTACTTAGGTGAGATTGGGTTGATCATGCCGTACGAAAAAGGCTTCTGTGAAACCTGTAACCGCCTTCGCGTCTCGGCAACCGGTAAATTACACTTATGTTTGTTTGGCGATCAAGGGGTAGAATTGCGCGATCTGCTCGAACAAGATCAACAAGAAGGTGCCTTGATTGAACGCATTCAAGGCGCGCTTAAAACCAAATCAGTCAGTCACTTCTTGCAAGATGGCAATACCGGTATGACACCTCATCTCGCCTCGATCGGCGGCTAATACTTTTAGTCTCTCTCTTTAATCAAGGTTCTTGTTAGTATTTCTGATGAGGGCCTGTATTGTGACAGGAATATAACGTGGAAAAATTTACACACATTAATGCTTCAGGCGAAGCCAATATGGTCGATGTCTCTGCCAAACAAGAAACGGTCCGTGAAGCACGCGCAGAAGCGTGGGTGAGCATGTCGGCTGAAACGCTGCAATTGATTGTGTCTGGCGATCATCATAAAGGCGATGTGTTTGCTACCGCTCGCATTGCAGGCATCCAAGCGGCGAAAAAAACCTGGGACTTGATCCCGCTGTGTCATCCATTACTGCTGACAAAAGTTGAAGTGCATTTACAAGCTCTACCTGAAACCAATCAAGTGCGCATTGAATCTTTGTGCAAGCTGACCGGCAAAACTGGGGTAGAAATGGAAGCATTAACCGCAGCTTCTGTCGCGGCACTGACCATTTACGATATGTGTAAAGCAGTGCAAAAAGACATGGTGATTGGTCAAGTCCGATTACTGGAAAAAACCGGCGGTAAGTCTGGTCATTTCAAAGCAGAATAGGGAGGTTATTAATATGATTAAAGTATTATTTTTTGCTCAAACGCGTGAGCAAATTGGCGAAGAGGGCATTAATGTCGATGCCGATAACCTAACCGCCGATGCCTTGCGTGAGCAACTTTGCCAACAAGGTGAAAAATGGGCGCAAGCGTTGCAATCGGGCAAGTTACTTGTGGCGGTAAACCAAGATATGGTGCCAATGGAAACCTTAGTTAAGTCGGGCGATGAAGTGGCCTTTTTTCCACCGGTGACCGGAGGTTAATATGACGGATATCAACGCATTTGAAATGGTATCTGTCCCTTATGATGATTTTGATGTTGGCGCAGAATACGCACAACTTGCTCAAGGTTCTCAAGCGGGCGCGGTAGTTACCTTTGTGGGGAAGGTTCGCGATATGAATCTGGGCGATAATGTCACCGGACTCAGTCTAGAGCATTACCCTGGCATGACCGAGCGCTCACTAATTTCTATTTGTGAGCAAGCAAAGCAACGTTGGCCATTATTGAATATTCGCGTGATCCATCGTATTGGTGATTTAGATCTCGGCGATCAAATTGTATTTGTTGGCGTATCGAGCGCGCACCGAGTGGCAGCGTTTGAAGCGTGTGAATTCGTGATGGATTATTTAAAAACCAAAGCACCATTTTGGAAGAAAGAGCGCACCACCGATGAGGCCCGTTGGTTGGAGTCACGTGATTGTGATGCTAAAGCGGCGCAGCGTTGGAATAAATAACCTGAACCGGATGAAACCTAGCCAACAAACCGACGTGATACATGGTTGGATGACAACCATCTTGAAAAACACCTATCCTGACAAACAAAGCCTCTGCTTTTGACTTCTTTAACGAAGAGATAAACAGAGGCTTTTTCGTTGCTGATTTGTTATCTTTTATCGTTATTTTTAAAGTGAAAAGTAAGATCCCTCCCAAATATTCAACATAAATTGTGTCTAAATATCTGACCGTTGTCTCGTTTTGCCAGCAAATGACTTATTTGTATTACAAGATTATGAAATGATAAGAAAACTAAAGCACATTGAATAAATCAATGGATTAAAGCTAATTCTTTTTGTTTTTCTAATTTTATAGCGAATAGGTGACCTAGACATGAAACATATTTATCTTAAAACCTTGCTAGCATCTTCTGTATTGCTAGCGGTCGGTTGTACATCAACAGCAACGCTTACTCCAGCTCAGCAACTTGCACAAGATCAGTCAACGGCGCAAGGTTTCACGGGTGAATCCGTATTAACTCCGGTTGCTGTTTCAGCGAGCAGTCATGATGGTAATGGTCCTGATCGCCTGATTGATAATGATATCAAAACGCGTTGGTCTGCTAATGGTGATGGCGAATGGGCAATGCTAGACTATGGCTCTGCGCATGAGTTCAATGCGGTTCGTGCGGCATTCAGTAAAGGTAATGAGCGTCAAAGTAAGTTTGATATTCTTGTTAGTACAGATGGTAAAACATGGACTCCTGTCCTTGAAAATCAAATGAGTTCTGGTGGTGTTATTGGCTTAGAACGTTTTGCTTTTCCACCGGTTACTGCGCGTTATATTAAATATGTGGGTCACGGTAACACTGATAATGGTTGGAGTAGTGTTACAGAACTTGCAGCGCTAAATTGTGGTGTTAATGCTTGTCCGACCAACCAAATCATTACCCCTGAGGTGGTTGCAGCGGAGCAAGACATGATTGCTCAAATGAAAGCGGATGCCAAAGCACAAAAAATAGCGAGACAAGACTTACGTAAAGGTAATTTTGGCGCAGCTGCGGTATATCCATGTTTAACAACGGTTAAATGTGGCAGTGGCGAACTACCAACCCCAACAGGTTTACCTGCAACACCAAAAGCAGGCAATGCACCAAGCCAAAACTTTGATCTAACCACATGGTACTTATCTCAGCCATTTGACCATGATAAAAACAACCGCCCTGATGATGTGAATGAATGGGATCTGGCGAATGGTTACTCACACCCTGATGTATTCTACACCGCTGCAGACGGTGGTTTGGTATTCAAAACGTTTGTGAAAGGTGTTCGTACTTCACCAAATACCAAATATGCTCGTACTGAACTACGTGAAATGCTGCGTAAAGGTGATAAATCAATCCCAACGAAAGGGGTTAACAAAAACAACTGGGTATTCAGTTCTGCGCCAGTGGCTGACCAAAAAGCCGCCGGTGGTGTTGATGGTGTACTAAACGCGACACTTAAAATTGACCACGCCACGACAACAGGTGAAGCCGGTCAAGTTGGTCGCTTTATTATTGGTCAAATCCATGATCAAGATGATGAGCCAATTCGACTGTACTACCGTAAATTGCCAAACCAACCAACAGGTACGGTTTACTTCGCACACGAAAACACCTTGAAAGGCACGGATACATTCTATGACTTAGTGGGTGGCATGACGGGTGAAATCGGTGATAAAGGTATCGCACTTGGCGAGAAATTTAGCTACCAAATCGCGGTTAAAGGTAACACGATGACAGTTACAGTTATGCGCCCTGGTAAGCCGGATGTAAAACAAGTCGTTGATATGAGTGAAAGTGGTTACGATGTGGGTGGTAAGTACATGTACTTTAAAGCCGGTGTTTATAACCAAAATATCTCTGGTGACCTAGATGATTACGCTCAAGCGACTTTCTACAAACTAGATAAGTCTCATAGCACATACACAGGAAAGTAAATTTTCTGAAAAGTGAACAAGATAAGAGGGTTATGATTTAACGTCTTATCAAAAAATAAAAGCCAGTAGAGTGATCTATTGGCTTTTGTCATGGTTATCTTTGTAAAATTAGTTACAGGTTACTGCACCTAGGTTTTTCCAAACACCCCATTCACCCGATAGGCTAGGATTTTGACCTTGTGTCCACCATTTAGCCTCATAAAGAGTGCCCTCTAGTGTCACTTGATCTCCGCCGGTATAAACTGCCGCACTATCCCAAGCATTATCACAGGTTGGATCAGGGTCTACGCTTCCTTCAGTTTTTAGAATGACAACCGAAATGGATGCAGAGCTAGACAGCTGACCATCACTGACCGTCACACTAAAGTTTAGAGTAGTATCAGCATCATATTCACCCGCGACAAAGCTAATGCTTGCACCGCTACCAGTCACGCCAGAAGGCAGAGTCCAAGTATAAGTTAAAGCATCGCCTTCAGCATCGGTAGAGCTTGATGCGTCAATCACAACCGTATCACCGGCTTGAGCTTGGGTTGGAGCAACAATTGCAGCCACTGGCGCGGTATTTTCAACCGGAACATCGACAGGATTAACCGTGATCACAACCGTATCGGTAGCAGTAGCACCTTCGTTATCTGTAACCGTTAAAGAGAAGATATACGTTTGTGCTTCCGTTACTTCCGTCGCATCAAAACTGGCTTTGGCTGCCGTTGCATTACTCAGGGTTACCGCAGGGCCCGAGGTTTGTGTCCAAGCGTAAGAAGCAATTGAGCCACCGACATCTTTCGACCCAGAACCATCAAGTACTACCGCCGCAGGGCCAACCACCACTTTATCAACACCAGCATTAGCGCTTGGTGGACGGTTAGAGGCTTCACCGGCTAAACCTTCATGCATTGCATTTAAGATATCACCATTATCAGCATCAATTTCCCACGAGAATAAACCAGCTAAACCTAAGCTACGCGCGTATTCGCCCTTAGCAATCGTTGAGCGGTCATCATCAAAGGTCAGAAGTTTACCGTTTGAACGATTCCAAACATAAGGCGCTTGTGCGCTTTCATCATAACCATATTCGTAGCCATTGATGCCTTGTTTGTCGGCGCCTAACATGAACTCTTTAATGCCTTTGTAATCAATAACGCCAGCTTCCCAAACACCTTGAGCTTTGGTGCCAGTAAATTTACCGTTACCCGTACCCGTCATTGGATTCGTCGCATCGGTTAATGTGTTTGGCATCACACCATCCCAACCACGACCATACATTGCAACACCAGCAACTAACTTATTGGCTGGAACACCTTGAGCTAATAGCAACTGAATACCATTATCTAAGGTATAAGCAGGGCCTTTAAATGGCTTTCCTTCCGCGTCGTTGCCAGTACCATCACACTGACCAGGAAGGAGTGCGCTGCTGCAATATAAACCAGCTTGGTGACCCGGAACGTTATTCCAACCGCCATAGAAGTCATAAGTCATGGCGAAGATGTAATCCATATATTGAACCGCTTGCCCATAATCCACATCTTCAACCTTATCGTGACCGGCATTAATCGCAGAGGTTAACTCATACTCTTTACCATTGGCCACTTCAAGCTCATCCAGCATCGCGCGCAGTTCTTGCATTAAAGCAACGTATGCTGGGCCATCTTTTTGCGGATCGCCTAGGTTGGCATTCTCACCACCGCCACCTGGGAATTCCCAGTCAATGTCAACCCCATCAAAAAACTTCCAAGTGGTTAAGAAGTCTTTAACAGAGGCGACAAAAATATCGCGCTTTGATTTATCGGTGAAAGAAAAGAAAGGATCAGAAAGTGTCCATCCACCCACAGAAGGAAGGATTTTTAGATCAGGATTACGCTGTTTAAGCGCCATCATCATTGCAAAATTACCCTTGATAGGGGTGTCGTACTCGTGTCCTGCTTGTTTAAAGCTTTTTTGATACGCCGCCCACGGATCATGGATAACCACGTTGTAATCAGGCACGCCCTGACACGCGGTTTGTAGCGCGTTAAAGCTATTTCCACCCACAGATTTTAGCGATTCATTTGGCCCACAAATTGGAATAAAGCCGTAAAGGATATGGGTTAAATTATCAGCAGGAAGGTTATCAACCGTGTATTCACGATCATAAATACCCCATTCAACAAAATAGGTGCCGACGACGGTATTTTTATCGGTGTTGTAGCTCTTGTTGTTTGGATCGGTATTCATCACTAATGGCGCTAAGTGAGAGCCATCGGTATCGGCAATGGTTAATGCTTCAGATGCAGACTTAGTACAACCAGTATCATCACAAGCTTCGATCACCATTTGGTAAACGCCGCCTTTAGGATAACTAAACGATGCAGTGGTTTTACTGCCGTTAATTGGACCTGTTGCTACCACTTCACCATCAAAATAGATGTTGTAAGTATCACCTTTAACACCACTGTATTGGTTAAAAATAATATCGACTTTAGCTTGGTCGTGATATTGCACCATGCTGTTGTAACCTGACGTTGTTTCCATCGCCAAATCGATTTTTGAAAATTGTAAATTCTTCGAACCATACATATCTAAAGCGGGGGCTCCGGGAGCGGCATGTGCTGCTACAGAACCTAACGCTAAAGAAATTGCTACTGCGGTTAGATTGAAACGCTTCATATCATTTCTCTCTCTCATTCCTTGAAGTAATACCAATCGTAGAAATATCGGATTATCCAAATACGCTGATTGGTATGATCCATCGCAAAGATTAGGGGGCGATGAAAGCTGCAGACATATACCGAACATCTATAGGTTTATATCGCATCCATTGTAGTGTTGATGAGTAATGATGACCTGACAAAGCACAATGGTGCCTTTTTGAAGCGACCTTGTACTAAATGCTAATCAAGTGTTTAAATTTGCAGTTAAATGTCGTACAGAGTCGATATTTGATAAAACTTGTCAATTCTTTGGTTGTAACTATTGAAATATCAACTAGCGACAATTTTGCTCGAACAATGGCGATTATTAACATTTAGTTACATGTCGCATCTACTGTTGGCACGTTTTTCAGCCGAGTAATGGAAATAAATAAATGCACGTCACTGGGTATTTATGCTGATTCGGTGCGATTTGCTGAATTATTATGCGAGTGGGTAATAAAAGTGTTAATAACGTAGCCTTTTTTGATATTCACTATGGTTGTTAACGTTAAAGGTTGCTAATGTTATCGAGTCTTTATCTGGCTCATGTAACATCAAGCAGTGAAAATACTCTTATAATACTGCGTTATTAGATTTACGTGCTACACCCAGTGTACTGGGGGAGATATACCGATAAAGAAGTCATGGATGCATTTAAATAAAAATTTGGAGTTTAACAATATGATTAAGAATAAAATCACTCAAGCGCTATTAATTGGTGCTGGGTTAACGTTTGGCGCGGCAACTTTCTCTGCAATGGCTGCCCATGTTCCTGAAGGCACTAAGCTTGCCGATAAGCAAGAATTGGTAAAAGGTAATGGCGCAGAAGTGGCGTCTATTGATCCGCAAAAAACCGAAGGTGTGCCAGAGTCCAACGTTATTCGTGATTTATTTGAAGGTTTAGTGGTTCAAGACGGTGACGGTAATGTCGTTCCTGGCGTGGCCGAAACTTGGGAAACCACAGACAACAAAACCTTTACTTTCCATCTGCGTAAAGACGCAAAATGGTCGAATGGTGATCCCGTCACCGCCGATGATTTTGTGTTTGCTTTTCAACGTGCCGTTGATCCGGCTACCGCTTCTCCGTATGCATGGTATTTAGAAATGACTACCATGAAAAATGCGGCAAAAATCATTAGTGGCAAAGCAGATAAATCGACATTAGGTGTAAAGGCTCTCGATGCTAA
Organism: Vibrio sp. S11_S32; assembly: GCF_014694465.1. NCBI lineage: Bacteria > Pseudomonadati > Pseudomonadota > Gammaproteobacteria > Vibrionales > Vibrionaceae > Vibrio > Vibrio sp. S11_S32. Next base: position 26,387 of record NZ_JAAUWS010000001.1, on the reverse strand, counting down.
TACCCTTGAAGTCTCACTTGAATCAGCGGTACCGTACTTTGTAAAAATGATGGGGCACACTACAGTGATGCCGGTGAATAAGAAAGTCGTCGAAAAGTATGGCGATCAATGGACTAAAGCTGAAAACTTCGTCGGCAACGGCGCTTATGTTCTTAATAAATGGGTATTAAACGAGCGCATGGAATTGGTTCGTAGTAAAACGTATTGGGATGATAAAGACACTATTATCAACAAAGTGACCTATTTACCAATTGAAAGCCAAGTCGCTGAAATGAACCGTTTCCTTTCTGGTGAGCTTCAAATGACTGACGAACTGCCAAATGAGCATTTCAAAAACCTGCAAAAAGAACATCCAGAAGATCTAAAAGTCGTCGGTAACTTATGTTTCTTACTACTACGGTTTTAATAACCAGAAACCACCGTTTGATGATGTACGAGTGCGTAAAGCACTGTCTTACACCATTGATCGTGATGTGATGACAAAAATTTTACTGGGTCAAGGTCAAAAGCCAGCTTACACATTAACACCTGAAATTGTGGCAGATTTCCACCCAGCATTGCCTGAGTATGCCAAATGGACACAAAAGGAGCGCATTGCTAAAGCCAAAGAATTGCTGAAAGAAGCTGGCTTCGATAAATCAAATCCGCTTAAATTTACCTTGTTATACAACACCGATGATAACCACAAGAAAAATGCCGTTGCAATTGCGTCAATGTGGAAAAAATCATTAGGCGTGACCGTGACACTTGAAAACCAAGAGTGGAAAACCTACTTAGATACGCGTCGTCAAGGCGATTTCGAAGTGACTCGTGCAGGTTGGTGTGGCGATTACAACGAAGCATCGGCTTTCTTGTCATTAATGCAATCTAACAATAGCTCGAATGATCCTCGTTATCACAGCAAAGAATACGATGCGGTGATGGCAAAAGCATTGGCATCGACCAGTGATGCAGAGCGTGCCGATTTGTACGCCCAAGCAGAAACACTGCTCGCGCGTGATATGCCGATCGCGCCAATTTTCCAATATGTGAAAGCACGCTTAGTGTCGCCACTGGTTGGTGGATTCCCTGAAAATAACGCCGAAGATAAGATTTATACCAAAGATCTTTACATTAAAGCGAAGTGATTTTTGCAGTCAAGATAACCAGTTAATGATGTAAAAATAGCAAGCTAATGACGTAAAAATATGGCTTTGTAGCGGGGCAGTAGCTCAGCTGCAAAGCCTTTTTACTTTTTCATTTTCTAGCTGATGATGAATGTTTCAATAACCCTAAAGATTGTAATTCAAATGATTTGTATCAAATGTAAGCAACCCATTGCTATTTTATGTGGTTTAACTCATATTTAGGTGGAATATATAAGCATTTAATGTGTATTTAATAGATTATTATGCCGTTTCTTGGTAGTGTGTTTATAGAAATACATGATCAAATTCAATCGCAAATGAATGCATATTGAATTGATCACGAGTAAGCGATACATCGTTTTGCTTAGTGTGTTTTATCTGGCATGGCAACTTGTCGGAAAATTGTATGAGAAAGGAACTCGCATACAACTCAATATAACCGTAGTGATATTCACTGTGCGCTTATCATTGAACTTGCGTGATCACCGAATGATTCGGCCTTCCTAACGATATTCAATTTTTCCCTCGATAGTCATAAAGTAACGTGAAATGGATCCATTCAAATTAACGTTGCACGCTAGGCGATAACTCAATCGTGCGGCTTAACCACCCCATGATTCTGCTATCAGTTAGAGCCAGACATCAAGTAGCAAATATAAAAACAATAAAAGGGAATGTGTAAGTGGACCGCTTAATAGCAACAATGTCGCTTATGCAGGATTAACTAAAATTAGTCACTATTGGAAGTAATACTATGTTTAAATTCATTTTGAAAAGACTGATAGAGGCAATACCCACATTGCTGGTATTGATCACTGTGTCTTTCTTTCTAATGCGTTTTGCCCCAGGTAACCCGTTTTCAAGTGAACGCCCGTTACCACCGGAAGTGATGGCAAACATTAACGCAAAATACGGTTTAGATCAGCCGGTACTCACCCAATACACCACCTATTTAACCAATATCCTACAAGGGGATTTTGGGCCATCTTTTAAGTACCAAGACTACACCGTGAATGAATTAGTTTACGCAGCGCTACCTGTTTCTGCCAAAGTGGGTTTCTTTGCCTTCATCTTCACTGTGATATTGGGGGTCGGGGTCGGAACCATTGCCGCTTTGAAGCAAAATACCTGGGTCGATTACACCATAATGTCCACTGCGATGCTCGGGGTGGTGATGCCTTCCTTTGTTCTTGCTCCGGTATTGATCTATATCTTCTCGATTAATTTAGGTTGGTTCCCCGCTGGTGGCTGGCAAGGGGGTGGCTTCTTCTACATGTTCTTACCTATGGTCGGGATGTCGCTGCTTTATGTTGCCACTTTTGCCCGTATTACGCGTGGCAGCATGATTGAAACCCTTAACAGTAACTTTATTCGAACCGCTCGTGCTAAAGGGTTGAGCTATCGTTATATTGTTTTTAAACATGCACTTAAACCTGCGTTGTTACCTGTTGTGTCCTATATGGGGCCAGCATTTGTTGGCATTATTACCGGATCGGTAGTGATCGAAACTATTTTTGGCCTGCCAGGTATTGGTAAGTTATTTGTCAACGCAGCGTTTAACCGTGATTACTCGTTAGTGATGGGAATTACCATTTTGATTGGTTTCTTATTCATTCTCTTCAATGCCGTAGTCGATGTGCTTCTGGCGTATATTGATCCGAAAATTCGTTACTAATCAGAGGCTATCGCTATGTTAAATAAACAACAAAATATGGAAGCGATCGAAAAGTTCTCTGAGAACTTAGAAATTGAAGGTCGCAGTTTATGGCAAGATGCCCGTATCCGTTTTATGCGTAATAAAGCGGCGATGGTGAGCTTAGTCATTCTTGTGTTAATCACACTATCGGTTATTTTTCTGCCGATGTTTGCCCACTTTGCTTACGATGATACCGATTGGTACTCACTGCAAGCCGCGCCATCAATGGAGCATATATTCGGCACCGACAGCTTAGGGCGAGATTTATATGTTCGTACCTTAATGGGCGGTCGTATTTCTCTTATGGTCGGCATACTGGGTGCATTAGTGGCCGTTTTAATTGGTACTCTTTACGGCGCAGCATCTGGCTTTATTGGCGGAAAAACCGACCGTATCATGATGCGTATTCTTGAGATTTTATACGCGGTACCATTTATGTTCCTTGTGATCGTATTGGTGACCTTCTTTGGTCGTAATATCATTTTAATCTTTGTCGCGATTGGTGCGATTGCCTGGCTGGATATGGCGCGTATTGTGCGTGGTCAAACGTTGAGCTTGCGTAACAAAGAATTTATTGAAGCGGCGCATGTCTGTGGGGTAAGTAACTGGAAAATCATTACTCGCCATATCGTGCCAAACGTTTTAGGTATTGTGGCGGTGTATTCCACGCTATTAGTACCAAGTATGATTTTGACGGAATCATTCTTATCTTTCCTTGGTCTTGGAGTTCAAGAACCAATGACAAGTTGGGGAGCATTACTGCAAGAAGGCGCACAAACTATGGAGATCGCGATTTGGCAACTCGGATTCCCTGCCGCATTCATGGTGGTAACGTTATTCTGCTTTAACTATGTTGGCGATGGCCTGCGTGACGCACTTGACCCTAAAGACAGATAAGAACAAGGAAGTATTATGAGCTTATTAGATGTAAAAGACTTACGGGTTGAATTTAAAACCCAAGACGGCATGGTAACCGCGGTCAACGATTTAAACTTCTCACTGCAACAAGGTGAGACATTAGGCATTGTGGGCGAATCCGGCTCAGGTAAATCTCAAACTGTTTTTGCTATTATGGGTTTGCTGGCTAAAAATGGTGTTATTTCGGGTAGTGCTAAGTTTGAAGGCAAAGAAATCCTCAACTTGCCAGAAAAAGAACTTAACACCATTCGCGCCGAACAAATCGCGATGATTTTCCAAGATCCAATGACCTCACTTAACCCGTATATGAAGGTGTGTGATCAGTTGATGGAAGTGCTGATGTTGCACAAAGGCATGGGGAAAAGCGAAGCATTTGAAGAATCGGTACGAATGCTTGAAGCGGTGAAAATCCCAGAAGCGCGTAAACGTATCACCATGTATCCGCACGAGTTTTCCGGTGGTATGCGCCAGCGTGTGATGATTGCCATGGCGTTGTTATGTCGTCCTAAATTATTGATTGCCGATGAACCAACCACCGCGCTTGATGTAACAGTCCAAGCGCAAATCATGGATCTGCTTAATGAGCTTAAACATGAATTTAATACCGCGATTATTATGATCACCCATGACTTAGGTGTGGTAGCCGGTTCGTGTGACAAGGTGTTGGTTATGTACGCGGGTCGTACGATGGAATATGGTTCGGTCGATAACATTTTCTATGATCCAAGCCACCCGTACTCTGAAGGTTTGTTACGTGCTATCCCTCGTTTAGATTCTGTTGGTGAGGTATTGCCAACCATTCCGGGTAATCCGCCAAACTTACTGCGCTTACCACCGGGATGTCCATATCAAGAACGTTGTCACCGTGTGATGGATCGCTGTCGTAGTGAAGCGCCACAACTGCTGCCGTTTGGTGAAGACCGTTCTCGCGCATGTTTCTCTCAATGGGAGGGCTGGAAATAATGACTCAGTCAACATTAGTAACAGACGGCGCACCTGAACTGAGCGCCGCACCTCAATCGAGTACTGTCGGTAAAGAACTCATACTGGATATTAAAGATCTTAAAGTCCACTTTAACATTGCTGCTAAATCGGCGTGGCCATGGGCGAAACCGTCAAAGCTTAAAGCGGTTGATGGCGTCAATGTCCGTTTATTTGAAGGCGAAACCCTTGGTGTTGTGGGTGAATCGGGCTGTGGTAAATCGACGTTTGCGCGTGCCATTGTTGGTTTAGTCGAAGCCACCGAAGGTGAAGTATTGTGGTTAGGTCAAGACTTAACCCGTATGCAAGCAGTGCAAAAGCGTGAAAAACGCAAAGAAATTCAAATGATCTTCCAAGATCCATTGGCGTCATTAAACCCGCGAATGAGTGTCGGTGACATCATTGCCGAACCGTTAGTGACTTTTTATCCCAAGCTAAGCAAAGCCGAAGTAAAAGCGAAAGTGAAAGCGATGATGGATAAAGTCGGCTTGCTGCCGAACGTTATCAACCGTTATCCGCATGAGTTTTCAGGTGGTCAATGTCAACGTATCGGTATCGCCCGTGCTTTGATTTTAAACCCGAAAATGATCATTTGTGATGAACCGGTATCAGCGCTCGATGTGTCTATCCAAGCGCAAGTGGTTAACTTGCTTAAAGAATTGCAAAATGAGTTGGGTTTGAGTTTGGTATTCATTGCGCACGATTTATCGGTGGTTAAACATATTTCCGATCGGGTATTGGTGATGTATTTAGGCAACGCGGTAGAATTAGGTGAATCGGATGCATTATTTGCGAATCCAAAGCACCCTTACACCAAAGCCTTGATGTCTGCTGTACCGATCCCCGACCCAAGAAAAGAACGCGCCAAGAAAATCCAAATGTTGGAAGGGGACTTACCGTCGCCAATCAATCCACCTTCAGGTTGTGTGTTCCGAACTCGCTGCCCAATAGCCACCGCGCAATGTTCCGAGCAAAAACCGCAACTAAAAGGATCGGACGTGCATTCAGTTTCTTGTTTGCTGGTGGATTAAGCCTAAGTTATTACATGATTCAATAATCAAAAGCAGTGCCAAATTGGTGCTGCTTTTTTTTGAGGGAAATAAGGACGTGCCAGTCGTCATTTTTGATCTCGGTCTATTGAGGTATATTTTTTACAGCCTAAAATAATCCCAAAATAGAACAATAAGAAATTAAAGAATATTACTTGCAGGGGAAATCAATTGAAAAGTAAAAAAATCTCGTTGCCAACCGTTTATGATGTTGCAGAGCTGGCAGGGGTGTCGCCAAGTACCGTTTCTCGATTTTTGAATCGAACCACTTTTGTTGCGGCTGATAAAAGTGAATTAATTGAAAATGCCATCTCAACACTAGGCTATAAACCCAGTGCGCGCCAAGGGGTGAAAAGCGTGTCTCGTACCATGACTCTAGGTGTACTTATTCAAAGCGCAGAAAGTCCATTTTCAAGTGAAATTTTACTCGGCATGGAAAAAGCCGTGGCCAGTCGTGGTTATAATTTATTAATCGCCACCGGTTATTGGGATAACAAAGCCGAAACCAAGGCGATGGATAAACTGATCAGTCAGAAAGTCGATGGCATTATGACCTTAACGGGCACCTTGAGTGATGATCAAATCAATAAATATGCGAAAAGTACCCCGATCGTGGCGATAGGTCGTCAAATAGAAAGTCCACAAGTGGCTTCGATTAAAGTCGATAACAGTATTGGGGCTTATATGGCGACCAATCACCTTATTCAACAAGGGCATAGCCGAATTGTACATTTACAAGGCATTATCAGCCATGCTGATGCGCAACAGCGTCTGGAAGGATATAAGCGAGCATTACGTGATGCAGGGCTAACGATTAATGAAAAACTGATCCGCAAAGGTGAGTTTGAAATGAAAGACTCATTCGACGCGGTCTGTCGTTTAATTAAAGAAAAGCATTCTTTTAGTGCAATTTTTGCCGCCAACGACCAAAGTGCCTATGGGGCAATGCAAGCCTTGTATCAACATGATATTCGAGTACCACAAGATGTATCTGTAGTCGGCTTTGATGATTTAATTATGTCGCGTTATTTTATACCGCCTCTGACCACCATCAAACAACCATTAGAAGGGTTTGGACAAGCAGCCGTTTATACATTATTAGATGTGATCAATGGCAATAAGCAACCTCATCCTATTCCGCCAGTTGAACTTAAAATGCGTGATTCAACCGCGAAATTTAGCTTAAATTAATTCTCTTATACCATGTTTGTTAAGAATAAATCGTTGTTAGCTTTTGTTAACAACGATTTTTTTAGAGGTGAGAATACAGTGATAGGCTTAAATATGCGGATAGGCACGAGTCGATTCACGAGCGACTAATGTGGGTGAGAATTTGAACTGCACATCCGGTTTTTGCTTGTTTAACTTTTGCAGCAGCAGGTGCACTGCCTCGATGCTCATTTTTTCAATTGGATAATTAACCGTTGAGAGAGAAGGGGATACATATTGGCTAAACAAGATGTTATCAAAACCCATGACCGAGATAGGTGATTGTGTTTTATGCTCTTTTAGCACTCCTAATGTCCCAATAGCCATTAAGTCGTTACAACAAAATATAGCTGAAAATTCTTGGGTACGATTAATCAGTTTTTCAAAAGCTCGGGTGCCGGAAAGCTCAGTGTAACCTGCTTCAATAACCAATTTGGCATCATAGATAATATTGGCTTCCTCTAACGCTGTTCGGTAACCCTGCAAACGCGCACGAGCGCCGGATTTGGCTAATGGACCGGTGATACAAGCGATTTTACGATGCCCTAGTTCAATTAAATGACGAGTCGCGACGAGTCCACCCATTTCATCATCAAGATCGATACAAGAATCTACTAATTCGGGGATCTCACGGCTTAGGATAACTAAGGGAATATTTTGATTGGATAGGTCAATTAAATCATCATCAGAAAGGTATGAGGTATAAAGTAATAACGCGTCAACACGACGGCTGAGTAGAAAATCAACGGCAGATTGTTCTGCCTGGATATTATCGCCTCCAGAGGTAACCACTAAATGATAACCCAGTGGGCGCAAGGTGGTTTCAATGCTGTGCATTATATTGCCGTAATAAGGCCCTGCCAATTCGGGGATCACTAATCCAACTGAACCCGTTTTAATCCGAGCTGATGAATGAGCAATGGACGTCGGTTGATAATCAAGAGTTTGCATGGCTTTTTCAACTCGCAGTTTCTTATCGTGACTAACACGACTGCTGCCATTGACCACACGAGAAACGGTTGCCTGAGAGACACCGGCTAATTCTGAAACTTGTCTAATCGTCGCCATCTTTTGCCTTCACTACGTTGTTTTATCGCTAATTTTGTTAGCGTTATTATGATCTGCTGTGATTCTAGTGAGGAATGTTGTGAGATAATGCGAGTCATATCACGCTCATGCCGCTTGATGATTTTGGGATGTTAAAAGATTGAAAGCACTGACACTAATCAGGTTTTTCATGAAATAAATACGGTTTGTTTCATGGGCGTTGAAAGGATTCAAAATCCTGGATGAATAGATGAATAGATGAATAGATGAATAGATGAATAGATGAAAGCACCCGCTCACAATTATTATGAGCGGGTGCTTTTAACGTTTAAACGAGGTGATTTAAATTAAAATCAAGGGGCTTACCACCAAGCTTCAAACATGGCACCAAAGGTTAGGCCATCTGAAGTGCCATCTTTGGCTTGAGTTGCTGCAACATATTCAGTATCAAGCTCACCATAAGTGGTATAGAAACGTAGCATTGGACGAGAGCCCATAAAGCTACCTAAGCCAACGTTTTGCGATAATGTTGCTTTCCACGATGAGTTAGTGCCTAAGTTGTCACCAAATTCAACTTGGTCGTAACCCAGCTCTAACCAAGTACTCATACGGTCATTCCAACGGTATCCTGGGCGAATAACCGCTTGATTCCATTTTTCATCAGTGCCACTAACATTGGTTTCTAGGTCGTTGTTTTCATGGCTGAAAGTGTATTCCATCAAAATGTTGTTGGTGAAATCGATTTCACCCTGCATGAAAGCACCTAAAGTATCACCATCTGCCCCTGTACCATTATTCAAGATTTGGCTACGAGTACCATTACCGTAACGAACTTGGAATTCATTCCAACCTGAGGCCCAAGTCAGGCGATAAATACCGGCTAATTGGTAAGCGGTATGATCATCAACTTTCTTAGTTGCAGCATCATCAGTTCCATCTTGCTCATAACCATTACCCCAACCAAAGTTAGCATGGAAACGTAAGCTTTGATTATCGGTTAAGATAATGTCATGCAGTTGAGAGGTAACTGCATAGCGCCCGTTACGGCCTTTATCTCCAGCAACCACCGCAATATCAAACTTGGCAAAGCCGAAATCTAAGTTATCAACACCACCACCCGTACCATCGTTTTGCAGTACATAGTAATCATTGGTACCAAGTTGTTCTCGGTCATTAAATCGTTGACCAGCCCAAATATAAGCATTAGGTTGAGTAGCAAAAATGCCGCTACCACCTGCGTATGCTTGAGAAATACCGGTTGCTTGGCCGTCATAGCCATCATCAAGCATGACTGCAACATCCCATTTCATATCATCTTGAATAAAGGCTTTATTTAATTTGAACTCGAAACCATTACCTTCGTTACCTAAACGACCGGTTTTGGTGTATTGGTTACCTGCGGTTTGGATCACGTTGATACCGTTTTGCAAAGAACCTTTATATAAAGGACCATCGTCACTATAGCCTGCACCATAACGAGCGTAACCACTAAAAGTAAAACTATCATCAGCTTGAACAGTAAAAGGTAGAGTAGTGGCAGCAGCTAAAGCCAAGGCTAGTGTAGAGATTTTCATATGTATTCCCTTTTTGCACTCGAAGGTGCTTGTTATAAATTTTTATAGGTTTCTTAATCTGTGGGAAATTATATGAAGTGAAAGATTTGAAATGATTGAATAAAATCACAGTTGACTAGAGGTGATGGGAGCCATGAAACAAAATATTCCGTCTAAGCTTGATAGCTAAATCACACTATGATTAATTACACTTGGAGGTGTGACTCATAAGTCGTTGTATTATAGTGAAATTATCAAGTTCAAGTAAATAATTTATTATCGGTTTTTATTTGGAATAAACCGGTTTGTTTCATGGATATAAAAAAAAGATGTGAAAGTACGCATGATAAATGGGATCTTGCCTGAAAGAAAAATACGGCGCTTGATGAAAGGTTTCATAAGGGTGAAACATTTCAAAAAGTAGCGATCGCCCGAAATGACAGAAGTTGCAAGCAAGCAATAAAAGTCTCAATCTATAGTTAAAGCCATTGGAATTATCGAGCAGGAAAGAAGCATGAAAAAAATAATCGCATTAAGTGTATTGCTACTATTAACAGGTTGCGCGGATAAAGATGGTAATATTTTAAATCCGAACTTATTTGGGCCGAGCAAAACCAATGAAATAGCAGAAGCGAAAAGCGTTGATGGCAAGACAAGTGTTGATTTAATTCAATCGCTCGACAAGCAAGCAGTGACCGCGCAGCATTTTTCAGATCTCACCCCATTTGTGATGAGTGGTGATCATATTGAAAATTTAACGATTAGTCAGAAAGACAAAGTTATGCACTTGGATTCAGGTAAGTCCTTTGTTCGCTTAATTAAGTTAGCACCGATTAATGATGGTCAGAAACTCAATATTAATAGTTATGCGTGTGAGACAGTTTTTGCACCTTACGCTCAATTATTAAATAAAGATTTTTCTGCCATTGAGGGGGAATATCAGTCTACGTTTAAGTCACAAGTTCTGCGCGAAAGAGATCGTTATGAAATGGTAATTAATATCGATAGCACCAACAAAACGGCCCAATATATCGCGATTTACACCCATAAAGATGTGCTCGGAAAAACCAAACAACTGACCGATCCTGAGCAAGCCTACAACAAAGAAAATGGCATTAACCAACCACCAAGACCTTGGTATACAACGATTAATGCGCCTGTAGGCAGCATCTCTTTGAATTTAGTGACACAAGAATAATTTAGGTATTTAAATAGACGCTATTTTGATATGAATAGGAGACAAGAAGGCGGCCAAAGGTCGCCTTTTTTAGATCTGACGAGGGGACACTGAATTGCGAGTAATTAATGTACCGTTTAAAATTTCCGTACTCGGGGTCAATGGTTTGCCCGAGGCTAACTTTAAGGCTTTTTCCATTGCCAGTGTGGTGACTTGATGAATTGGGATCTCGATAGTCGTGAGCTCTGGGGTGAAAAAAGTACCAATCATTTCATTATCGATACCTATCACCGAAACATCTCCCGGTACGCGAATTTTCGCCTCTTTTAATGCCTTAATGGCGCCAATCGCCAGCATATCATTGAAACAAAAAATAGCGCTAAATGGGTTCATGAGCCGTTTGTCTAACAAGCTTTTACAAGCATTATAACCATCATGAATTTTTCCTTCAGTATCTTCTAGCAACTGCGGATTAAAAGGATACCCATGCTTGGCTAATGTTTCAGTCGCACCTTGCAGACGAAATTGCCCCGTTGAAGTCGCAAGAGAAAGCGTAATGATCGCGACTTGCTGATGATTATTTTCAATTAAGTGATTAATGGCGAGCTCGGCGGCATAATATTGATCAAATGCCACAGCATGACCTAAACCATCGGGTAGACTTCGATTAATCACCACCAAGGGGACAGAAAGGGATTGTTGCAGATTAAGGTAATCGTCCGTGCTCATGGTTCGGCTGTAAATAATAATTACATCGCATTTTCGAGCATCTAACGAATGTGCCGCTTCGATTTCACGTTCAACTTCATTGTGCCCGTCAATGACTACTAATTGCTTACCGGCATCATAACTAATACGAGTGGCTTCTTTTAGTAGTATACCGAAGTAATAACCATCAAATGATGACACCACTAAACCAATACTATTCGAACTATTAGTCGCAAGCGCTTGAGCTAAACGGTTGGGTTTATAGTTAAGCTCCTCCATTGCTTGGTAGATCAAGTTTCGAGTGGTCTCTTTCACTTGACCTTTAGCGTTAATAACCCGCGATACCGTTGCTTTAGAGACACCTGCCAGCTTACATACATCATTGATTGTTGCCATAATTATTGTCTGATCTCATCAAAGTACAGGAATATAGAGCCAATAAAAAAGGATCTAGCTAAGTTTATGGATTACTTTGGCTAGATCCTTATTATCTAATACATGCTACCAATAGTAACGGTATCGAGGTTATTTTTGAATGCTTCTGTGAAGCGAAATGAGTTCTTCAATTAATTCACGCGCGAGCATCGCTGTCATGAGGTGATCTTGTGCGTGTACCATGATTAAGTTTACAGGGACTTTGCCTTCACCTTCATCTAGGCCTATCAATCCAGTTTGGACATCATGAGCACGTTTAGATGCGGCAGATGCTTGCGCTAAGAAAGTATCTACGTCATCCCATTGGCCTTTTTTGGCTGCATATAAAGCTTCCATAGCACAAGACTTTGATTCACCCGCATTGATGATAAGTTCCATTACTGCTGATTCTAGTGCTTCGCCACTAAGAACATCTTGAACATTTGACATAATTATCTCTTCTAATTTGATGTGTTTTAATTATTTTCTATTTATAGATCTTGACCACGAGATTGAATAATCTGGTGATACCAATGGAAAGAGTCTTTCTTTTTACGCGCTAAATTGTCGTTATGATCGACATAAATAAAGCCATATTGTTTTTTATATCCATTGAGCCAACTGAGGAGATCGATGGCAGACCAAGCAAAATAACCCTTAATATGCACGCCGTGTCGAATGGCTTGTTTCACTGCGCTTAGGTGGTCAGAAATATATTCAATCCTCGGTGTATCACGCACATCACCATCAATAATAGGATCCTCATCACCCAAGCCATTCTCAGTAATATAGAGTTTGATTTGACCATATTGTTGTTTCAGCATATCCAAACCATCTACAAATCCATCGGGTGAAATTTCCCATCCCCACTTGGTGTAGCGTTTATCATCCATCATGACACTTCGATAAACATGATCAAAACTTGGCTTACCAGGGCGGCCAGTCGCATTTTCACGAGTGAGTTCAACCTGGTCGACTGGTCCAGTTAACTTTTCGACACGAACTGGTTGATAATAATTTAGTCCCATAAAATCATTAAAAGGGGCGGCCTTTTTGATGATTGCCAGTTCTTCTAAAGTCCAATCGGGTAAGTAACCTTGTTGCTCTAACCGTTCAATAACATACGCCGGATATTCGCCTAATAGGATTGGATCGTAATACCAATTTAACTGAAATTGATTGGCATGATTGGCGGCAAAAAGATTGTCTTGTTGTTCATCAATAGCAAAAGCGGGAGCAAAGACATTACTCAGACCAATTTCGCCAAATAAATTTAATTCTTTATAAGCTAATACTGCTAATGCGTGGGCGTAAAATACATTGTGGGTGGCTTGGAAGTATTTCTTAGGGTCGTTTTGAATGCCGGGTGGGTGAGCGCCTTCGAGATAACCATGGCCACAAAATACCACAGTTTCATTAAAGGTAATGAAGTGCTTGACGCGATCGCCAAATGCTTTGAAACAAGTGGAGGCATATTGTACAAAGGCTTGAGCGGTGGTTTTGTTGAGCCAACCGCCGGCTTTTTCTAACGTTAAAGGTAAATCCCAATGGTATAAAGTAATGAAAGGGACAATGCCATATTTTAAGCATTCATCAATTATATTGTTGTAAAAATCAATGCCTTGTTGGTTGATCTTACCGGTACCTTCAGGGTAGATGCGCGCCCATGAAATGGAAAAACGATAAGATTCTAATCCCATCTCCGCCATTAAAGCGATGTCTTCCTTGTAGCGATGATAATGATCAACGGCAACATCACCATTGGTATTTTCGAATGTTTTGCCAGGGATTTTACTGAATTCATCCCAATTGGTGACGCCTTTGCCATCTTCGTTCCACGCGCCTTCAATTTGATAGGAAGCTGTGGCTGCGCCAAATAAAAAATCGTTTGCAAATTTCATGCGATTGTCCATTTATTTACATGTAATCGTTTGTGAACCTCAAAGTTAGCTTAGCCACTTTGAGGACGTTAAGTGTTTACTAATCCATGAGTTTCAAGGTGTCTTCGAGGATTTTTTCGCCTTTTATCATGCCGTAATCCATCATGTCGATGACCTCTACACGCTTACCTACACCATTGGCAATGGCTTGAAATTCGGCTTTCTTAAAGCGGATTTGTGGGCCGAGTAAGAAAATGTCGTAGCTGTTTAAATGATCTTGGAATGTCTCTGCGCCGTATGCTTGTATTTCTACATCAATGCCTTTAGCTTGCGCAGATTCTTTCATTTTTTTCACCACCATCGAGGTTGACATGCCCGCGTTACACAGTAATAAAATCTTTTTCATATTGAATGCCTTTATATTTATCTTGTTTGAGATTGCCACTGGATAAGTGGCAATCCATTTATTGGTTATTACATTGATTGTGCAGGGTTTTTCATCTCAGATTCTTCTGGCTGGGTGTCTTCGTCACTTCCAGCTTCTTGAGATAATGCCAATCTGTCTTGGTATTTAAAGAATGGGAAATATACCGCAACCGTCATAGCGCAGACTGCGACTTGCAGTAGTGCTGCGCTCCAGCCGCCAATGATGAATCCACCGAGAATAATAGGAGTTGTCCAAGGCACTTGTATTGCGCTGAACGGACCGACTAAGCCAACATCGATACATAGGTAAACCATAGTGACGGAGATCATTGGTGCAAGTAAGAAAGGCACTAACATGATTGGATTGAAAATGATTGGTGTGGCAAAAATAACGGGTTCGTTAATATTAAACAGGCCAGGAATTACCGCAATTTTACCGATTTGCTTCATTTGCACAGAGCGTGAAAATAACAACATGCAGATAACTAAGCCGAAAGTAAGGCCTGCACCGCCCACGGTAATAAATTGATCGATAAATTGTTGTGTCACAATTTTAGCATTGTCACCAGCAACTAAAATGCCACCGCTGTTAATAACATCTTGATTATGAAGTGCATTAGCTACGAATATCGGCCCCATTATACCGCTTATAATCGCGGTGCCATGTACGCCACACCACCATAGTAATGAGATAAGCATGGCAACAATAAGCGCACCGAAATAAGAGTCGGAAAGGTTTTGTAGCGGTGCTTGTACAATAAAGTAAATGGTTTCAATAAAAGTTTTATCAAATACAGCTTCAAAGAAAATGTAAGTTAGGAAAGCCAAAGTGATAATGACAAAGCCAGGAATGAGAGATTTAAAAGCATTAGAAACCCCTTCAGGCACTTGTTCTGGTAACTTAATTACCCAATTACGATTTAGCGCGGTGGCGTAAATTTTACCTACGATTAGACCAATAATAATAGCCCCAATCATGCCTTTTCCACCTAAGTAGGCTTTTGGGATCACACCACCAATCTCGGTAATACCATCAGGTGCGAGAACAAAAGATTTCATCACAATCAGAAAAGATACAATCCCAAGAATGCCAGCGTTAGCACCGTTATAGCCTTCGTTTTGTACATAAGTGTAAGCAATACCAAATACGGCTATGACGGCTAAAATATCAAATGTTGCACCAACGACTTGAAATAATGGTGTAGTCCACGCATCACCAAAAATGCTGGCCATAAAACTGCCATAGCCAGGGATTGGCACAAAGGCGATTAATAGAAAGACGGAACCAATAATTGTGAGTGGCATGGTTAGCATAAAGCCATCTTTAATGGCGGTGATAGGTTTTGAAGTCACAACTTTAAGCACTTTCGGTAGCACTTTATCAATTATGCTCATCTTGTCTGTATTCATGTATCCCCCGGTAAATAGATAGTAGTTATAATTTTCTAAAACAAAATGTAACCGGTTACAGAAACCGGTTACAGCGAGTTTTTAGTAAAACTTGATAACTTTCACATTCCCAAGATTTTGACTAAAAGAAGCGTGGGATATATCCCAATGTAGGATCGGCTATGAATCAAAATCGATGTTGTTTCATGGGAAATTTATTTGGCGATTGCGTTGTCTTTTACGCGGTAATTTGAATGTAAAAGGGGAATGTTGGCGTGAATGTTTGGTTTGTATTTGATAATTTATGAGCAATAAAAAACCGAGCAAATTGAGTTGCTCGGTTGGTTTTAAATATAATAGCCATATAAACAATAAGATAAGGAAGATATCAGCTTGCTTGTCGATCATAGCCCTGTCTTTGCAAGTAATGATGCAACGCGCCAATTAAATTTGCATCGTTACCGGCTTGGCACACACTGAGCTGTGGGCGGACGCTAGAAAATGGATTTTCAATAAATATTTGATCCAGTTTTTGTTCTATTCGCGCAAGAAAATCGGGCCGGACACTGATCGCACCACCTAATATGATCCGATTGGGATCGCTAATGTATTGCACGTTATAAACGCCATACGCGAGCATTTGATACCATTTATCGATCACCGCCTGAATACGTTCATTTCCATTTTCGGCCAGTTCAAATACCTGTTTACCATTAAGGTAGCTTTCTTGTAATCCAAGCACTTTAGCGCTGTTTTTAATTAACGAACGTGTGGCGGCGCAACCGCTTAATGTCACCGGCTTTCCCTCATCATCCGCGCCAACAAACATATAACCAAACTCAGCGCCATGTAAATGCTGGCCGTGGTGGACCTTACCATCGATAACCATTGACCCACCAACACCGCTGCCAATCACTAACAGACAAAAATCATCAACTTCTTTTGCCTGCCATAATTCGGCCAAAGCGGCACAGTTGGCATCATTTTCGATCTCGCAGTTTATGTGATACTGCTGCTGGACATAGTCGCGAAAATTAGGGCCATGCAAATACCGTAAAGCACTGTGGCCATAAATGACACTCGAATCACAATCGACGGAACCTGGCGCACTAATAGCAAGGCCAATAATATAATATTGCTGGAAAAGGTGTGATAAGTTCAGGTCAAACTGTTGCCAAAAGTCATCGATTGAAGTCGTAGGGCTAGGATAATCTCCCTTTACAATAATGACCCCTTGTTGGTTCATTACGGCATATTTGACCGCACTTCCACCGATATCTAAAGCCAAATAATACTGTTGTTTCATATACCATACCTTTTAGAAAAAGCGCGTTCATAGTGACGTATGGCTACAATTTATCAATATCGAGCGGTTGTCGAGCTACCTTTATGACCAATTTGAACGATATCGTACAAAAAAGATGTGAAATTACGTCGGTACTCACATTTTATTGATGAAACTTGCTATGAAGAAGAATGAGTTTCTTGGGAAATTAATTGTTTTTCATACACCTTAAAGAAAGGTCGATAAATCATCCAAGAATTAAACATCGCAAACAGCACCATCAAGATGTTATGCCAACTCCCATTTGCAGATAACGATGCACCAATCGGGGCGGGCATCGACCAAGGCAACATTGAAATAAAAGGGTCTAACAAACCAAGCTGAGTAAAATGCCATGCAAGAGTGGCGTTGATTAACGGCACACATACGAAAGGAAGAAAGAACATTGGGTTCATGATAATCGGAAATCCAAACAAAATCGGTTCGTTGATATTAAACATAGAGGGAATAAGCCCTATTTTTCCCACTGAGCTTAATTGTTTTGAACGACTTTTTAGCGCCATAAAAACCAGAGGCAAAGTCGAACCCACTCCACCAATTAACAAATAATAATCCCAGAAACCTTGCAAATAGATATGAGGAACCGGCGCACCTGCGGCTAACGCTGTTTGGTTGGCAATAAGTCCACTGAGCCAAAACGGATTCATAATGCCGGTAACAATTAATGATCCGTGGATCCCCATAAACCACAGCAGTTGGCAAAGCAATAGCGAGAGAAGCACGGCGGTTAATGTATCGCTGGCAATCACCAAAGGTTTGAATATGTCAGTGATTAATTGCGGAAAATACAAACCAGTATAATGTTTTAAAGTTAAGTTAATTATCGCCAAAGACAACATGATAAATAACAAAGGTAAGATTAATTTAAAACCATTACGGGTAATGAGCGGTACTTCTTCTGGCATATCGAAATACCATCCCTTGCGATAAAAAAATCGGATCACTTCAATACTGTATATGCTTGAAATAATAGCGGTAAATAAACCATTACCACCTAGGTAACTGCCAGGTGATGCGTGTTCAATGGTTCCGGTTAACAATAAGAAAGCCACGCAACCTGTTAAGCCTGATAAACGTTCTGGAATGCCATATTGCTTGGCCAAACTGGCACTGGCACCAAAGGCAATAAACAAAGCAATTAACCCCATGGTGTGCTCAAACATGGTAGAAAAAAATGCTCGGTACTCTAATAGAAACGCATTAATGCTTGGGTAATTCGAAGGATTAAAGGGCGGAAAAATAAAAGGAACAAATAGGCTGCCCACAACAATAAACGGCATCGAAATCTGAAACCCATCTCTGATCGCAATTAGGTGTTTACTGCTCGCCAACCAATTAGCAATTGGTGAAATGTGACGTTCGACACGTTTCATAAGCAGTCGATTGGTTTGCTGATCCATTTTTTCTCGCTTGAATTGTTTAACTAGATCTCATTTTGCCAGATTTTTCTCTGCAATCGAGTGATCAAATGCACATTTAAGTTTCCAGATTTTGGAAATCGGTTTCCAAAAAGTTTCCACATGATAACTTAGTTACATCGAAACACACTTTGTTTCACTTAATATGTTAAACCAAAACTGAGGTTATTATGAAAAAAATTATGCTTTGTTGCTCTGCTGGTATGTCGACCAGCATGTTAATGAAAAAAATGATCGCGGAAGCCGATAAGCGTGGTTTGGAAGTGGATATTCAGGCTTTTGGAGCATCAGAGTTTGACCAGCATGCCCCTCATTTTGAATGTGTCCTTTTAGGTCCACAAATTAAATATATGCAAGCCGATTTACAAAAGAAAGCGGATCCATACGGCATTAAAGTAGAGCCAATCAATATGATGGATTATGGCATGCAGAAGGGCGATAAAGTCCTCGATCATGCATTATCTTTGATTGGCTAATTCCTTTGATAGAGAAATAGTTTGAATGGACGAGTACAAAAAAATAAATAAAACGTACCGCCAACGACATTAACCTTCGCTTACTGTTATACCCAAGTAACATCCCCCTATTTACGTTACTTGGGTATAAGTGCCTTAGATGAGGCATTGAACATTACGACTACCTTAAGGACATACCATGAGCTCTATCAATGATGCTTTGACCAATTTTATCGAACAAAAGGTTACGCCAATTGCTGGGCGTATCGGAAATCAAAGACACGTAACTTCGATCCGTGATGGATTTATCTCTGCTCTACCTTTCATGATTGTTGGTTCATTCATGTTGGTGTTTATCTTCCCTCCATTTTCACCTGACACTTCTTGGGGATTTGCACAAACATGGTTAGGTTTTTCTAACGAATACCGCGAGCAATTAATGTTGCCGTTTAACCTGAGTATGGGCGTGATGACGTTCTTTATCTCAACTGGAGTCGCGGCAAGTTTAGCGCGTCATTATGATTTAGACCCACTTGCGACAGGCTTATTAGCGTTAATGTCTTTCTTATTAGTGGCCGCGCCAATTGAAGATGGCAAGTTAGTGATGACCTATTTTGGTGGGCCGGGTATTTTTACCGCGCTGATCACCGCGATTTACGCAACTGAAGTATATGCCTTCTTAAAACGTAAAAATATTACGATTAAACTGCCACCAGAAGTGCCTGCTGGGGTGGCTCGCTCGTTTGAAATCTTGATACCAGTATTAGTGATTATCTTAACACTTCATCCTTTGAACTTATTCATTGAAGCTGAAACGGGCATGATTATTCCGCAAGCGATCATGTCAATGCTTGAGCCTTTAGTCTCTGCTTCGGATTCGCTACCAGCTATTCTACTGGCGGTCTTGGTGTGTCAAATTCTATGGTTTGCGGGTATTCACGGCGCTTTAATTGTGACCGGAATTATGAATCCATTTTGGTTGGCAAACTTAGCGGTAAACCAAACAGCACTAGCCAATGGCATGGAGCCACCAGTTATCTTCCTACAAGGATTCTGGGATCACTACTTACTGATTGGTGGGGTAGGCTCTACGTTACCACTTGCGTTTATGTTGGCTCGTAGCCGCTCAATTCACCTGAAAACCGTGGGTAAGTTAAGTACGGTGCCTGCACTGTTTAATATCAACGAACCGCTATTGTTTGGTACACCAATCATTATGAATCCTGTGATGTTTATTCCATTCGTGTGCGTGCCAATGATTAATGCGGTAGTGGCTTACTTCGCTTTGAAATTTGATTTAGTTGCACGAGTCGTTTCAGTGACACCATGGACAACACCAGGTCCAATAGGGGCATCGTGGGCAGCAAACTGGGCATTGAGTCCTGTGATTTTATGCTTTATCTGTATGGCGATTGCCGCTGTGGTTTACTTACCATTTATCAAGGCGTATGAAAAACAGTTACTTGAAGATGAAGCCAAGCAACATGCGGAAGAAACTCAAGGTCAAACTGCAACTGCATAATGTCACTCACGAATAGATTAGTCACTGCGGTAAGCTTTATTCCGATAATTAAAGATTACCGCAGTTCAAAAAATTGAAAAGGATACCAATGATGCAACATCAATTTCCGAAAAATTTTTGGTGGGGAAGCGCTTCGTCTGCGACACAAACAGAAGGTGCTGCATTTGAAGATGGTAAAGGTGAAAACATTTGGGACCATTGGTACAAGACACAACCGAATCGATTCTTTGGTGATGTCAGTGCAACCGATGCGTCGACGTTTTACCAACACTATCGTAGCGATATTGCGCTAATGAAAGAGATTGGACATAACTCTTTTCGTACCTCTATTTCATGGTCTCGTTTAATTCCCAATGGTTGTGGTGAGGTTAACCCTAAAGCGGTTGAGTTTTATAACAATGTAATTGACGAAATGTTGGCGCAAGGCATTGAACCTTTTATTAACTTATTTCATTTTGATATGCCAATGGCAATGCAAGAAATAGGCGGCTGGGAAAGCCGTAAAGTGGTCGAAGCCTACACTGAGTTTGCCGCAACGTGTTTTGAGTTATTTGGTGACCGAGTTAAGTATTGGTTTACCTTTAACGAGCCCATTGTGCCGGTTGAAGGTGGTTATTTATATGACTTCCATTACCCGAATGTTGTAGATTTTGGTCGTGCGGTCACCGTCGGTTATCACACTATGTTAGCGCATGCTAAAGCGGTAGCGAAATACCGTCAATATCAACAAAAAACCCAACAACAGGAGGGACAGATTGGCATTATTTTAAACTTAACGCCGTCTTACCCTCGCTCGCAAAACCCTGCTGATTTAAAAGCGGCCAATATCGCGGACCTGTTGTTTAATCGTAGTTTTCTAGATCCATCAGTAACCGGTGAATTTCCTCAAGGGTTAGTTGATTTGTTAACTGAACATGGTCAAATGCCTGTGTGTGAAACCGGCGATCGTGAGATCATTGCGGCAGGGAAAGTAGATATACTTGGGGTGAATTATTATCAGCCGCGCCGAGTCAAAGCGCGATTAACGGCTGTTGATACTAATGGTCCATTTATGCCGGAATGGTTCTTTGAAAACTATGAAATGCCAGGGCGTAAGATGAACCCTCATCGTGGCTGGGAAATCTACGAAAAAGGCATTTATGACATCATGACTAACTTACGTGAAAACTACGGCAACATTCCATGCTTTATTTCAGAGAATGGTATGGGTGTTGAAGGTGAAGATAAGTTTTTGAAGGATGGACAAATCCAAGACACATACCGAATCGAGTTTATTCAAGACCACCTGTCTTGGTTGCATAAAGCGATTCAAGAAGGATCGGATTGTCGCGGTTATCACCTTTGGACCTTTATTGATAATTGGTCTTGGAATAATGCTTATAAAAATCGTTATGGCTTCTATAGCTTAGATTTAGCCACGCAAACCAGAACCAAAAAATTAAGCGGTGAGTGGTTCGCAGAAGTATCAAAAAATAATGGTTTTTAGTTTTTTATCGTTAAACCACCTTAAGCATCAAATTAAAACACAAATTAACTGAAGAATGACTAGGAAAACAAAATGGATATGGATTTAGAAGAACAAGTTATGGGTATTATCATTAACGCGGGTCAATCAAAAAGCCTTGCCTTTGAAGCATTATTTGCCGCCAAAGCGGGTGAGTTTGATAAAGCCGAAGCGCTAATGAAAGAGTCACAAGAGTTTGCTAATTTGGCTCACTTAGTTCAAACCAAATTAATTGAAGCGGATGAAGGCGAAGGAAAAACCAAGATGACGCTTATTATGGTACATGCTCAGGATCACTTAATGACCAGTATGCTGGCAAAAGAAATGATGGCAGAGTTGATTGATCTGCATAAGCGTCTCGCTGCTTAAATATAGAATTAAAAATCCCCTAGGTCTGCTTATTAGAATATGGATTAAGACAATAAGTAGACCGATTTTTATATTTAAGTCACTGTGAAGTAGAAGTAGCGAGGACGATTCGTTTCAACACATTTTGTTAATGGTTGATGTGAAGCTAATGCTAGATAACCTATCGAAAAGCAGGGTATAATCGACTATTCATTCGTAGTATGAGTAAATAGAGAACTCAATGGCAACCATCACAGATGTATCAAGATTGGCTAATGTATCAAAAGCGACCGTATCGCGTGTTATGAGCGGCAGTCGTGGTGTGCGTGAAGATAGTCGATTAGCTGTGTTAAAAGCTGCTCAAGAACTCAACTATAGCCCCAACGTTGCCGCGCAAAACTTAGCCACTCAATCGAGCCATTATGTTGGTGTGGTGCTCAACACTTCAGACGCTGCCAGTGTCACCAGTTACCTTCCTGCCATTTCGCGTAAACTTAAAGCGATGAATAAATTAATGCTGGTGCAATTTGCCGAAAGTGTTGATGAGCAACAACATGCATTGTTTGAACTGAATTCGCAATGTGAAGCGGTGATAATGATTAATGGCACCATCAACACTTCGGCGTTTGAGAACGTCTTGCACATGGATGGTATGCTCACCGATGTGCAAACTTCGGTTGGATTTGATTATCAATTTGCAGCAGAAAGTGCCTGTCGTTATTTACTCGGAAAAGGGCATCGAAAAATTGCCTTGTTGGTGGATGATCTAACCCAAGCCAGTTGTTCTGAATTATTGAATGGCTATAAAAATGCGATTCAAAATTTGTCGTTGCCTTATGATCGCCGTTTAGTGATTGAAGCGAAACAAAATCCAGAACAATCGTTACTGGGTTTAATTAACAGTTTTACTCAATATAGCGCCATCGTAGTAAAGCGAGACAGTTACGCGGCTGAAGCAATGCGTTTAATGCGTCAGTTTAATATCCAAGTACCCAAAGACGTCTCGGTGATTTCCTTAGAAGATTCTCCGCTTGCTCAACAACTCAACCCAACCGTAACCTGCATTAGTCATTCTAGCCATCAATTGGCACAAGTGTGCATGGAGAACCTTGAGCAAATGCTTGAGAAAACCAGCCTAAAAATGAAAGATAGCCCGTTGATTTCGGGTCGCTTAGTCTGCCGTGAATCGGTTGCAGACCTTTAAATTTTCCCTCCTTCGTTTTCCCTAATTACCTCGTTAATTTTCTGTTGTTAAAGAGTGCTTTATACCAATTCTATTTAATATTTGATCAATTTGAATACGCCGAAAAGACGCGGCTCCGTCCTTGGTCGCTTGATAAAAGGCCATTCATGGCCTTTGACACTTTTCTCTGTACTCAATTTTGAACGATCATTAAATTTATGGAATGGGTATTCGTCGCTGAAACTTGTAACGTGAAGTGAGTTGGGAATATAACTAACAATAGCCGTTTTGGCGTGAAACTTTCATGATTATGAAACAAAATAATGAAGTTTCATGGTGCGGATCATGACTGTGATTAAGGTAAATAATTCACCATTAGATACGTATAAAAACCCAGTTTTACAGTTTATTTCAGGTTTTATCGGTATGAATAGCGTAATTTATCAGTATTGATTTTAGGTGTGATAACTATATGGTTTACTATCACTATGAAGCCTAAATAACCCTTATTTACTATCAATTTCGCAAGGATATAAAATGGTATTTCAAAATGATTTTTTATGGGGTAGTGCATCGGCAGCTTATCAAATTGAAGGCGGCGCAAGTTTAGACGGTAAAGGCCCATCAATTTGGGATACCTACTCACGCATACCTGGTAATACTTTTAAAAATACCACTGGCGAAGTGGCGATCGACTTCTATCACCAATTTGCCCAAGACATCGATTTAATGAAAGAAATGGGTTTAAACGCCTATCGATTTTCAGTCTCTTGGCCACGGGTTATGGCGGATGGCCGCACTGCCAATCCTAAAGGCATTGAGTTTTACCACAAGGTTATCGATAAGCTGATCGAAGTTGGAGTGGAGCCTATTCTAACCATTTATCATTGGGATCTTCCACAAACACTGCAAGATGAATATGCAGGTTGGGAAAGTCGCGAAATCATCAAAGATTTCACTAATTATTGTGAATTGTTATATCAAGAATTTGGCAATAAAGTGAAGTACTGGGTCACGATGAATGAACAAAATATATTCACGGGGTTAGGTTATGTACAAAAGCTACACCCACCAAAAGTATCAGATTATCAACGTTTTATTAATGCTAACCATATTGCCAGTTTAGCCAATGCCAGTGCGATTAAATTATTCCGTGATATGGGTATTGAAGGACAAGTAGGACCAAGTTTTGCCTATGGACCAACCTACGCAAAAAGTGAAAAACCAGAAGATGTGATCGCGATGGAAAACGCCCAAGAGATCGAAAACTTCTTGTGGATGGATGTTTATGCTAAAGGTGAATACCCTCGAATTGGTTTAAAACTACTTGAAAATCTAGGCATTAAAGTTGACTTCCAACCTGGGGATAAAGAATTACTCAAAGCTGGTGTGTGTGATTTCATGGGGTTGAATTATTATCAATCTGCCACCTATATCGACCCTAATAATAAGCAAGAAAATGTGCAAGCTGGTAATGCGGCTCAAGTGTCGATTGTGTCTGATGTAAAAGCTATCCCAACTGAAGAGTTATATGCTCGCGCCGATAATGACTATTTAAAAATGACCGATTGGAACTGGGCTATTGACCCAAATGGTCTACGTGTATCGTTACGCCGTATTACCTCACGCTATGGTTTGCCGGTACTGATCAGTGAAAATGGTTTAGGCGCATTTGATACCTTAACCGAAGATGGTAAAGTGCACGATGATTACCGTATCGATTTCTTAAAGCAACATGTTGAAGCGATTGAAGCCGCGATTGACGATGGCTGTGAAGTATTAGGCTACTGCACTTGGTCATTCCAAGACTTATTTAGTTGGTTAAATGGTTATGCTAAACGTTACGGATTTGTTTATGTCGACCGTGATGAAGAAAGTGAGAAAGAGCTAAAACGCTACAAAAAAGACAGTTTTTACTGGTATCAAAAAGTGATTGAGAGTAACGGTAAACAGTTATAATTATAAGAAAAAAATCGAAAGCAGTGCCAAATTGGTGCTGCTTTTTTTAGGCATGATTGATAGAGTCATCGTGCAATATTCGATTAAAAAGTTAGATATTAAGCAGAAATTTCGAACTTATAACCCATACCATAAATCGATTTAATGCAATCGGTGTCTGGATTAATATCCGTTAATTTTTTGCGTAGGTTTTTTATGTGGCTATCGATGGTGCGATCGGTCACGATCCGGCTGTCGGGATAAATTTGATCCATTAATTGATTTCGATTGAAAATTTGCCCTTGATGATTAAATAAAAATGTTAGTAGTTTAAATTCGGCAGGGGTTAATACTAAAGATTGTTGGTAGTAATGCATCGTCATTGCAGGCTCATCAATGCTCA
The DNA here is from genome assembly GCF_014694465.1 of Vibrio sp. S11_S32. Taxonomy (NCBI): domain Bacteria; kingdom Pseudomonadati; phylum Pseudomonadota; class Gammaproteobacteria; order Vibrionales; family Vibrionaceae; genus Vibrio; species Vibrio sp. S11_S32. Next base: position 697 of record NZ_JAAUWS010000001.1, on the reverse strand, counting down.
ACACTGCTTGCGTATCGTCATTGTGGTGTTGTGACGAAGAAAGGCTGCGACGCAAAATATTTTTGACTCTCGCCACGACTTCTCTGACGCTATAAGGCTTACAAATATAGTCATCTGCGCCCAACTCTAACCCAAGTAAACGATCGATTGCTTCAATTTTGGCGGTTGCCATGATCACCGGAACCTCGTTAAAGGTTCTCAGCTCGCGGTAAATACCTAAGCCATCTCGATGCGGTAACATTAGGTCTAAGATGATGAGATTGGGTTGATGTTGCTTGACCCAATCAATCACGCTTAATCCTTCATTGATTATTCTGGTCTAATCGATCTGGACACCTTGATTGTGGATAATACGATAATCAATCGAGGTGAATATGAATACAAAACGTCAATATCGAACTTATACGAAAGAATTTAAAGAAGAGGCAATACCGAACAAGGGTATTCTGTCGCCCAAGCTGCTGATGCGTTGGGAGTATCACAAAACCTGCTTTACACTTGGAAGCAGAAGGCTGACGAACTCAATAATTCATCTGTCACGCAGATGAAAAAACGGAATTAATGGCTCTGAGAAAGGAAGTAAAGCAGCTTAGAATGGAGAAAGAGATCCTAAAAAAAGCCAGCGCCTTCTTTGCGAAAGAAATGAAGTAAAGTTTCAATTTATTCGAGAGCATCGCTCTCGATTTCCAATAAAAAT